>CAZSXY010000086.1:12064-17954 GCA_964611395.1 uncultured Anaerolineaceae bacterium | reverse complement strand
GGCACGCGCCGGATAATCGCGCGGCGCTGGAGCCATTCGCCGGGCGCGGGGATGGGACACACCATACACCACAACCGCCCGAACAGCGGCACCAACACCGCGATCAGCAACGCCCACCACACGATCCACACGAAAATGATGCCAAAGTTACGGCTTCCGGCGGGTGTACCGGCGAGGCCGGTCAGGATGGCGAGCGTGAAAACAAACAACGTCAGCAGGATCAAGACCGGTTGGAAGGCGCGTGCTTTCAACATCTGCTTGAGCAGTGGCACGCGCTCCAACAGGTCAACTCGTCCCTCAGTGACCATTTAGGGCACCCAGTTCGATAGAATAGTCAGGTACTTCACCGGTTCTTCTGGGTCGTTGGTTTCCAGGTGAACGCGGAACTCGTGTGGCCCATCCATACCGGCGTGCATCATGAACGAAAGCGAAATCGTGGCTTCGTGGCCAGGATCAATGGTCGTCGAACTGACGACAGCGCGAGGCGGTCAACAGCCCTCCACGAGTTCGACTCGCGGTTCTCCATAGATGTACAGTGGCTTGTCGCCGACGTTACGCACGGTATACGTTGTAGTGATAACCGTGTCCAGTTTCACATCGCCATAGTCGACAACGGGGTCTGGCAACACCTCGACGCGCGGTGCGCCCTTGACCATTGGCTCAAAATCCGGATCGAACGCTTTCTGGCCCGGCTGATCATCGCCGCGCGAGAACAGCGCCAGAGCGGCAACGACGAGGACAATGCCGCCAACCAAACCGGCCACGATCCATGTCGTGTTGCTAGCGGATCGCTTCTTGCTACGACGATTCTTCTTAGTGCGTCCCACTGATAACCTCCTGAACTGTTGTGCTCTTGCCTGTTTGCCACAGATAAACCAACATGCCCATCGCTGCAACCAGCGTGACCCCGACGGCGCGCCAGTAGGGTGTATTCGACTCCACAACCAGTTCGCCAATCATGAACGGGTGGAGAGGGCCGCAACTCACCGAGCAGCGATAGCGGAATTTCCCGGCTTTGTCGGCTACAAACGTGATTTGCCCGGTGACGCCCGGCTCAACCCGTCTTTCCACCCCATACCCATCCAGGTAAAAGCCGTGCACTACATCTACCGCCGCAAGGTTGATCACAACCCGATCGCCCTGGTTTACGCGGATACGGCCTGGCGTGAATTCGAACTGCGTCGCCTCCAGCGTGATCTCGTGCGTCGTAGCGCGGGCATCGCCCGGCAGGGGCATGGTCAACACGAACGCAATCACCAGGCCGAACGACAGCCAGATGAAACGCGGGGAAGCGGTAAACCGGCGGAACAAGGTTCGCATCAGACTACTCCACCGGCAGGGGCGTATCGGTGCCAGGCCCAAAGGGGCTGTACTGCGCGTCGATGTATGCGCGAGCTTCCGGCGATGACATCCCTTGCGCTTTCAGGCGCATCACATCCTGGGCAATATCGACGCAAATGCCGCAGCCGTTGGCATGATTGTCAAAGGTGATCGTGCCATCGGGCGCGATATCTTGAATGTAGCAACTCAAGTTGCTGGTGTGCCCCATCGCCCCACAGCCGCAGTAGCAGGGATATTTTGCCAGTTCGTCCGGGTTGGCCACGGCGTACTGGTACGCCTCGCGCACGCGGGACGGGGCATTGCGTGCCCAGTCGGGCAACAGCGCGGCGCTGGCCAATTCGGCATCCGAATCACTCGATCCGCCGCAAGCAGCCAGTGCCAGGCTCCCCGGCAGCAGAATGAGAATGATCACCAATCGTCTTGCGAAGCGCATACTGGTTCTCCGTGTTACTGACAACAGGTTTCTCCTACTATAAGGCAGCGGGGCGCCAGCGGCATGCGCCAAATGGCGTATTACCTCATGCGCGAAATGTCACTTTCTGCGGCGCACCCAAAGAAAAGACGGCGCGCGCTTGCCCGCCGTCGAATGTTCTGCTCTTGAAGCCGTGTTGCCGGTTGGCCGCTACTTATCGATCAGTGTGCGTCCGCTGCTTTGCCAGGCGACCATGCCCCCAGGCACATCCCACACCTGCGTATAGCCCTGCTCGACCAAAGCGCTGCTGGCCTGCTGGCTCATGTTGCCACTGCGGCAGTAGAGGATCACGGGGGTATCTTTGTCCGGAATCGCTGCCATCAGCGCGTCCAGATCATTGAAGGGAATGTTAGCATCGGTGTTCGCCACCTCCCCTGCGTATGGGATATGGACGTTGACAATCTGATACTCACCGGCGCGGTTTTCAACGATCTCGGCAAACTCGTCGATGGTCAGCGTACGGTATTCGCCCTGCGCCGTATCGCCACCTCCGGTTTCGCTACGCTCCTGTTCCACCGGGGTGTTTGTGGGTTCGTTCTTCGGCTCGTTGTCGTTGCTTGATGAGCCGCACGCAACCAGCAGCACCGCGCCTATCAACAAGACAGCGATCACTCCAAAAACGCGTTGTGCGCGCATCGTTTCCTCGCCTTCCTGACTCGTTTTCCAGATGACTACCGGGTGATTGTGACGATCTATTCGGCAGATGGCAATACGCTTTTTGGCGTGGTGCTGCTCCAGACCGGTTCGCCGATCCCGACCGGCGGTCAGTTTTTTCCCGGCGGCGGCTCAATCGGGGCGCGGACGGTGACGGTCGTGCCGGTACCAGGTTCCGACTGAATTTGGAGATGCGCCCCGATGAGCGCCGCACGCTCGTACATCCCCATGATCCCGAAGTGCTTCTGACCGGATGCGCTCAGTTCGACGGCATGGCGAGGAACCGGGAATCCCTTGCCATTATCCCGCACCGAGACAATCACCTGGGTCGCCTCGAATCGCACCGTTAACCACAATTGCGAGGCGTCACTGTGCTGCCAGGCATTATTCAGCGCTTCTTGCGCGATGCGGTACAACGCCATTTCGTGTTCGGGAGTCAAGCGCCGGGGGGAACCTGCTTTCTCAAAACTGACCGTCATCTTGGCATCAAGCTCCAGGTCGCGCGCCAGCATTTGCAGCGCCGGGATCAGTCCCAGTTCTTCGAGATAGACGGGCCGCAACGCGCGCACGATGCGCCGGAGATCGTTGATCGTTTCGACGATCATCGCCCGGATTTCCGCCAGCAATGCTTCGGCGGCGGGATCGTCCTTGAGGTAGGGCTTAAGCATCTGCTGGCGATGATCCAGGGCAACGAGCGCCTGAGCAGTCTGGTCGTGCAGTTCGCGTGCCAGCCGTCTCCGCTCGTCTTCCTGGGCATGGGTAATGGCTCCAATATAGTTATGCATACCAGCCTGCGCCGCTTGAACCCGTTGCGACATATGTTGAAGCGTCGCCTGCAGCCGCCGGATCTCCTCAATGCCGCCTACCTCGCGCTCAATGGCGGCGAAGTCGCCCCAGGCCAGGTCAGTGGCCTGCGCTTCCAGCCGCCGCAACGGGTAGACGATCTGCTGAATCCCAAACCAGACCGCGCCAACGGCAATGATCAGCCCCGGCACCAGCGCCAGCGGGGCCGCCTGCGAATAACGCATAAGCGGGCTTAGCGTTTCTTTCCATCGTTCTTCCTGAACAAGAGTCCACTGCGCTGCCAGCACCGGCACCACTGTAGCGACGACGTCATTTCCCTCGGAATCGGTGCGTTCGCGCGTCTCAAGCGTTGCCGCTACGCCAGCGATCATGTCGTCGAAGCGCTGGCCGACATAAGCGGGGTCGCTGTGATAGAGCACGGTTGCCTGTGCCCCAAGCAAA
Source organism: uncultured Anaerolineaceae bacterium (assembly GCA_964611395.1). GTDB lineage: Bacteria > Chloroflexota > Anaerolineae > Aggregatilineales > Aggregatilineaceae > CAZSXY01. The sequence continues at coordinate 14,242 of CAZSXY010000086.1, read as the reverse complement.
TACACCGCGGTGCTGCCGGACTGGCGCAGGCTTTCCAGGACATCCGCCGAAGCCAACGAATGGAGCGAGACAACCCCGGCGGCCCGAATGCCTGCGCTATTCTCCGCCGTCGCAACGAGGATTCGCGTGGTGTTTTCCCCCGGTTCAACCAGGGGGAGGAAAGTGAGCGTCGCTCCCCGCGCATCCCAGTCCCGCAAGTCAGGGGAAGCGGGCGGAAGCGTGGCCAATAACTGCCCATCCGCTGCATAAAATGCCACCCCATGATCAAAAAACCAGCGGAGCCAGCCCGATTGTTCGAGAACACGCCGCGCCTGGTCACCGTTTGCTATACCGGCGACCAGGTCGGACAGCACTTCCTGTCGCCGCATCAAGTCACTCGACAGGCTTTCGGCTGCGCCCGCAACGATCTGACGATTGTGGTCTACCAGCAAGTCACGCATGGCAGACTGGTGCAGCGCCACGCCCCCAAACGCCACCAACACCAGCAAGACCAGCAATGGCAATACGACAAACGCGAGCAGTTGCAGCGGCAGGCTAATCAGACGGGTTTTCATGAGAGATGGGTAATTCAAGCAAGCCAAGTTGGGAGGCTTTGACGACAGCTTCCGTTCGATTGGCCACATCCAGCTTTTCGAAAATCCGGCGCAGATGCCCCTGAACGGTGCGATCGCTGATGCTCAACAATACGCCGATAGCCTTGTTGGTCAATCCGCGTGCAGCCGCTTGCAGCACCTCCAGTTCGCGCCCGGTGAGCGATTCATAGACCACCTGCGGCGCACGCCCGCCACTTAAGGCATGCATCAATTTCGGCACAACCTCCGGGTCTAGCGCCGAACGTCCCTCGTTCACGGCTCGAACCGCCTCAATGATCTCCTCCATGTCGGCGGTCTTTAGCACAAAACCATTGACTCCGGCTTCAAGCGCCGCTATCAGATAAGGATCGTCATCGTAAGCTGTCAGAATAAGCAATCCAACCGGCAAATTCTTGGCGCGAACCCGGCGTGCTACCTCGATGCCGCTATACACCGGCATCTGGATATCGAGCACAGCGACATCGGGTTGGTGCCGCTCGATTTGTTGGAGCGCCTGCTCACCATTTTCCGCCTCGGCCACGATTTCAATCCCGGCGGCAGACAAAAACTGTTTGATACCATGCCTGACGACCTGGTGATCGTCAGCCAACACCACGCGAATCGGCTGATCTGCTGTCATTGTTTCTTAACCTTAGGAACGTCATCACTATTTTAGCTTACCACGATTAGTGCGGCACGCCCCGGGCCATTTGGCGTATGAGCGTCGTTCGACCCCGCCAAAATGCTTATGCCAAAACACGGCATACGGCGCTACAGGGGGAGCCGGTCACCACCTATACTCAAACCAGATAGAAAAAATGGAGGGATATCGCTTGTGCCACGTGAATTTACAGCCCATCGCTGCTGTGGTGAAATCACGGTTTCTATTCGCCAGGCATTGAACGCAGCCGGATTCCATGTGGAGCAGTCGTTTGATCTGCGCTCGGCTTTGGCATTGGTTCCAGGCTGCACTTGCCCGCATCACAGCACGGCATTATGCAACTGCCAGTATGCCGTGATGTTGGTGTATGGGCAAACGTCGTCTCCGCCCATAACCCTGGTAGCGCATGGCCGCGACAATGAGTGCTGGATCGCACTGTCCGACCCGCCAGATGGACAGGAGTCAGTGGACCTGGTTTCGGAGATAGTTCTCACGCTGGCGCAAGCTCACCTGATCACGTTCAATGAAGATTGCGATGTGACTCCGCCCGTCAATACGGCGCACTGAAAACGGAACGGAGCCGGTACACATGGCGAAAGCATGCGCAGGAAGTAAACAAATCAACGGCGTTGTGCGGCGTCAGTTCCTTACTGAAGACACCGCAGCATCCAACCGGGCGGGCAGCCAAGACGGCATGCAACCCGGTTGGGTATCTGTGCGATATCAGTTAGCACCCTCCAAAAAATGGATTTCTGGACGGCCTACGACACCGGCTTTCTCCATTGCCCCGCGCAATTCATCGCTCTCGATAAACCGCCGTGCATTTTCCAGGCTATCCCACGAAAACAACAGAAAAATGTCGTTGGGATTTTGCGCGCTGCGGAACAGAGTGTAATCACCACCGCCGAAGCTACGGCGAGTCGGCTCGTACGCCTCGAACGTGCT
>CAZSXY010000086.1:0-11964 GCA_964611395.1 uncultured Anaerolineaceae bacterium | reverse complement strand
ACGAGAGAGGAACTCTATCGTGGAACACTCCCATCACACTGGCCAGGAACATTCTCAACACGAGTCTCATGCCCCGGCACATTCGATTGAAGCACATGGGCGCAATCATGCCGGGCACAGCGCACACGTGGATCACGCCGGCCATGAGATCATGTTTCGCAACCGGTTCTGGGTATCGCTGGTATTAACCATCCCGGTGTTGCTTTTTAGCCCCATGATCCAGGACTGGTTTGGCTTTCGCATGGTGGAGTTTACCGGTGATCGCTGGATTGGACCGGGCTTTGCTATAGCCATCTTTTTTTATGGTGGCTTGCCATTCCTACAGATGGCGGTGCCCGAAGTCAAAAACCGCCGCCCTGGCATGATGACGCTGATCTCGCTGGCGATTACGGTTGCCTTCGTCTACAGCGCGTTTGCGTTGTTTTTTGCCCCTGATAGCGGTTTCTTCTGGGAAATGGCAACGTTGATCGACGTCATGCTGCTTGGGCACTGGATTGAGATGCGCAGTGTGCGGCAGGCGTCTGGCGCGCTCAATGAACTGGCGAAGCTCATGCCGGATACGGCAGAGCGAATTACCCCCGCCGGAGACATCGAAGAAATTCCAGCCAGCCAGCTTCACACTGACGATCTGATCCTGGTGCGGCCCGGTGCGAGCATCCCGGCGGATGGCGTCGTCGAGGAGGGTCACTCCAACGTTGACGAGGCAATGATTACCGGTGAATCAAGGCCGGTGGAAAAGAACGCTGGCGATCAAGTGATCGGCGGGACGATCAACGGCGATGGGAGCTTGCGCGTCCGCGTCACCGCAACCGGCGACGACACGGCGCTGGCAGGCATCATGCGGTTGGTCGAACAGGCGCAGCAGAGCAAGTCCCATACGCAGATTTTGGCCGACAAAGCGGCCAGTTGGTTGTTTTACATTGCGCTGGCGGTGGCTGCCGTGACCGCCGTGGCGTGGGTGCTGGCCATTGGCTTCGAGATCGACGTGTTGGAACGCGCGGTGACGGTGCTGGTTATCGCCTGCCCTCATGCGCTGGGGTTAGCCGTGCCGCTGGTGGTGGCGATCAGCACCTCACTTGGTGCGCGCAACGGCATTCTGGTGCGCGACCGCCTGGCGCTCGAAAAGGCCCGCCTGGTTGATATCGTCATCTTTGATAAGACGGGCACGTTGACCGAGGGGCAATTCGGCGTGGTCGCTATGGCGACCGCGAATGGCTGGGATGAAGACAAAGCCCTGGCCGTTGCGCTGGCCGTGGAAAGCGACTCCGAACACCTGATCGCGCGTGGCATCCGGCGAGCGGCTGAACAACGCGATCTCACGCCCCCGCCGGTCCGAGATTTCGAAGCGATCAAAGGACGCGGTATCCGCGCCAGTTATGATGGCCGGGCGGTGTATGTGGGCGGCCCGCGCTTGCTGGAGATGCTTGACAGCGAGCTGCCCGACGAGCTGCGCCAGTTCAGTGATCAGGCAGGGCAAAAGGGGCAGTCCGTCGTGTATCTCGTTGATGAGACGCAACCCGTCGCAGCATTTGCGCTGGCCGACGTGATCCGTCCGGAGAGCCACGAAGTGGTGCGGCGGCTGCATGCGATGGGGGTCGAGGTCGCGATGCTGACCGGCGATAGCGAAGCGGTGGCCCGTTCGGTGGCCGAGGAATTGGCCATCGACACCTACTTTGCTGAGGTACTGCCAGAGCATAAGGACCGGAAAGTAGCGGAGCTTCAGAAACAGGGTAAACAGGTGGCCATGGTCGGTGATGGCGTCAACGATGCCCCCGCCCTGACACGCGCCGATGTGGGTATCGCCATCGGCAGCGGCACCGATGTGGCGATTGAGTCAGCCGGGATCATCCTGGTGCGCAGCAACCCGCTGGATGCTGTCAACATTTTTGATCTCAGCCGCGCCACCTACCGGAAGATGATCCAGAATCTGATCTGGGCAACCGGCTACAATATCTTTGCGTTGCCCCTGGCCGCCGGAGTGCTGGCTCCGATCGGCATCGTGTTATCACCCGCCGTCGGAGCGTTGCTGATGTCGCTGAGCACAGTTATCGTCGCGATCAATGCGCAGACGCTGCGCCGTCTCACGTTCGCGGCATGATTAGCCCTGGCTGGTTGGATGTGTCCCCAGATCAATTTGTCCAACCAGCCAGCCCCGCAGTACAATCACCCCGGTGATTTTGCAGTTTTCCTGTCTGGGTGCCCTTGTTCCTCAATTCCGGGCCGCATACCAGTGCCCTACAGGGGTTCCATAACGTTCTGAACCCCAATCGAATCATGGAAGGTCTTCCCCCTATTCAGGCAATCAATGCCAGGCAACTCTATGGACACGACAAAAACCAAAGCGCATATCATAAATCACACCCATTGGGATCGCGAGTGGTTTCTAACCTCAATTTACACCAGCCGGTGGATTTCCGGCCTGATCGACAAGCTCGCGCAGTTGGCTCAGGCGAATCCGGATTTCCACTTCTTGTTGGATGGGCAAACCCTGGTCATCGAGGACTTGCTGAACATTGCCCCCGACTACCAGCCTACTGTCCACGAACTCGTCAAAAATGGAAATCTCATCCTCGGCCCCTATTACTGCCAGCCCGACTGGCAATTAACCAACGGCGAGGCTTTGATCCGGAACCTGTTATATGGCATCGAAGATGTCAAACGCCTGGGCGGCACAAACCACAACACAGGCTGGTTAGTTGACACCTTCGGGCACATCTCACAAGCCCCGCAATTACATGCCATGTTCGGCATCGAGGCCGTGTACGTGTGGCGCGGGGTTCCCCAACTTGCGCCTTACTTCAACTGGGTAGGAAGCAACGGGCAGGAGTTGTTTACAATCAGCCTGTTCGGGGGCTATCGCAACCTGTATGGCGTCACGCATGCGCCTGAGATTGCCGTCCGGCGGTTAACCTCTGAAATCGCAAAGCTGCGGCCCTACTACCCCACCCCCGATATTCCGCTATTCGATGGCTACGACCTCGAAGACAGCCCCGAAGACCCGGTCACCTTCTTTCAACAGAACGCCTCTGCCATGCCACCTGACCTGGAAGTCGGCGCATCGACCCCACAAGCGTTCGCCCGCATCGTGAAAGAGCGCGTCAACTCATTACCGCGCATCACCGGGGAATTGAACTCCGGGAAATATGGCGCAACATTCCCTGGCACATTTTCCGCCCGTACTTATCTCAAAATCATGGCGTGGGATTGCGCACATATGCTTTATCAGGTCTGCGAGCCACTGGCAGCACTAGCCCGCATGAAAGGCCGCCCTTACCACGCGCCCACATACGAAGCCTGGTCGCGCACGCTGCTCCAAAATGCCGTACATGACTGCATTTGCGGAGTCAGCATCGACCAGGTACATGAGAAAATGGAGGTCACCTACCGGCAAGTCTTCGAGCAGGCCGTAGCCGATATCCAGGAGTCAGCGGCCACCATTCTGCGCGATTTTGCGCCGGGCATATACGCGTTGAGCACCAACCCGTTCCCATACGACGGCTGGCACACGGGGCACGATCAGTGCTACCACGCGCAGACACATGGCGTCGGCGTGTGGCGCATTGATGACATAGTGCCCGTTGCGAAGCCCGAAAAACCGGTGGCGACATTCCAATGGCAGAACGGCGCATATACGGCGCGGCTCAACGCGGATGGCAGCCTGCAGATGGGCGCGGCCACCCTCGGACGCCTGATCGTCATGGCCGAAAACGGCGACACGTATTCCGACGAAGCCGGGACTCGACAGGCAGCGTGCCGCCTCACCGGCACGCCTGTCATCGAGCAGGAAAGCCCCGCGCATTGTGTCATACGCTACCCGTGCGAGCTGGTGTGGGACACCGCCTCCGTCACGGCCACCGTCCGGCTGATATTCGATCAAACGCCGTTGGTGCGCTGGCAAGTTGATCTCGATTCCCAGGGCACAGATTTTCGGGTTGATATGGTCTTCGAGACCGCCCATCGCGGCCCGATCCATGCTGGCATGCCATTTGACGTGGTGCGGCGAGCCACCGTCGACCGCGATCTGCTACCCCGCGATCTTGACCCGCCGTTGGGGGAGGTGCTGCTTGGACAGCGTGAAATTGGCGAAGTCAAAACCTTTCCGTTCCACGACTTCATCACGGTATCCGGTGACGCATCCTCGGCCACTGTGTTTGCCCGGGGCGTGCACGCCTACCAGGCTGACGACCAGGGGCGAATCGCCGTCACGCTGCGGCGCTCCGTCGAGTGGTTAACCCGGCCCGGTTTCCAACACCGGGTAGGGGACGCCGGCCCATTTTTCTATGTGCCAGACGCCCGTTGTGAACGCCACGTCCGGCATGAGTTGGCCGTTGCCATCGGGAAATTCACGCCACATGATCTTCAGCGCATGAACGCCGGATTCCAAAACCCGCCGCTGATCGTGGAAACCCGCGCCAACGGCTCGCGGACTACCTGGCCCGTCCTTCAAGAAAACCTGCCAATGAGCAGCCTCCATGTCCGTGACGGCAACGTCCTCGCCCGCTTTTACAATCCGACGGATCGCCCGGTAGATTTGCGCAAGACCTACCAGGCAACCGATAACTGGGGCCAACCCACCGGAACCATCCGCACCGTCCCGCCCAAAGACATCGTCACGGTGGCCATCTCACAACCACTGCCCCCCACCGCGGACGCCCTCGCTGAGCAACCAATCCGGTTCCTGGCCCGCCCGGTGTGGCGCGTGGGCAACAATCACGGATTGCCGGATCGCGCCATCATCGAGCGTTTGAAAGCGCAGAGCGCCGAACTTGACGACCAGGTGGCGGCGATTGCAGCGCAACTCAAGCAGGCCAGCGGCTCCCAACGCTATAGGCTTGAACACCAGGTTTATGTACTCAAACGCGAAAGCACCGAGTACCGTTTGTCCGTGCGCTTAAACGAACTGAAACTCGCCGCCCAGGGGGAACTTTCCGAGACCTATCTCTTTGAGCTGGACCCGCAGGTCGCCGAGATTGGCTTTCAACTCAACCAGTTGCGTATCAAGCGCCGCATTTACGACTACATCGTTGCGATCCTATGACGCACGCGGCGCTTTTCGGCAAACAGACGCACAAATAGAAAGGGAGCAAGGACATGGGATCATTACAATACGCCGTTCATGCGTACGCGTGGACAACAAGCTGGAGCAACGAAACGCTGGGCCTTATTGACCGCGCGAAGCAATTGGGGTTCGATCTGATCGAGATTCCGCTGATGGAGCTTGAGAAGATTGACCCGGCAGCAATAAAGAACCGTTGCGAAGCCACCGGACTCGGCGTGTGCACGTCAACCGCGTGTTCGGAAGCTACAGACCTGACCGCCGACGATGAATCGATCCGCCAGCGTGCCGTTGAATACCTGAAAGCCTGTGTCAAGGCCACCGCGGACATGGGAGCAAACACTCTATCAGGCGTGATCTACTCGGCGATTGGGCGCAAAATCGACACCATGCCGGACGAGCGCCACTGGGAACGCGCTGCCGACGGCCTGCGGCAGGTGGCGCGGTTTGCCCAGGATTACGGGATCACGGTGGGTATTGAGCCGGTCAATCGTTACGAAACCTTCCTCATCAATACATGCGCCCAGGCGCTCCGGCTGCGCGAGATGATTGGCGAGCCGAACGTCGGGATACACCCCGACTCCTACCACATGAACATCGAAGAAAACGACTTCTACACACCCACGAAACAGGTCGCACCCTACATCTGCCACTTTCATCTGAGCGAAAGCCACCGGGGAACCCCTGGCACCGGCACAGTCGATTGGGCGGCCATCTACCGGGCGCTGCACGACGGCCAGTATCAGGGCGTCGTCGGGCTGGAATCGTTCACCGAGGTGTCGGACGCCATGCGGGCCGCCACGTGCGTCTGGCGGCAGATCGCGCCCTCAAGCGATGTTCTGCTTTCCGAAGGGTTGAAGTATCTCAGGAACCTGGAACAACAGGTCATGTAGCTGAGAGCCGAGTTTATCCCGGCCTGGTGTGCCCGCACCGGCGGCCAGCGCACGGTTGCATATACACTCACACGGCGGCAGAGGTTGCCAACTCTGCCGCCGCCTCTCGCATAAGTTCTTACGAGCATGAGATGCGTTTTGAATAATTCAAGAGATTTAGTGGACCAGGGGTTTACCAGTCATCTTCCAGGTCGTCCATGATCGCCCACTCGATCCATTCGTCTTCGGGGTCATCCACCAACCCCAACGGGCTTTCGTACGGTTCGTCGTCCGCGAACCACCTGCGCCGGCGCTTAGAGGAATCCCCCCTGCGCGTCAGTTCAGCGATAACAACGGCCCCGATGACCACCAGGGCCACCAACAACTCGCACATGGCCATCCTTTCTGTACACCCCACAGCATGCGGCTTACCGCGATCACTTCGGGCGTCATGCAGGCCCAAAACAATACCTCATCTCCGGCACGCCACGAAGCCGTAAGGTTCACAGCTTGCCTTCGATGAGGTATTCTACCTGTCGATTACGTTTTCAGGCCAGTGAGGATTACTCCTCCTCAAGTGCCTCGATCAACTCCTGTCCCTGTTTCATCACATCGGCCAGCGACGCCTGATTAGTGAGGAACAGCGAAGCCATATCATCGACGACCAGTTGCGCCTCGGCAACACGCGGGTGGAACGGACGCGCCGCCGGTACCAGGGCTTCGCTATACGCGCCCATCGCTTCGATGATGGGGTTGTCCACGCCTTCGAAATGCGCCAGGATAGACGCACGCGGCATAATGAACCAGGACTGCCCCTCAGCGAGGCGCGGCGCATTCTCGTTGGAAGTCAGGAACTTGATCAGCTCCTTCGCGCCCTCTTTGTTAGGCGCTGAGGTGGGGATCGAGAAACCCCAGCCCCCCCACCAACTCTTGCTGCCAGCCGGTCCGGCGGGCGGCAGCTCGATCTTCATCTTCTCCGGCGCATACCAGTCCGTATTGCCCTCGGCCACGCTCTGGAAGAACGGCCACTGGCGCATGAACGCGACCTTGTCGGCCATGTACAACTCGTTCTGGGCATTGTAGTCCTGGTTCAGGGCCGTGTCGGGGAAGATTTCGTGCGTGTATATCATGTCGTACAGGAACTGGAAGGCGTCGGCAGTGCCTTCGTCAAAAGCGAAGATCTCGCCACCCGCCTGCGCCGTCAGGTAGGCCATGAACACATAGAGCAAACCCGGCTTGATCAGGCCATCGGTGGTCCCCCAAACGCCATTGGCCGGGTCGGTGAACATCTTGCCGACTTCGACCATTTCCTCCCAGGTGGTCGGCGCGTTGACACCCTTATCGGCCAACCAGTCGGAACGGGTGAAGAAGTACCCCATAGCAAACTCGTGGGGGATGCGATAGCGCCCGCCGTCAAAGCTATGGAACTTCTCAATTTGCCCGGCCATGCTCTCCGGGAAATCATCCCATGTTTCCTGCGGGATGATGTCATTGAGAGGCTCAATCCAGCCAGCACGCATGAACACCGGCGAGCTTTCGTCGGCGTCGCTGAAGACATCCACCGGGCTGTTGTTGGCCGCGAAGGCGGTGCTATACTTCGTCAACATATCGTTGCCGCTTGCCGGGCCTTCTTCGAGCTTGACCGTCAGGCCGGTTGCCTCCTCGAACTCTGGCAGAATGGCCTTGATGGCATCGTGGGCAAAGCCCTGGATGGCCAGCACGACTTCATCGGCGGCGCGGACAACACGCGGTGCAAACACCCCTTGCTGGGCGATCTTTCCCCCGCCGAGCATAGCCCCGGCCAAAGCAGCACCGGTGCCCTTGAGAAACGTACGGCGCGAAATACCCTTCTGTTTGTGCTTCATAATTACTCTCTCCTGGACACTCAAATTTGTGTGCGGTGGGTCGAATGGAGGCGAACGGCTTCTTGATGACGGGAAAGGGTACGGTTCCGCCAGGCCTCATTCACATGCTACGGGTGATCGTGTAATACAAGCGCATCGATCAAACACACCTCCTATTCATACACACAACAGTGCGCCTCTTCGGCAAATGCCGCGATCAATTCGGGGTCTGCATCAAAAAAGTGATCGGAGGGGCTGAGGATATAGCCACCCTGCGAGCCAGCCGCTTCAAAGCAGCGGCGCACCTCGGCACGAGTTTGGTCGGATGAACATCCCTGGAAGTAGTGCCCCTGGTCAAAACCGCCGATCATGCACACGCGGTGACCAATGCGCTGTTTTGCCTCGGCCAGCCGCACATCGCCCCCCATGTGGGGTGGTGTAAACGTCTCCATCGCATCGGGGTTCATGTCCGCAATGCGCTCCAGCAGCGGCATCATGCCGCCACAGGTGTGATAGACGATTCGCTGGCCGACCTCATGCGCCAGGGCAATCAGCTCCACGTCGTAAGGAGCTACGAACTGGTCAAACAGGCGCGGCGAAATTACGGTCGAGGACGCCGCCCCACCGCCAAGCTCAAGCACGTCATAGCGAGCGCCTTTGAGCGAACGAATGAACGTCTTCTTGCGGGCCTGCAGAATGCGGATCAGCTCATGCACCCATTCGGGATCATCATACGTTTCCAGAATCAGCCGTTCGGTGCCGACCAGTTCAACAGCATCTTGCCAGCAACCCGGCTGACCATACACGTCAAAGTAGCAGATGTGCCCCCGCACCAGACCGCGTTCGCCAAAAGCCTCGGCTCGCCGGTTAACGGCCTCGACATCGCATGTCGGGTGGGTGACATAATCAGCGATCAGGTCAATGTCGCGTTTGTCCTTTATAAGCGGCTCGACCACCCAATCCGTATAGACATTGCCCTGCAGAACCATCGTGAGCGTTCCCCTGGGGGTGACAAAACGGTACCGTGTGGTCTGGTATTGGGAGTCTGGAATTTCCTCTGTTTCAATCCGCCAGTTATCCGATACCACGCGGTGCGTATGATCCAGGGGGTGGATGAATGTCTGGTTCGGATCGTAATAGTCTCCTTTGGCCGCATCGGGTTTGTAGGGAACCGTCCACAACCAGGCGTCCAGATCAAACGCATCGAAAAACTCGTGATAGGTCATCCCGCCCATATAACGGTCGAGGAAATAGGGCATGACGTGGTGCGTCGTCACGGGAAGCCGGTCTGGGATTCCTCCCGTCAGAGCAGTCAACATGCGCTGCCGTGACGTCATCTCACCCATCGTCAGTTCTCCTCCAGCGACGGCACCAACTCAAACGTGACCGTTTGTCCGCCGTGCGCGTGAAACCTGACCCGGTTCGCATCAACGTGGAGGCGTTCTTGCCGTTCTTCGGCCAGGTTCGTCAGGTAAGCCTCTGCGATATCGAACCCGCAGGTGAGAAGCCCTTCAAGCGGTTCACGCGTGATGTTGTAGCAGCGCACGATCAACGTATCGCGCTCGCTGCGGCGCACGGCGCTTAGCACCAGAGCAGGCGGCTCAATCTCAACCACGCTCATTGTGGCCGGGAATGGCCCGCCACGCGGCCACGGGATCGGAGTGACCAGCGCAGGATCATCCTTCGTGATGTTCATTTCTTTGAGTTCAAGTCCGGGATGCGTATCTGCCCGGCGGGCCAGTAGCGACGCATTGTAATTGTGGGCCACCTGGTACACCTGCCGCCAGTCCCCTCTGTGGGGCAGAATTGCATACTCATAGCGATACTTACCGGGACACTGTGCCCCAGGGGTGGGGACGAGCGGGCCGGCGGCAATACGCCGCACCCACAAATCATCGCGCGAGAGCCAACCCACCGCCCGCAACAACGTCAGGGCAATGGTGCCGTCGCCGGTGACTTCTACGGAGGGCAGACCGCGATTGAGGATAGCCATGCCCCGTGTGCCGTCGCTCAAGTCGGTGAATGTCCGTTGGTGCATCAGCGGCGTCGGGTCCTCAACCCACCCCTCCGAATCCGGAAGCGTGAGGTCACGCTCCGCCACCATGAACGCTTCATCGACATGCACCTGCCCCACGCGGAGGCCGGTCGGGAAATTAACGGTCAATTTGTGATCGTGCGCCTGATTATCAATTTCTGTGGTAATGAACAATCCCGGCTGCCCGGCATACAGCCGGAGTTCCGAGACAAGGGTCAGGGGGGCGATTTCATCGGCGCGCGCCTTCCGATCGGGCGTGAGCGATTTGGGAATGGCCAGCGTCCGTTCAATGCGGAACACAGCACAACATGGGCCATCTTGCACGACCCGAACGGTTGCGGGCTGGCCCACCGTGCTGACCACATGGCTGCCGTCACGAAACGGGCAATATGTATACTCGTCACCGGTGTCCTCGACATCGTAAAAGTGATGAAGATCGGCGTAGGAATGACCGGTCGTCTTATCAACAATGTGCAAACCACCATCAGCCGCAATGGTGAAGCGGAGATAGTCGTTTTCAGCCCCGCGATCAGAGACTTTCAGCGCCGCCGGGGGTGCGACTGGTGTGCCCTGCGCCGGTTGCGTAAAATAGGTGGCATAGCCCATAGCAGAAACGCGGGCCGGGAACAACACCCGCACGCACCGCTTGCGGTTCGGCTTAAGCACCTCCATCCAAAAACGTTCCTGGTCTTCGAGGACCTGGTGCGGCATCACTTTGCCACCGGCGCTGACGATCTGAAAATTTCCGGCTTTGGGGTCATCGAAGTCGAATTCGATCAACGCTTCGACAATTTCGGTGCGCTCCCACCCCAGCGGATTGAAGACGATCACCGGCGTTCCGCTTTGCGCGGTCATATCCACCTGCCGGGCGATCTGGCGCAGGCTGTCGCGCACCAGCGCCTCGGCAATCTGGCGGGATTGGCTGAAGCGAAACATCATCTCCTGGTGAACTTCGTCTATGCCACTGCCATAGATATCATCGTGGGGGTGGTTGAGCAGCAACCAGCGCCAGGCGTGCCGGGCCAGCGCCGGTGTGCCCTCAGGCACATCTGCTCCGAACAGCCACGCCAGCGCCGTGAGCGGCTCCATATAGCGCTCAAGCAGAATTTCTCCGGCATGGTTTTGTTGCTTGAGATGGATACGGGTCGAATACACCCCCTGAAGAATCTCCGAATACCGCCCCCACCGGAACTCGCCCTCAAACGTCTCCAGTGTGACTCCTGATTGCCGAACGCGATTCAGATGGTCGGCCAGTGTCCCTTGATGGATCACCGTGTCGGTGAGCACCTCATTCGCGCGTCGAATGATCTCCGGGATGCGTGGCTCGGCTTCAGCGTGATCAATGCCATTCATCAACAACAGGGCGTTGGTGTTGGCCATTGGTTTGAGCTTTTCGATGGCACGCTCGATCTTCTGCAGCGCGAGATCCCAATCGAACGCCATCTGCGAAACATCCCCCCAGTGGATCGCGTAACCCAGGTTGGTCACGTTGTGATAGCCCCAGGGCATGAGGATCGTGGTCACGCAAGAACCATCAGGGGCACGCCACTCGAATTCTGTTCCCAGGTGATCGCCGTCGGCTCCCATACCGCGCCAGAAAAACACATTATCGATCCCGAACCCGCGCAATATTTGCGGGAGTTGCGCGATATGCCCGAAGCCGTCCGGCACATAGCCAATCTTCATCACCCCACCATAAGGCTCACCCATGCGGCGACCGACCAGCAGGTTTCGTATCAACGCTTCGGGGCTGACCAGGAATTCGTCGGCCAGGACATACCACGGGCCGACCTGTAACCGGCCGCTGCGGCAGAGTGCCTGCAGCTCTGCCGCGCGTTCCGGGCGAATATCCAGGTAGTCTTCCAGAACGCTCATCTGCCCGTCAAGCATAAACACGCGGAATTCAGGGGTGCTGTCGAGGATTTTGAGCAGCCGATCCACAAGACGGACTAAGCGAATACGGTATTCTTGAAACGTGCAGTACCACGCGCGATCCCAGTGAGTGTGGCTAACCAGCGTGGCCTGAAACGGCTTCTCCACTGTAAAATACCTTTCAAGGTTTAGCGTCTATACTTGTTGAACGCCCCTGGGTCACGACTCGAATATGTATATACAAATTTATTTTAGTACATATATCCTGTCAAGACAAGCAGTTCG
>CAZSXY010000085.1:0-17978 GCA_964611395.1 uncultured Anaerolineaceae bacterium | reverse complement strand
TAACATATGACATCATTTTCGCCGGTTCAAATAACCTATCCCCCCGGTCAACACGAAAAGCTTGCAACGAGCGCACGGCATGTTATGATTTCTTTGGCCACATGCCAGAGAGTGTCAGTTGGCCTATCGAACTATGATGAATTGCCATTCCGTTTGTCACGGATGTAGGTGATTATAGACAGTTGGTGTTCAAATCACACGCGGTCAGCACAGAAAGAGAGCCATACCATGACTACGCTTACTGGAGGCAAAATCGAATCGCTCCTCGGAGCAGACGCCGAATACCTACTCGGCCATGTATGCAAAACGATTCCGAAGGAAATGCTGTATATCCCCAGCCCGGACTGGGTAGATCGCATTTTCATCCAATCAGACCGCCCGACCCCGGTCCTGCGCAGCCTGCAACAGCTGTTCGGCCATGGCCGGCTGGCTGACACCGGTTACCTGTCGATTCTGCCGGTTGATCAGGGCATCGAGCACACGGCTGGCGCATCCTTCGCGCCCAACCCCATCTATTTCGATCCGGAAAAGATCGTCGAACTGGCGATTGAAGGCGGTTGCAACGCGGTGGTTTCAACGCTGGGCGTCTTAGGCGCGGTGGCCCGCAAATATGCGCATAAGATACCCTTTGTGCTCAAGTTCAACCACAACGAATTGATGACCTACCCCACCAAGTACGACCAGGTTTTCTTCGCGCAGATCAAGCAGGCCTACGACATGGGCGCAGTCGCTGTAGGTGCAACGGTCTACTTCGGTTCCCCGCAGTCAAGCCGCCAGATCGTTGAAGTCAGCGAAGCATTCAAGGTGGCCCACGACATGGGCATGGCCACGATTTTGTGGTGCTACACCCGCAATTCCGCCTTTAAGCACGACGGCACCGACTACCATGTCGCAGCCGACCTCACCGGCCAGGCCAACCACCTGGGGGTCACCATCGAGGCAGACATTGTGAAGCAAAAACTACCCGAAAACAACGGCGGCTTCAAGGCCATCGGCTTCGGCAAATATAGCGAGAAGATGTACACTGAATTGTCCAGCGACCATCCGATCGACCTGTGCCGCTACCAGGTGGCGAACGGGTACATGGGCCGCATCGGGCTGATCAACAGCGGCGGGCCTTCGGGCGAAGACGATCTGGCGCAGGCCGTGCGCACCGCCGTCATCAACAAACGTGCTGGCGGCATGGGCCTGATCAGCGGGCGTAAGGCATTCCAGCGCCCCATGAAGGAAGGCGTCGAGATTCTGAACGCCATCCAGGACGTTTACCTGGACAGCAGCATCACGATTGCCTAGCAACGGGTTTTCTCTGGCACACACCACCAGGGGCAGCGAACGCTGCTCCTGGTGTTTTCATGGAGAATGATCATGAAGGAATTTTCGGTCGACCTGTCCGGACGTGTCGCCATCGTAACCGGCGCCGGGCGCATGGCTGGACGAACCATCGCCCGCGTGCTTGCCCAGGCAGGCGCAGCCGTCTGCGCCGTCGATATGAACCCCGATCGAGTCGCAGAAACCGTGGATCGCATACAGGCACTTGGCGGCCAAGCCATGCCCTGGACCGGCGACATGTCCAACCGCTTCCAGGTGGCAGCGATGATCGAAAGCGTGCGCGACCGCTTTGGAAGTCTCAATCAACTGGTGACAATTGCCACCACAGACAAACGCGCGCCTCTGCTGGCCCTGGATGAATTCGACTGGCGACGCAGCCTGGAAATGAACCTGACCGCGGCATTCTTCTGCACGCAACTGGCAGGGCGCGTCATGGCGGACGAAGGCGGCGGCTCAATCGTCCACGTTACCGATACCATCGGCCTCGCCAGCACAGGCGAGCACTCTGCCCCTTACGCGGCCAGCAATGCGGGAATCATCGGCCTGACGCGCCAGTCAGCGCGTGAACTGGCCCCCCACAACGTCCGGGTAAACGCCATTTGCGCCCCGCATCTTTCCGAAGCCTCGCCGTCTTTTGATCCCGAACTCATGCCGGAAACAGATGCTAAGAAGCTTCGTCACCTGGCCGACGCGGTACTTTCCCTGAGTTCGCAGGGAGCATCTGGCCTGGTTGGTCAAGTCATCGTCGTCGGCGGAGGGGAGCACCCCGCATAATAGCCGTATCGCCGGTTGTTGAATCCTTGCGAGGTGTACTGTAGAATACGCTAGTCACGGCTAGGAGTGAGAAGATTCGGTGCGCCACCGGAGACGCTCAGTTATGACTTTAGATGCCTTCACCGTATTGGTCAGCGACCGCATCAGTGGTTCGCAACGCCACCTGGCTGAGCGTGAGCAGGGGCGCTATCACCCATTCGCCGACTATTTGCCCCATGTTGCCACACCATTGAGTTCGTAGCTGAGTATGCGTGGCTCACGAATCCGCTGCACCGCCAGGGTCGTGGACCACCTTTCAAGAATTGTTAAGCAACAAGATATTAGGAGCAAAGGCATGGATTACGAAAACATTCTTGTGGAATATCCAGCAGACGGCGTTGGCCTGGTCAAGCTCAACCAACCGCGTGCGTTCAATGCGCTGACGGCTCCGCTCATGGATGAACTCATGAGCGCCCTTGAGATCATGGACAGAAACGACGCGGTGCGCTGCATGGTCATTACCGGCACGCCTAAAGTGTTCGCTGCCGGTGCGGACATCAAGGAGATGGCGGAGGCCACGCCGGTTGAAATGATTGAAAAAGCGTTTATAGCCCGGTGGGAGCGATTGCGCGCGCTGCACAAACCCGTCATCGCGGCAGTCAGCGGGTATGCGCTGGGCGGGGGGTGCGAGCTGGCGCTGGCATGCGACATGATCGTCGCCTCAGAAACCGCCGTATTCGGGCAGCCGGAAATCAACCTCGGCGTCATCCCTGGGGCCGGAGGAACGCAGCGCCTGACTCGAACGGTCGGCAAGGCGCTGGCAATGGAAATGTGCCTCAATGACCGGCGCTTGTCCGCGGAAGAAGCGCACCGCTTCGGACTGGTTAACCGGATTGTCCCCGTTGAGTCATATCTGGACGAGGCCATCAAACTCGCGGCAGAAATCGCCACGCGCGCTCCCGTCGCCATCCGGCTGGCTAAAGACGCCGTCAACATGGCGCTTGAAACAACGCTGTCGGCAGGGCTGGCGTATGAGCGCAATCATTTCTATGCTTTGTTTGCTACCCAGGATCAAAAAGAGGGTATGGCCGCATTTCTGGAAAAACGGAAGCCTGAATGGACAGGTGAGTAGCACCTGCATTGCCACTGGCTGGGCGACTTTTTGAACGTCCCGCGAAACTCACTACAATGGTGGCGGCTGGTTTATTGAACAAGGATGGTCGATTGGCAGGAAGCGCCCCCCCAACCCTTACATTTTTGGCGACGGCCAATGTGCGTGGTGCGCTGCACTTGTTGCCGCGCCTGTTCACCTTGATTCGGCAGGAAAAGCGTGAATCGGGGGGGCTTTGTGTGTTGCTTGACTTCGGTGACACGTGCGTTGCGTCTGAATGGGTTTGCCAGGACACCCAGGGGCGTGCGCCATTCCTGGTTCTCGATAGCATGGGCTATGATGGGGCCATCATCGGCGGGCCAGAAAAGGCTCCCATCCCTATCGCCTCGTTACACCGCCTGGTGAGCCAGATGGTCATGCCGCTTTATGTGTGGAATCGGGCAAAATCCATCACAAAACGCGGTGTCACATTCACCCTTTTTCCGGGGAAACCAGCCACCGAACTTGAACAACCAGTCTTGAGCATCGATCGCTCAATGACCACGCTTCCCGATGCAGGAGCACACTCCCCCGTCTTGCCGGACGTGGAACAGGGCGTGTTGCTTCGAGTTGATGTTGCGTGGCCAGAGTGGACTGTACGTAACGCGCGAATTGTGCCTGTAACACGGGACACACCGCCCGACCCGACTATCAGCGCCGTCGTGGAACTGGTCGAGAGCGAAGCGCGTTTTTATGCCCAACAAAGGGGGTCATGATGCTTCAGAGCGAAATCGTAGAAAAACTGGACACGTTTTTCGACATCCAGACGTTCGACGAAAGCGCCCGCTGGTCGCACATCCTCCCGCCGGGCGATATAGCGACCTATCAGCGCCTCGCCAGGGAAGAATTTGTGCAAGGCCCCTGGAACGGGCTGATGCTGGACTCGACCAATGACATCGATCGGGTGTACTTGATCGTATTTCCTGACCAGGCGGTGTTGGACACCATTCTCGCATTGGAGCTGGAACGCGGTGCGCCGGGCGCTTTGATATTCGCCCACCACCCGGCTGACTTTGAAGAAAGCGGGCGGGGGTTCGTGGCTATTCGTGAGAACCAGGTCGAGGACTTGCGCGAGCACCGCATTAGCTTCTACTGTTGCCACGCTCCGCTCGATTGCCATCCTGAAATCAGCACCGTCATCGCGTTGGCCAAGGCGTTGAAACTGCGCGATTGGGAGCCTTTTTCGCCTCACTATGCTGGCATGGAAGGAATTCACGGGCGTGTTTCCGACTCTAATTTTGGCGATTTTGCCGAACGCGTCGCTGAGGTTCTGGAACTACCTTACATTCGATACAATCAAATTCGGTTTAACGGGCAACCCGTCGAGCACGTCGCATTGATTCCGGGGGGCGGAGATAATCCGAGGCATCTCGAAGAAGCGCAGAAATTGGGGTGCGACACCTATGTCACCGGTCATTGGTGGTTGCTGGGAGACTATGAATATGCCCGCCAGCAGCGTGAGATAATGCGCGCGCTTGTCCCCCAACTTCCAATGAATTTGATCGGGACCTCCCATTACGCCAGCGAGATGGTCGTCATGCGCGATCAGATGCCAGCATGGTTCCGCAACGCCGGCATCGAAGCCCGTTTCATCAAACAGCCCGACCCGTGGCGCTAAGGGCGCTCCGTAGACCCCAACAAATCGCGACCGTCAAGCGTCACAATGGACAAATAGCCCGCGCTGAACCGGACTGTATCATCGGGCTGCACTTCAAGCCAGCGAGCGGCCACCGTTCCATCGACCCCGCCATCGTAAAGTGGAAGCTGGGCAACAAGCCGCCCGTCCACCGTGTCATAAGCCAGCAACTGCCCGTCCGTCGTGAGGGCGTACAGCAGGCTCCCCCCACCGATGCCGAGCAGCGGCGCGTGCAGGTGGTTCCCCGGCATATAAGCGATCCATTTCAGCGTTCCGTCCGGCAAAAACGCGTAAAGGGAGCGCCCTTCTCCTGTATAGAGGTAGATTGTTCCGTCCAACCCGTTCACCAAAACGGCGGACGGCGACAATGGCCTATTGATGCTGAACTCCGCCAGCGCGTCCTGCGTCGCACCGACTCGCTGTACTACAGACCCTGATAATATCCAAAAACCGCCGCCTTCGGCCTCACAGGGCACCACCGGATCAGCATACGACTTCCTGGCAACCACCTCCCCCTCACTGGTGACAATCCATAGTTCGTTCGATCCGGTCGCAACGGCCAGCAAATCTCCGCTAACAGCCCAACGACGCACCCGCTCCGGCAAGGGGCCAATCGCCCAGGCCAGTTCTCCCTCGAACGAATAAGCGACCAGCTCCAACTCGCTGGTCATGAAAACCACGACATCCCCAACCATGACCGGGGGCGTCATGGCGTTCGGGATTTCCCACAGATCGCTAAAACTTCCATGGCGGAGCACGAGCACCTGGTCTGTTGCCGAAGACGCCAACACACGGTGGTCAGGTAACGCGAGAAGGCCGGTCACCGTGCCCAACGTGTCGAATTGCCACAGCACGCGGCCATCCTCAGCCAGACCTCGCAGGTGTTCATCGTGCACCAGCACGTAAGTTCCATCATTCAAATGAAGCATGGGTAGCGTCGCGTTTTCGTCGAGCGAAATGTGCTGCCGGTAAGCCGGATGCACCCAAATGTTAGCCAGATACGTGAAATCAACCGGGTGAAACCACCCTAGTTCGAGCGGGTTGGTTTCGGTATAACCAGGCCCTCCCTGGTGCCAGTAGCGCGTCCGTATTTCATAGTGCAGATGGGGCCGCCCGCGCGCCGGAAACCCGATCGCGCCCACAATCTGGCCTTGCTCTACGCATTCGTCCATCGCGGGGAAGGCATAACCGTTCAACTCTTCCATGTGGCCGTAGATCGAATGCACCAGCGTGCCGTCTGGCATCGTGTGCTGAATGACAACCACCCCTTTTTCTGTTCCCCAACCCGCAGGGTCGCTGTAAGTCACGCGACCGCGAGCCACAGCGCGTACCGGCTCGCCAAGTTGCTCAAATGCGACGTCAATCCCCGTATGTAGCCCGCCGAAACGCGCCCGGTAGATGGCAAAGTCCGTGTGCTGAATGTCAATGTCCGGTACAGGAAGAGCAAACTGTTCCACGATCCCACAGGGCGCAAATTCAGCCTGGAACGCCAAAACAGGTTGCAGCAATGATGCAACGGGGAGAATACCCAGAATGGAGACGGCAACAAAGCAAACAGCAAACGGTCGCGTAAACATTCTTCTAGCGAACATCACAGCCGATAATGTGTCCTGAAGGAACCGGCACAGCCTGGTTCAATCCATGAGAGTGCATAAGCCCGCCCCGCAACGTTGAATCATGCCCCCACCAACCCATCCGGTCGATTGTACAGAGGGCGGCCCACCAGGGAGAAAACAGCGAGAGTGGCCCTACGCTCCCCTCGCTGTTTGTAAACACCTCCACAAGCGACCGCTTTAACCCTTCAACCCGGTCGTGGCGATCCCTTCTGTAAACTGGCGTTGCGCAACCAGGTACAACACGAGAACGGGTATCAGCGTAATAACCGAACCGGCCATCAACAGGTTCAGATCGGACCCCGCCTCGGTGGTAAACGCGTATAGACCGTATGAAATGGGTCGCCAGTTATCGGTGAATGTCACCAGCAACGGCCATTCAAGCGCATTCCACGTGCCAATGAACGTGAAAATGATCGTGGTAATAATGGCCGCTTTTGACACGGGTACCACAACCTGAAACAAGAAGCGAAGATGGCCCGCCCCGTCAATGCGGGCCGCATCCCACAGGTCTTCGGGAATTTGCATGAAAAATTGCCGTAGCAAGAAAATGCTGAATGTGCTTGCCAGGAACGGAAACACCAGCGCAGGCCAGCTATCCATCCACGCCCACTTGAGCGGCCCATCGACCGTGAATGCATCGCCCAGGCCCAGGAAATCTTCCAGTCCCACAGCGTCCACCACATCGTAAAGCGGGTCGGCAATGGCCTGTCGCATCTCGGTGATTCCCCAGTCGTCCTGCTTTTTAGGAAATTCCTCGCTGAAGAATCGGTCGATGTTCTTCACAGTGTTGCGGTTGGGAATCAGCACCACCATCGTGGGGATAAAGATGGTCGCCAGGAAAACGCTGAACAGCAGGTTGCGCCCCGGAAACTCAATACGCGCAAAGGCATACGCGGCCAGAATGGAGGTGATGGTTTGCGCCACAATGGTCAGGAAAGCCACCTTCACACTGTTGAAAAAGTATTTCGAGAAATTGGACTCGTTCCAGGCCTCGATGTAATGCGCTGCCCCCCCGACGACCACATAATCTTTGTGGACTTCAAAGAACTGGTTGATCACCGGGATGTCAATGTCAATGCTCAGCGAAGCATACCCGATCTTCTGCGTGCGCAAATACCTATCCAACGTCAAACCGCGTTTGAGCTGGCTGTCTTCAATCTGGTTGCGGACATTATCAAGATACGGCGGAGTTTCACCGGCATCCAGCACCTCTTGCAGCGTTCGTTGCAGGTCTCGATCGTCAACAGGGGTCACCGAGACAAACTGGAGTGACGGGACGAACCGCCCCCGGACAATATCACCCTGTTTTTGCAATGATGTGCTGACCATCCACAGAAACGGCATCACAAACAGCAGCGCTCCTAGCGTCAACAGAATGTATACCAGAACCCGGAAGGGGTTGATGTGTATCCCCGGGCGGCGATACGAGGGGGCGACCGCTGCATCAGCCTCCGGAACCCCCGCCATGGCGGGGCGGACCGGCCGGGTTGTCGTCGTAGTGCTAGCCATAGAACACCTGCTCCCTAGCCAGACGGGTCTGTACGAGAGTGAGGATCAAGATCACGCCGAACAAACTGAATGCCAACGCCGCCGCATATCCCGGATCGTTCGCTGAATAGAGCGTCTGGAATATGTGCACGCTCATCGTGTCAATCTCTTTGCCGGTGGCCTGCCCACGAAGCACATAGATATGCGAAAACGCCTTGAATGTTCCGATGATCGACAACATCGACAGGAAAAATGTCGTCGGCGAAAGCAGCGGCAACGTGATGTTCCGGAAGCGCGACCAGCGCCCCGCCCCATCAACCTCGGCGGCTTCATACAATTCAGACGGAATGGCCCCCAGCCCGGCCAGGAACACCACCGCGTTGTACCCGGCAAAGACCCAGATGTTGTACAAGATAACCGTTGTGAGCGCCAGACTCGGCCCGGCCAACCCCTCTGGAATATTCAAAGGGTTGCCCCCTAACACCTGTTCGTAGAAGATACGAAAGATGCCGCTAGGCTCTTTCAGCCATTTGAGCGCCTCGATGCCGAACACGCTCAACGCCCGGTTCGCCAGGCTTGTCGAGTCCAACCGGAAGATCACCAGGAATACGGTCGACGTGGCCACGCTTGGGGCAATATACGGCATGAAATAAATGACGCGGAACAGCGACTTGCCTATCGACACTTCGGAAAACAGTAAATAAGCGAGGAACAGCCCCAATGTCAATTGCACCGGAACAGTTCCTAACGAGTACATCGCCGTGCGGGTCAGGGCGTTGAGTGCTTCCTCGGTTTCGCGCCCACCAAGCTCAAGGGTTCTCGGCAACTCACCGATCAACAGCCAGCCACCCACCATCATCAACACCGCCAACAAAATGGTCAGTCCAAACCCAAGCGGGGTTTCACGACGCTGTGCGCTCCGCCAGACCATGTACGCGGCCCCAATGAGCATTGCCCCCACCGCTATCGAAAAGAGTTGCGGCCAGTAAAGGAGTTGCGCTTTGAGCACTTCTGGCCTCAGGGTTGGGCGTGGGGGCTGGCCGGTCGCGTATTCATACGCCCGCTTGAACTGGTCTTGGGTCAACGCACCCATCCCCGAAGCAACTTGCTGGCTGAGTTGGACAGACCCCACAAGGTACATGAACAGGAAGAAGATGCAAACGCCCATCAAGATGCGCCCGATATGCAACCAGGCATGCACACGCGGCTGCTCATCGTCATCAACCTGTCGCCGGACCCACGTCATGGTATAGATGGTTGCCAAACCCAGGAAGACACCGAGCGCGGCATAAATTTGACGCTGCAGGGGTTCGGTATGCCCCCCGTTTTGCACAACTGCCTCGCCGACATCCAACGCCGAGTAAATGTCCACCTGGCGTACTGCGCGTGCGTCTTCAGCCACAAATGGGATAGTGAGTTTTTCACCCTGCGGAATGCCTGTAAGCTGCCCTTCGGCGATTGTCCCGTCCGAAAGAAGCACTTTTACCTTCTGGTTGTTGGCAAATGCCGCTTCAAGCCGGGCGATCTTATCGACCGGCAACTCTTGATACGCTTCCGGAGCCAGAGGAGCCACTATCGTCTGCCCCTTCAGCTTCACTTCGACCATCACCGGGCCGGATTCAAACGCCAGACCGTCAATGCGTGCTTTGTCGTCCTCCACATCAACGACACCGTCTAGCACATCCTGGTTGAAGATGAGCGTGGCAATTGTCTGGGCCTCGGAGACATGATCTTTCAATTGCTCGAAGGTATAGCGAGACAGCAGGAGCGCCACCAGGACCAGCACGCCCATCATGGCCGATGCGCCAACGTACTTGTTCTGCTGGATTTGCTCCAGGAACGGCAACAGGAAATACCCCAACAGAAAAAACATCACGGTGAGAACCAACCAGCCCAGAGTTCCCAAACCAAGCAGCGCATTGATGCGTGGCCCCACCATCCAAACCAAAACCAACCCAACCAACAACAACCACACCGTGCCGATTGCACTGTTGGCCCGTCCCGGTCGTTCTGGCTGCAAACGATCTGCCGTGTAATAACCCCCTACCGCCAGCAGGATCAAGATGGCCGGGAACCAGAAATACCCCTCAACACCGGTCACCAGGATAAACGCCAGTGAGATGACCCCGGCCCCCAGCACAAAACCGGGAATCACGTATAGCCACAGGTTTCCGCCATGTTCCTGGCGATGGACATACGCACTCTGCCAGGCCCGGTATGCCAGATAAAGAAAGATAAGGCTCAGGGCAAACAGCATCACATACGTTAGGTTCCCAAGCGACCGTACATAGTTGTTCAACCCAACATACTTGTTGGTGATCGGAGAGCCTGATTTGATACTTTCATAGAATCCAGCAATAACTGGCCATAGCCCAAACAAGAAGGTGGCGATGGCCGCCGGCATAACAAACAGATAGCCGGTCAACGCCTCCCGAAACTTTCGACGACGTTTCCCGGCCAATAATTCTTGCTCCCACTGATTATCAGTGAGAGAATCTCTATGGCTTCTACGTAAGAAACTAGTCATCACAAATCCCTTGCAACGCTCGCTGATCGACGTTGGCATCTTGCGACGCCGGGACTCTGCTACAAACACCCAACCGGGGCTGAGTGCAGCCAACCTGGTAATGGCCTGATCCGCCGAAACCTCTATCCATAGGGTTTGGCGAACAACACCTGCATTGTACAAAAAGTCATCTCGGACGCCAATAGCTCATTGCCCAGACGAAGGCAGCCCCCTCATGATCCGGTTCTGGCGAGATCGCGCCGCTGGTATAAGAGCATTCCTTCGCCGTAGTATTCGGTCGGTATGAACCGCACCCTGGCATATAACGCTTCAAACTGTGATTCCCGCGCCAGCCCATTGTGTACAGAATCTTCCATGAGGATAATGTAGTCGGGCCGGTAGTCAAGAATGATCTGTGGCGGAACGGCATAGTTCGCCCCATCAACCAGAAGAGTTCTATCCAGGGGATAGTACGCTGAAACTTCGGGCGTAACCAGCCCCACGGTATCCAAAATACGAGCGCGGCTGTAAAACCCCACCGCGCCAATATCACCGGCAGCCACCAGCGTCTCATCGCTGATACCGAAATCTACGCGCAAGGCTTCAGCCATCTTGCGGTAATTCAACTCGATTTTGTGCCAGGCCATTGCGGGAGCCGGGCGATCACGACCATGATCGGGATGCAAAACCCACGCGTTCAGCAAAAAGACCACCACGATAGCCGCCACACCCCCCACCACGCCATGGCGGAGGCTGAACCAACCCAACGCCTCGGACAGCGCATGTGCCACCACCCAAACCCCAAGTATGATGGCCAACAGGTATGCCGGAAGCATGGGCGCGAGATACCAGCGGAAGATCAGGGGATTCATGATGCTGAAGATAGCAAAGTACAACCAGGGATACACGAGAAATGGCAACAGCCGGGGTTTCCGGTATACGGCATACAACGTTCCAATGGCCGCCAGTGCCGGGTAGAGCGCCAACCCCATCGCAATGCCGGGTATTCCCAATGTCTTGTGGTCAAAGAACGGCGTCGCGACATGTTGCAGCAGCCGAATCACCGCCTGCAAGTCATCCACGACATAGACCAGGCGTTTGGCGCTGAGTGAGCGAGGCAACAGCGTGCCAAAGTATGCCAGGCTGAACACATACCAGGGCGTGACAACGGCGGCTCCCACCGTCCAGGACTGCCAGGGGAGACGGTCGAACCAGCGGTTGCTCGCATCATGCCGCCTGTCGTTCCACCGGGTAACAAGCTGGTGCAACAGCAACAGGCCAGCCCAGATCACCGTGTCAATGCGCGTCAAGATTCCCAACGCGGCAAAAAACACCATCCAACGCTCATAGCGAGACACATAGGCATAAACCGCCGCGACCTGCCACAAGATGGCCACGCTGGTTTCCATGCCCCCGATGGCAAACGTGACGCTCACGGGATTGATCGCCCATGCGATGCCGACCAACGCAGCAACCGGCAGGTAACCGGTCAGGCGCACCATCAGCAATGCCAGCAGCACGGAACTTCCAGCATCGGCAAGCGCGTTTATCACCAGGGCAAACCAGGGGTATGCTTCGCTGCCTGTGATCAGGCCCGCCGCTGCCATGAGCAACGTGTAGAGCGGGGTGGTTGTGCCCAGGGTACGCGAACCGGGATTATAGACGAACCCGTGACCCTCAACGATATTCCGGCTGTAGCGAAACGTTATGAAGGCATCGTCAATGGTGCGGGGGCCAGGCACCAGCCTGGCGGCGAATGCTACGCAAGCGACTACAATCAGTACGCCGACGATCGCTTTCGTCATCGGCGTAGGCTTGTTCTGCGACGCACTGTTAGCCATTGGCACTGCTTCCCACACTGGATTGCTGCGAATAGTGCGAAACCGCCGCCGGTTCCTATCGCCGATCAGTAGCGGTCGTCACTGGGTGGCTCAACCTGTTGCCCGGATGCTTCACCAACAATGCGAACACCAGCGCTTGCCCCGATTCGGGTCGCACCGGCGTTGATCATGGCGACAGCATCGGCCAAAGTCCGCACACCACCCGAAGCCTTCACGCCCATCTCCGGCCCGACAACACGACGCATCAACGCAATATCCTCCACAGTCGCGCCGCCGGGGCCAAAGCCGGTGGACGTCTTGACGAAATCGGCCCCTGCTTCTTTGGCGATCCGGCACGCCACTTCCTTCTCGTCCGTCGTTAGAAGGGCCGTCTCAAGAATGACTTTGCAGCGTGCGCCGTGGGCATGTGCGACATTCACCACCGCTTCGATATCCTGGCGCAAGAGTTCAAGATCGCCAGACTTCAACGCTCCGATATTCTGCACCATGTCAACCTCCGCAGCCCCCTGCGCGATAACCTGTTCGGCTTCGAAGGCTTTAACTACCGGGGTTGTGGCTCCCAGGGGGAAACCTATAACCGTACACACAACGACACCGGCTACGTCCTTCAATTGCTCCGCCGCAAGCTTGACATAAGAAGGATTCACACACACGGAGGCGAACTGATACGCTCGCGCCTCATCGCAAAGTTTTATTATCTGGTCGCGGCTTGCTTCAGGTTTGAGCAGCGTATGGTCGATCATGCGTGCGATTTCAGTCGCATTCAACGATCTATTCTCCTGTGTCACCACTTAGAAATCTCTCCTCAAACAGCGTGCTGTTCAACGTATCAGGCGCAGATTATACCATGCAAATTTCTGATCACTACGAAAAACCGAGCAGTGATATCTGCCCGGTCATTCACAAAAGTGCTGGTAGGTGTTACCAGTTTACCAGTGAAGCAAAAGTAGGGAGTAGAGTATCCCAGACTGCTTCCCGAACCTGGCGATTCTGGTCGGCAAGGCTTAATTGGTACAGCCGCTCCGCACGCCTGTGCTGGCTGACGCTGAGCGCCAGCCGGGCATTTTCTGGTGGATCGTGCAACGTCTCATCCAGTACCCACATCCCCCTGCGAAGACGCCCGTCGGTTATTACCTTGAGTAACCGGTCCCATGCCCCCACTGGCGGCAGTGCAAATGCATCTTCCAGGAGCGCGTCACGGATGCAGTCATCAAGCGCACGTTCAGCGTCCACCTGAATCCGGGGCCGGAGCAAACATCTCAGTGCTTTAAGGACTTCATACATACCCATGAGCCACCTCAGGCAGCCAACTCAGATTAGGGCCAAGCGTGACCCGTAAATTCTCACGTGCGTAATACAAGCGAGACTTAACCGTACCGACAGGCACATCGAGGATTTCAGCGATATCTTGCAAGCCCAGGTTATTAAGGTAATACAGCACAACGACAACACGCTGGTCAAGGCTGAGCGCACCAATCGCCTGGCGCACGTTCTGGCGAAGTTCTATCTGTTCGGTGAGTTGATCGGGGGCTTGTTTCATCGGGCTGACCAGGCGATCGGTCACATTTTCAAGAGAGGTGCGCCGGTTCTTGCCGCGTCCCAGCCACGTATAGCTAAGGTTCACCGTTACCCGGTACAACCAGGGCACTAACGGGCGATCTGCATCAATGCGCTGCGCATTAGCGTATACTTTAAGAAAGCAATCTTGCAGGATGTCTTCTGCCACCGCCGGATCACGGACAATCGCCAGCGCGGTGCGGTAGACGCGATTGCGGTAGCGCTCAAACAACTCGCCCAACGCATCGAGGTCCGCCTGTTGCAAGCGCCTGATCAAGTCACCGTCAGCAGAAGCCGTATCATTGCGATTCATCAATATCTCCAATGCAAAGTCTCAAGTATTTACTCAAATACTTTATGGGTTCACACTATCCCCATCGCCAGCCCCCAAAAGAAAACGGGGAAGCGTTCAACAACAGCATGTCCCGGTTAACCATTAGGCAAACTGGCGTTTAGGGCGATTGTGTCATAAGATTATATGAGTTTATTTTAATCGACGACCGCAAAATAAACCACCTCAATCTTGAACGCTGCCAGCGCAACGCGGCGGGGGGTGCTGAATGCAACAGTGCTCAAACTGTGGACACCAAAATCGGACCGGAGTGGTCTTTTGCGAAAAATGTGGGGCTAGCTTGATCGGCAAATTGCCGTTGGAAACTAACTCGCTTGAGGCACCTTCGGACGAGGAAAAAAAACAGATCGCCATAGATGCGAGCGTTCTGAAAAAAGTCAAAATCCAGAGTGTGGCCACGTTCAACGAAGGCGACAGCTTGAGATTAGAAATTGAAGGCAACGCCGAACCGGTAATACTCACACCCAAGGCTGAAGCCATTTTGGGGCGACGCGATCCGGCCACAGGGGCAATGCCCGACGTAGATTTGACTCCGTTCGCGGGCTATCGGATGGGCGTGAGTCGCCGGCACGCGGCCATCCGGCGTGATGATGATAATACGCTCAATTTGTGGGACCTGGGTAGCAGCAATGGGACCTTTCTCAACGGGCAAAGACTCAACGCTCACCGCCCCTACCGGCTGCACGACGGCGACGAACTCAGGTTGGGTCAGATGGTCATCCGTATCCGGTTCCAACCTGCTGCCGTACCAGCACCGGAAGTCCAACCCGCAGCCGAGCCAACGCCAGCCAAACCAACGCCTAAAAAAGTACCGGAAACGGCTCCTCTATCCGAATCGGATGAAAAACCAGAGGTGGCGGCTGCTGAACCGGCAGCGGAGAAACCAGAACCTACGCCTGCGGAGCCTGCGACCAAACAGCCTGAGCCTTCGGTTGTCGGACCGCTGGTAGAGCAGCAGCCTGAGCCTGCCGCCGCGCCAGCTCAACCCGCGCCCGTGGCTGGTGAGGTGAAACCGCCAGCCAAGCCGCCGGAAGTCAGCGAGCCGGTGAAAGCGCAAACAACAGAACAACCCAAACCAGCGGAGGCCGCGCCCGAAGAAGTCAAGCCAGAAGAACCTACCGTCACCGAGGACAAGGCAGCGGAAAAACCCAAACAAACCGAGGAAGCCAAGCCGGTGGCACCTGTTGAAAAACCTGCGCCTGCTGCGGAATCCTCGATCCCGGCCAAAACGGGCGAAGAGGCCAAGAATACGAAAAAACCATCCCCGTCAGCGGATGAACAGCCGCAAGATGACGCAAAAGCAGATCAAGTGCAACCGTCTGAGTCAAAGGAGCAAGAGAACAAAACACCGCCGGATGAAGCGGGTGGCGCTCGGTGACGTATCATATTGCGGATGGCGATTCGTGCGTTCTAATGGCGGGGTTGTCGCTCGTTGGGCAGAGCACTAACTTCCTAGAATTCGCATCACGTCGTTTCGGGCACGCGCAGCAGCGTACAACACCATGCCCATTTTTGTATCCTTCCTCACCAGGATAGCTAGCGCCGCACGTCCGGCAGGGTAAATCACCATCGTGCCGTCTTCTCCCTCCATTAACAGCCGTCCCAATTCCCCCTGAGCCAGACGACCCAGCGTGCGCTCCGCCAGCCCCATCAGGGTGGCAGCCATCGCGGCCACCTGGGGGCTACTTGTGGGGTTTTCAGTGTAATTATCGTCCTCACTGGGAGGGTATGCCGAAACGAGAAGGCCGTCAATATTCACGATCACGGACGCGATAATACCCGGAACGGCAGCATGCAGCGTGCGGAGGGTTCTTTCTAAGGTTTCACTTCGATATTCGCGTACCATGCCACCTCTCCCACTACCCGAAACTCACAGCAAAGAAGTATAGCGTATCCCCATGCATCAGAAAAGCCGGGGACAACCACCAACGTCCCCGGCCTTGCCTGCCTTTCGCAGCGCGTGATCCCGCACGCTATTTCAGCATCGGGATTTTTACGCCGTGACGGCGTGCTGCATCAACGGCCAACTGGTAACCGGCGTCCGCGTGACGTG
The DNA here is from genome assembly GCA_964611395.1 of uncultured Anaerolineaceae bacterium. Classification (GTDB taxonomy): domain Bacteria; phylum Chloroflexota; class Anaerolineae; order Aggregatilineales; family Aggregatilineaceae; genus CAZSXY01. Next base: position 1,697 of record CAZSXY010000085.1, on the reverse strand, counting down.
CAATGCCCATCCCTGGATCGGTGGTCAATACGCGCTCAAGACGGCGTGCGGCTTCAGGGGAACCATCGGCAACAATGACCTGCCCGGCATGCTGGCTGTAACCGATGCCGACGCCGCCGCCATGATGAAAACTCACCCATGTTGCGCCGCCCACTGCGTTGATCAGCGCATTCAAGATAGCCCAGTCAGAAACGGCATCCGTGCCATCTAACATGCCTTCCGTTTCGCGATTGGGCGAGGCCACCGACCCGGCATCAAGGTGATCGCGCCCGATGACGAGGGGGGCGCTGACTTCATCTGATGCGACCAGCTCGTTGAACGCAAGCCCTGCCCTGGCCCGCTCGCCGTAACCAAGCCAGCAGATGCGAGCCGGCAACCCCTGGAATTCGACATCGCGCTGAGCCAGTTTGATCCAGCGCGCAAGATGCTCATCCTCAGGGAAAAGTTCAAGAATCGCCTGATCGGTCCGGTAGATATCTTCCGGATCGCCTGAGAGCGCAACCCACCGGAACGGCCCTTTGCCTTCACAAAATAGCGGGCGAATGTATGCCGGTACGAACCCAGGATAGTCGAAGGCATTGGTGACCCCTTCATTGTAAGCTTGCTGGCGCAGGTTGTTACCATAATCGAAGACCACCGCGCCGCGCTTCTGGAACTCCAACATGGCCTGGCAGTGTACGGCCATCGTCTGACGTGCGCGTCGCTGGTACTCGGCGGGATCGCGGTCACGCAGCGCCAAAGCCTCCTCAAATATCATGCCATGAGGCACATAGGAAAGGGTGTCATGAGCCGATGTCTGGTCCGTTACCACGTCTGGAACCACCCCCTTCTCCACCAGCCGGGGAAACACATCACCGGCGTTACCAATTAACCCGACAGACAGGGGTTCCTGGCGTTCACGAGCTGCCATCACCCGATCAAGCGCCGCATCCAAATCGGTGGCGACTTCGTCCACATAGCGCATTCGCAACCGCCGCTCGGCCATGCGCGGATCCACCTCAACGATCAGCGCCACGCCCTCATTCATGGTAACGGCCAGTGGTTGCGCACCGCCCATTTCGCCCAGGCCAGCCGTCAGCACAAATTTCCCTCTGAGGCTGCCCCAGCCCTCCTGGCGTGCCAGCGAACCGAGCGTTTCATATGTCCCCTGCAAAATGCCTTGTGTCCCAATGTAAATCCATGAACCGGCAGTCATCTGCCCATACATGATCAACCCTTGCCGTTCCAACGCGTCGAAATGTTCCTGTGTTGCCCAATGAGGAACAAGGTTCGAGTTTGCGATCAGCACACGGGGCGCATCGGGATGCGTCTTGAAAACGGCGACTGGCTTGCCAGACTGGACAAGCAACGTTTCGTCATTCTCCAATTCGCGCAATGTTGCGATGATCGCATCGAATGCTTCCCAGTTACGGGCGGCACGCCCGCGCCCGCCATAGACGATCAGGTTATCAGGGTCGCGTGCTACATCAGGGTCTAAATTATTCATCAACATGCGCATGGCGGCTTCTTGCAGCCACCCTTTGCATGTAATCTCGGTACCGCGCGGAGCACGAATCACACGTGACATATTTCTTCTCCAATAACAGCCAGAACAACTATTTATCCGTATTTTAGCACCTGCTCATCAAAAAATCAGGCCGGAGTCACAACCTGGGGGGGTGTATCTGGATCGACAGCTTGTACTCGTCACTCCCGCC
>CAZSXY010000084.1:15000-18124 GCA_964611395.1 uncultured Anaerolineaceae bacterium | reverse complement strand
CCGCTGACCGATCTCGAATACCGCCTGCTGTTGCTCCTCTATGGCCGGATCGAAAAAATATGCGACAAATACCAGATCGTCGAGGCCGTCTGGGGGCAAGAATACCTGGGCGAAGTCGACGACGCGCGGATCGAGAAACTGGTCAGTCGCTTGCGCGGCAAACTGGAACCGAATCCGGCGCGACCCCAGTTCATCATCACGGTGAGGGGGCGCGGTTACAAGCTCACACAACCGGGGGGCATGGACTGAGGACGGGCGTCATGCCCCTTGATTCTCTTTCGAGCGGGTGAATCACGCCTCAGCGCCCAGCGATGGGGTAACCTGTCGGCGTTGAAAGGCAAGTGTACTATCCTGGCATGGCGTATTTTCTGATCTTACCTGTGGGCGTTTACGTGGCCCTGGCCGCGGTTGTTATCCAGCGCACCCCCCGCACACCAGGAGGGGCGGCGATTGTCGGCTATTCCATCACTGCGGCAGCGGCGACGGCGGGGTATCTCGTGCTGGGAACCACATCAGAACGCCAGGTGGCCGAAGTCGCGGCCATGATCGTGGTGCTGGCCTCGTCGTGGGCGTATGTCGTCCTGTTGCCGCTGGCGCTGTTGGGCCTCTGCTTTGACCACTGGATGCACACCTACCGGCGGCAAATTATTCTGGTGACGCTGGGAATGACCGGGTTGGTCACTGCCAGCGTCCTGGGGTTGCGCATTGCCCTGGAGTACCCGATTGTGCACCAGATTCACGCGCATGGCTGGATGCACTGGATGCTGGGGAGCTTCGGGTTTTTCTGGCCGCAAAACGCCCTCGTCTTTCTGGGGAGCCAGAGCGTCTATGGGGTCGTGGTGATGATCGCGCTGGCGCACCGGCAGGTGACGCTGTGGCGTGGCGCGCTGGCGATGATGGCGGTCGCGGTGCTCAGCGTGCTGATCCCTGTGGTGTCGCCACTCGCCGGTGCCGAAGGGATGATCGTCGTTGCCGCCCTGGGGTATGTACCGCCGGTCGCATTGATCGCCATACTGGTTGTCCGTTTGTCGCGTGATGTGACTCTGAGCGCGGTCATCAGTACAACGCTCAAGACTGCCAGTGATGGGCTGGCCGTGATCAATGCCCGCCAGCAGATCATCTGGCACAATTTGCAATTCATCCGCTGGATCGACAATCCCCCCAGTCCGTCCCTGTCTTCCCACCATGTCGGCGAATTTTTGCGCGGTTCTGCCTTGAATCCAGCCGTGATGCGCCTGCTGGCGGGTGGCGAGGACACGGTGGAGTGTGTTGTCACCCGTGGAGGGGCCGAGTATACGCTTCAAGTCAGCGTCCAGCCCCTGGAAGGCGTGCGCGACGTCCCCCAGGCGCGTTTGATCGTGGTGCATGATGTCACCGCCTTGCGCATGCGCCTTGACCTGGAAGAGCGCAGCCGGGAGTTGCTGGCGCTGAGCGCGATCGGTGCTGACATCACCTCGTCGTTGGACCTGGACCAGGTGATCACCCGGGCTATGCAGCAGGTGTTGAGCGTGGCGCGGGTGGATGCCGCCGTTGTGTACGTGCTGAAAGACCAGCCCCCGCAGCAATTTGAGCTGGCGGGTCGCTTCATGCGTGAGGAAGGGATACCCGATAATCTCCCGGCCAGTTTCGCGCTTGCTAGCGAGCGCGACGATAGCCTGGTGAACCGGGTGTTGCGCACCCGCGAATCGATCTTCGTCGAAGATGCGCGCCAAGATGCATTCTATGACCGGCATTTTGAGGCCTTCGGCGTGCGCTCCGGGGCGGTCATGCCGCTGGTTTCGCGCACCCAGATCGTGGGCCTGCTGATCCTGGGGTACGTCGCGCCGCATTCGTTTGACGCGCTTAGCACCGCTTTGCTCGAAAGCGTCGCCCGGCAACTGGCCGTGGCCATCGACAATGCGCGGCTGCACACCCTGGAGCGCAGGCAACGCCGCCAGGCGGAAGTGCTGCGCGAGGTGGCGAATATCCTGTCCACCCAGAACCCCGCCGAAGCGCTCCAATTGCAGCTTGAAAAACTCAAAGAACTGGTCGATTATGATCGCGCTTCGGTGCTGATTGTGGCCGAGCCGGGCTTCTTGCGCATCGGGGCTGCCGTTGGATTCGAGCCACCGGTGGACGGCGTACCGCTCGAAGAACGCCGTGTGCCCATCGCGCATTACCCCTATCTGAAACGCCTGATGGAAACCGGCCAGCCGCAGCTTGTGGCCGACACGACGCGCGATCCGCACTGGCAGCCGGGAACCTATGTGTGCAATTCCTGGATGGGGGTGGCGCTGGTCATACGCGGGCAGGTACTGGGATTTTTCAGCATCACCCACACCGAGCCGGGGTATTTTACCGCCGCCGATCTCCAGACGGTCGCCGCGTTTGCCGACCAGGCGGTGGTGGCGATTGAAAACGCGCGGTTGTTCGAAGGTGAGCAGCGCCGTCGCATCCAGGCGGAGCGCTTGCTGCAAGCGTCGCTCGATGTGGTGACCAGCCCCGATATCGACACGGCGTTACAGTCGGCGCTGGCGCATCTGGCCCGGATGATTGATTTCGACCGCGCCCACGTGGGCCTGTTCCTGGATAACGAGATGTGGCTATTCCGCGCGGTGTACCCGCCCTCTGCGGAGTTCCCGGTTAACCAGGCCATCCCCGCCATGAAATACCCGCTGATCACGCAGATCATCGAAACGCGGCAACCTGTTTTGATCGACGACACGCGCGAAAATCCGCTTTGGGAAAAGGGCCGCTATACGAGCGAGGAGATTCGCGCGTGGATCGGCGTGCCGCTCATTGTGCGGGGCCGGGGGGTGGGGCTGCTGGGCATGGACAGCTACCAGCCGCATCGCTTCACGCCCGAACACGTGCAGGTGGCCCAGATGTACGCCAACCAGATGGCGGCGGCGATTGAGAGCTTCCGTTTGCTCGAAGAAGCGCAACGTCAGAACCGCGCCTTACGTATTCTGAACATGATCCTGGCGGCTGGCAACGAGGCGCTCACCGGTGAACACCTGCTGGAAAACGTTCTGGACGATGTGCTGTCGTCGCTCGATCTGAGCGGGGGGACGATTCACGTGCTCGTGCCGCACAAGGGCGAATTACACCTGCGGGCAGCCAGGGGGATTTCGGAGGCGCTCGC
>CAZSXY010000084.1:0-14900 GCA_964611395.1 uncultured Anaerolineaceae bacterium | reverse complement strand
TTTGAGGACATTACCCAACGCGTCCAGCTATCCACAGACCTGGGGCGCTTGAGTCTGGCCCTCAGCGCCCAGCTTGATGTTGTGCGGGTGCTCGATCTGTTGTGCCACGAGAGCCTGGGGATTTTCGACGCCCAGGGAGCATATATCTGGCTGACCGAGGCGGATGAGCTGGTTGGCTATGCGGCTTACGGGCCAGGGGCAGACGAGTTCATCGGGCATCGCGTGCCCTTGTCGGCGGAAGATTTACTACCGGTGCGCGCGCTGCAAGAATGGCATCCGCTCCATGCCAATCACCTGGAGGACGGTGCCGGTTTGCCGGAGGGCATCCTGGCGAGGGTACAAGCGCGGTCGGCGCTGGCGATTCCGTTGATCAAGGCCAATGTTCCGGTGGGCACGCTGTTGCTGGTGAACATGGCCGATCCGGAGGCGTTTACCGCTGATCTGGCGGATCAGATCAGCACGTTTGGCGTGCAGGCGGCCCTGGCCATCGAAAACGCGAACCTGTTCGAGGAAGTGCGCCGCCGCTTGGATCAGTTGCGGCTGGTGAACGAGGTCGGGCGGTTCTCGACAGCGATTCTGAGCCAGGCGACCCTGGTTGAGGGAGTGGCACGCAAGCTCTACGAAATCTTGCAGTACGAGATGGTCAGTTTGATGGCCGTTGAGGAGGGGCGGGTTCTGCTCCGTTCGGCGTTCGTTGAGGGGCAAATTGTATCGCCGGAGGATGGAGCGGCCTACTATGAGACTGCCCTGTCCGTGGCTGAACAGGCTGTGGCACGCACCGAACCGGTGTTGCTAAACCAGCTACACAAAACGGGTGAGGAGACGGGGGCCGGCGAGGAGTTCGCCCGTAGTTCGCTGGCTGTACCGCTCATCGTTGCTGACGAGGTGATAGGCGTGCTGGTTGTCGAGCGACACGGGCGCAACGCCATCCGCCAGGAAGACCTCGATGTCCTTGAGCCGCTGGCCGCCCAACTCGCGATCTCGGTGTCGAATGCCCGCCTTTACGAGAAAGTGCGCGAGCATACCATCGAGCTTGAAGCACGCGTCGCGGCCCGCACGCTGGAGATTCGCCGCCAGCAGGAGCGCACCGAGGCGATCTTGCGCTCGGTGGCGGACGCGGTGATCGTGTTCAACCTGTCAGGGCAGGTCGCCCTGGCAAATCCGGTGGCGCGCGCCCTGTTCGAGGACTATGACGTGCAGTATGACCTGAGCGGTCGCATTGGCAAGATGGTCGAACGGGCGCTGCAACCACTAGAGCACCCGGCGGGCGACCTCACCGAGATCATCACGCTGGGCGATGTGTCGCTCCAGGCGAAAGCGGCCCGCGTGGTCGAAGACGAGGCCGTGATTGGCTCGGTGGTGGTGCTGCGTGATATTTCGCAATTGCAGGAGCTTGACCGGCTCAAGGATCGTTTCATCTCGACGGTGTCGCACGAATTGCGCACCCCGCTGGCCAATCTCAAGCTTTATCTGTCATTGCTCCGGACGGGGCACGCCGAGCGCCAGGAAGCGTACCTTGAGGTCATGCAGCGTGAGTCCGATCGATTGGGCCGTCTCATCGATGACCTGCTGCAAATATCCCGCCTACAGGACAGGTCGGGGCAGGTGCTCGTTCGCGAGGCGATCGATATCCACCGCCTGATCCAAAACGTGGTGGAAAGTAACGCTGTTCGCGCTCAACAAGAGCAGCATTCGCTGGTATATGAACCGCTGGCCGAGACCCTGCCGGTGATCATGGGGGATGCCGAGCAGATCGAGCGGGCGCTGACCAACCTGGTGAGCAACGCCATTCGCTACACACCGGCGGGCGGCAGCATTGTCGTGCGCAGTGCGTTGGAGGAGGCGGGGCAAAGTGGGACGGATTGGGTTATTATTGAGGTGGAAGACTCAGGTATAGGTATTCCTCCTGTTGATCTCCCCATGATCTTTGAGCGATTTTACCGGGGAACCAATGTCAGCCCGACGATCCCTGGAACGGGGTTGGGACTGGCCATACTCAAGGACATCATCGAATTACACGATGGCCATATCGAGGTGGAAAGTCAGGAGGGGCGCGGGAGCACGTTCCGCATCCGCTTGCCTATTAGAGATTCGTAGTTGTGTGCGGTGGAGAATCGTAGATGGATAGACCAACGATCCTCGTTGTCGAAGATGACCTGCACCTCATGGAAGGAATCCGCGACATTTTGGAGATCAACGGGTATGAGGTGTGGACGGCGACCAATGGGATAGACGGCCTGCAGGTCTTGCAATCCCGTCCCAAAGCCCCCGATCTGATTGTGTCCGACATCATGATGCCGCACATGGATGGTTACGACTTCTTCGAGGCGGTACGCGCCGAAGAAAGTTGGGTGCGCATCCCCTTCATCTTCCTGACCGCCAAGGGAGAACGGGAGGACGTCAAGCGCGGCAAGCGGATGGGGGTTGAGGATTATGTCACCAAGCCGTTCGACGCGGATGAATTGCTCGTGGCCGTATCCGCCAAGCTCGAACGGCACAGGCAAATCGAGCGCCAGTGGGAAAACGAAGTGTCGAACATCAAGCGCAACATCTTGATGATCCTCAATCACGAATTTCGCACCCCTTTGACGTACCTGGTGGCCTATTCGGACATGCTCCACCGCGATGCCAATGACCTGAGCGTTGCCGACATGCGCACGTTCTTGCGTGGGATCAACGCAGGGGCAAGCCGGATTCGCCGCCTGGTGGAGAACTTCATCTTGCTCGTTGAATTAGAAACCGGTGAAGCCGAACAAATATTTGCCTGGCGCTGCGAGCGGGTGACCGATTTCAGGCCGATGTTGCGCATGATCGAGGCCAAGTATAGCGACCTGGCCGCCGAACGCAAGGTGTCGATTGTGCTCGAAGCGGAGGCTGACCTGCCGCCGGTTCGCGCCGATGTCCAGTACCTGACCGCCGCCATCGAATGCTTGCTCGATAACGCGATCAAATTCTCCGAGAGACCCGGTTCGGTGATCACCCTGCGGGCTTACCAGGACCCGGGCCAGGTGTGCCTGGCGGTGATCGACCAGGGGCGCGGCATTCCCCCGGCGGAACTGGAACAAATCTTTCAGACGTTCTACCAGATCGACCGCGACAAGTACGAAGATCAGGGCGCGGGGTCTGGGCTGGCGATTGTGGACGGCGTGATCCGGTTGCATGGCGGCAGCATTGCCATTGATAGTGTCGTTGGCGAAGGCAGCACCTTTGCCATCTACCTGCCCGTTGACCGGTCGGACGCTGACCGGCAGTTCTGACCGCCTGCGCTGTCAGATGACTGTCAGCGCGGTGTCAGTCCGGCTGGGGAGTGCTATGTTACGATACGATCACCTTAAAGACCGGGATGATGGGGCTGGCAGTTGAAGGTCTGATCCGGCGCGCTTGGTGTCTCAGGCGCTCGTACAGGTAGAAACCGCCTGAACTTACTCAACGGTGTTCCGGTACACAGGAGGATTCTGAACCGATGGCTTCACTTCTGCAAAAGATCAACACGCTTATTTCGGCGAATGTCCATGCGCTGGTCGATTCGGCGCTGGAGGCGAACTCGGTCAAAGTGATGGACGAATACATCCGCCAGGCCGAGCGTAACCTGGATGCCCTTGAGGATCAGGCGGCGACCGTCGGGGGCACGGTCAAGACGCTGAAACGCAAATACGAAGAGTTTGCCGCCGCCGCCGAAAAGCTCGACCGTGACATCGACACGCTCTTGCTGCGCGGCAAAACCGATCTCGCTACGGCTGCCCAGGCAGAATTGAACCAGAAACAGTCTCTTGCCCAAGAATATTACGAGCAGTGGCAGGGTCAGGAACAAGAATATCGCCGCATGCTCGACGCCAAGCTCAAGCTGGAAGCAAAACTGACGACCATCAAGCAAGAGCGCGAGCACCTCAAGGCGCTGATGGAATTGGTCGAAGCCAAGGAGATGACCACCAAAGCCATCAAGAGCCTGGATGATCTGGCCGGGTTGGGCGACGACGACGTCCAGCGCCTGGGCGAGCAGATTCGCGCCCGCCTGGACCGCGAAGAAGCGCGGCTCGAAATGGCCAGTTCGAATTTCCGCGAACAGATCGACGAGGCCATTGGCACATCCGAGATCGAGTTGCAGCTTGAAGAGCGCCGCCAGCGTCTTGGCCTGGGCGGGAGCAGCGGCGAGGGCGGTCGCTAATTGCCGGTGAGGGCGCAACGGCACGCCGCAACCTGCGTACTGATGGTTACCGAGGGCGTATCGCACCATGCGCCCTTTCTGTTATGATGTGGGTATCGGACGGATTCGCAGAGCGATTGGTTGCCGCGGCGTCGGGCTGGTGACAAAGGCGCATGTGTCCGGTGTTCGTGGCGTAAGACTCTGAACAGAAAGGTTGCCTGCTATGACACAACCGGCTGATAACTCCCCACGCGACCCTTTTTCGTCCTTCATTTCCGGCCTGAATATGGACGGCGTGGACGGGATCAGTTGCGCAACGGTGCACCCTATCATTGAAGAAATTGTGCAAAAGGTCGCCGAGCACGACCACTGGAGCGACCTGGTCAACCGCCTGGAACAGCAAGTGAGCGCGTGCCTGTCCAACGAAGCAGCCGACTGGCTGATCGACCACGCGGGGGAACTGGACGGATTGGAACTCATGGCCGATGCGGAAGGCAACGTCGACCGCGTGATCATGACGCCGGACGCCCTGGCGGAGACGCTGAGCGATTATGCCGACCTGGTTCGTATCTGCGACCAGGCCGTGCGTGCCCGCCTGGGGGATAGCAAGGAAGCGCCTCTGCCCCTGGCGTTCTTGCGGCAGCAACTCCTGATCCTCCAACTGGTGGAGCATTACGAGCGCGACAACACGGCTGCGGTGTCGCGCACCATGGGGCTACTGGCGAAACTCACCCATCAGTACCAGGCATTATTGCGGGCCATCGGGATGGGCGTATCCGACGCCGGGGCCGATGATGCGCCCAACGATGATGCCGCGCCATCACGTTGAGGCTCCGCATCAACCGGGCCAGTTGGTAGCTCCCACCCTGCGCCGCCCTTGCGCGTGGTCAGCTCACCAACGTCCGGCCAGGGAGACTGGCGCAGCCAATCGGGTCGTCACTATGGGGTTGATCGATGTCTGAAATCAAGGATGAATTGCGCGAACGCGCCTGGCGGGCCATTGTGAGTCAGGCGTTTTACAGCATCGAGAGCGCCGTGATCATCGCGCTGTCGATTGTCCTGTTTGGCCTCGGCTACCAGCCGTTTGAGTGGTGGCAGCCGGTGTACTGGTTGCTGTTTGGCGTCGTGGCAGAAGCGGTCTATCTCGGCGTGACGGTGACCGATTCGCAGGCTGCGCAGCGGGCGGTTTCGGACATGCTCACCGCCCAGTATGATCCTGACAGCATTAAGAACCCGCGCGCCCGCGACCGGCTCAAGCGTGCCCTGGAATACCGACGGCTGATCGGCGAGGCGGCCCTCAAGCATAGCGGGGCGATGCGCGTCAGCCTGGAAGCGACCGCCAGCGAAATCAACGACTGGATCGAGCGCATCTATTTGCTTGCCCGCCGGTTGGATGAGTTCGAAGAGAACGACGTGATCAGCCGTGACCGTCGCATGGTGCCTTTGGAAATCCGGAACCTGCGCCGCCGCCTGCAACACGAGGAGGCTTCCGACGTGCGGGCCGAGCTGGAGGAAGTGATTCAGACGAAGGAAATGCAGCTTGCCAACCTGCGTGCCCTGGAAAACAACGTCAAACGGGCGGAAATCCAGCTAGATCATACGTTGTCGGCGCTGGGCACGGTCTATACCCAGATGCAGATCATCGACGCCAGGGACGTAGACAGCGCCCGCGCGCAACGCCTGCAAGAAGAAATCCGCGAAGAAGTCCTGTCCCTCTCAGATACCATCGCGGCCATCGAAGAAGTGCATAGCTACCACACCCACGCTTCTGCACGCTGAGGAGTGCGTGTTGAACTCTCCGTCGTCCCCGGCATTACCCCCAGGCTATGCGCTGCGCCGCGCCACGTTGTACGATATTCGCGTCGTACATCGCCTGGAGCACGTGATCTTCCCGCGTGACGCGTATCCCTATCTTGACCTCGCGCTGTTGTTCCTGGTTCCCGGCATCATTAACCTGAAAGTGACGGCAGCCGGTGGTTCGCTGGCGGGCTTCGTGTCCGGCGGGCCGGCGGTAACGCGTGGCCGGGCGTGGATCATTACGCTGGGCGTCGCACCGCAACACCAGCGGCGCGGACTGGGGGGCTGTTTGCTGGCGGCAGTCGAGGTGCGGCTGAAGCGCCCTTGTATCCGGCTGACGGTGCGCGAAAGTAATCACCCCGCCATCCGCCTGTACCAGCGCGCGGGGTACACGGTCATCGAGCGCCGGGCCGGGTACTACCGCGACGGCGAAGCGGGTTTGATCATGGAGAAATGCCAGGGAGTCAGGGCAAGTCGGGGAATTCGATAAATTCCAGCGTGTCGGTGGCTATATCCAACACGCATACCGAGCGCGCCTGTGGGTGGTTGCCGCCGACTGCGCCAGGGTTGATCAGGCGCACACAATAGGCGCTGCGGAACTCGTCGGAGCGGTAGTGGGTGTGCCCGTGACACAGGTAGCTGTACTTGCCGCTCATCATCATGCGGTGCAACAGCGCGTGATCGTGCCCATGCGTCACGCCGATCACTTTCCCGTTCACCTCAATGACGCGGCTGTGCGCGGGGGGCATTGCCCCGATCCTTTTGGCGGCTTCGATCAGGTCGATTTTGCTGTAGTCCATGTTCCCCAAAACAAACGTCACCTGCCACCCGGCAAAGAGCAGCACGATGTCGGGCGTGGTGATGTCGCCACAGTGAATGATGCGCGAAACGCCTCGTTCGCGGAACGCAGCGAGCGCGACGGCGGTGTTGTGCGCGTTGTTGTGCGTGTCCGAGAGGATGCCGATTTTCATGGCGTGGCACTCATTCGGTTTCGTTGATTTCGTAATCGCCGTCGATGATGCGGGCCTGTTCCGGCGGCGTGTAGCCACCGGGTTCCTTGCGCGCGGGAATTCCCCGGTGCTCCTCCACGACGTGCGGCGGCGCGCTGCGGATGAACAGTTGCAAGCCGATCAACAGGACGCTCAGGTCGTCCACGATGCCGAACGGAACAAGGACATCAGGCACCAGGTCAATCGGCGAAAGGATATAGAACAGCGTCATCAGCGGGATCAGCTTGGCATTACCACTGACGCGCCGGTCAAAGAGCAATCGCCAGCCCAGCACCAGGTTGCCCCACAGGCGGGCGAGCAGGTCGGGGTTCGTTGTGCGTTGCTGTCGTGGCATAGTGATTAACCTCATTTCACTGATTTTAGCAGGATTTATGCTCGTATACGTAACCGGAGACCGGGAGTTCCGCGCCGCGCGCGGGTCAAAATGCCGAGCGCCGTCACTGCCACGATCCCGATGCTTCCGGCGACAAACGGCCATGCCGGGTCGCTCGCGTACAGGCCACCGGCCACGTTGGTGCCGATCACCGTCGCCAGCCCGGCGAGTGTGTCCACCAGGGCGTAGGCAATGCCGTGCTGGTGTTCGGGAGTGCGCTCGCCGATCACGCTGGCCGCGAGCGGGCGGGCGGCGTAATGCGCCCCTAACAAGAGGGTGGCGAATGCCGTCACTGCCGTAAAGCCGGTGGTGAGCAGCAGCACAAACGAGACCAGTACCAGCAGCAGGCTGGCGTAAAAGCCGCGCCACGACGATAGGCGGCCCAGCAGAATGCTGAAGATCGCCGTGCCGAGCGCGCTCAGCGAGCCAAACACGCCGATAGCGGCCCGCGAGAAGCCGCGCACCTCTTCGAGATATTGCGACGAAAGCGTTTGCCCGGTCAGGATGGCGACGAAGCTGAGCGTCAGCAGCCCCAGCGCCCCGGTGATCGACCGTTTGCCCAACAGGGCGCGGTATTCGTCCCGGCGGGGTGGCCGTTCGGCGTTGGGGTAGGGATGCGTGCGCATGATCGCCGCTGTGCTCAGCCCAAACCAGAGCAGGCTAAACATGTACACGAAGCGCAAACTAACCTGCTCGCCCATCCACCCCCCGATTGCCGGTGTGATCACAATCCCCAGCGAATAGGCGGACCACATGAGCGTGAGCGCGGCTTGCAAGGGCAGATCGGGGCGGCGGGTTGGGTCGTGGCGGGCCGCTTGCGTGATATACAGGTTGGTGACGGGGATTGCCGCCGCCGAAAAACCATAGACCAGGAAGCCCGGCGCGGCCCAGCGCCAGTCCGGCGCGATGGCCATGAGCAATACGCCGGTCAGCCCCAGGTACCAGCCGGGGAGCATCAGCCGCCGCGCCCCAAAGCGGTCGGCCAGGATGCCGGATGGCAGAATGAACAGCAACCGCCCCACGCCCCACAAGCCGATGATAAACCCGGTTTGGTTGGGAGTGGCTCCCAGTGACTTGACGTAGAGCGGCTGGATGAACATCCACAGGCCCTCGCCAATGCCCCACAGCGTGTACGAGCACATCACCCAGCGGGTATCGCGTCCAATATCATGCCAGAGTTTGCGCAACATCGTGCCCTCGGAGACCGGCGAGCGTGCGCCCGATCACTTGCTTTCGGCCAACCCGGTACGCGACGCCAGGAATTCCCACGCCAGGGCGTATACCGTCTCGCGCTCGACTTCTTGCGTCAGGATATGGGCGCTGCGTTCCAGCGTGTGTTGCACCAGGTCGGTGCTGCGCACTGCCGAGGCGATGATCGCCATGTTTTTGTACGGCACGGTCGGATCGGCTTTGGAATAGATCAGCATCAGCGGCACCGTGATGTCTGGCAGATGCTGGCGCACGTCCCCGATCAACCCGTTCAACTGGGCGATGGCGGCAACCGGCCAGCGTTCGCGGTACTTGACCGCGCCGTAATCTTCACGACCCATCTCGCGTTGCAAGGCGCGTACGCGCTCGTCGAAGCCCTCGCTTTTGAGCTTGCGGTAGCGCACTACATATTTGAGCAACGGCGTGAGCTTCAACACCCACGAGTCCAGTTCGACAGGCGACGCCATCACCACCGCCCCGTCGACTTCACCCGCTGCCGCCGCCCGCAGGGTCAGCAGCCCACCCATCGACAGGCCCAAGCCGTATACTGTGCGGCACCGCGCCCGCAAGAGCGCGATCCCATCGAGCACACTCTCGTACCAATCCATCCAGTGCTGCCGAGCGTGCATGTGCAGGTGGGTGCCGTGCCCGGCCAGCCGTGGCGCGAAAACGGTCACCCCACGCGCATTCAAATACTCGCCCATCCAGCGCATTTCTTCCGGAGATGCCCCGAAGCCGTGGGTGCACACACAGCCGACATCTCCGCCATCCAGCAAGAACGGTTCAGCGCCATGCCGTATCTTGGGGAGAGGTTGTTCGTCAAACATAAACATAATGATACGCCCTTCTCGCGCGCCCGTCGTGACACAACGCGGGCAAGTCTACCATGTCACGCTTTCGCCGTCATAATTTTTCGCTGGCGAGGTGGTAGGGACACCCGGATCACCGGGGTGCGAGGCACGCAGTACTGGTCACGCCGCCGGGTTCACTGCTATACTGCCAGCAATCTATGCAGCAAAAACGGGGTGATTGGCATGAAATGGTATAACGTGCTCGTGATCGGCGTGGTCGTGGCGCTGGCCCTCGCGGTGATGCCGGTGCGCGCCCAAGATGAGGCCTTTCCGCTACCCGCGCCGTTGTATATTCTCACGTCACAACACGAAATCATCGCCGTAGACCCCGCCAACGGCGGTCAAGCGGTCATATCGCAGCCGGAACAACCGGTGATTGACTTTGACATCGCCCCGGATGGCGAATGGATCGTGTATCGCACTACGGCGAACAGCCTGGTTGTGGTCACGCAGCTTGCCGGGCGCAGTGGCTATGTCCTGGAGTTTGCGGACGGCGCGTTCCCCGCCAGCGGGCCTGCGCAGACCATCGCCTGGTCGCCTGACGCGGCGCGGATTGCCTACATCATCGGCGAGGGGGTGCGCATCGCCGAATTGGGCGCGGGGGACTACGGGCAGGCGCAATTCAGCACGGTGCAAGGCCCCTGGATCGAACTGTATTGGACGGCGACGGACACCTTGATCGCCAGCGATGCGAACGGCCAGACGACGCGCATTCACGGGACGGCGGGCCGGTGGTCGGTCGAAGTGGTGTCCGGCGTTCCCGCTCGCCCGCAACCGCCGGTTCCGTCCTACCTTTCGGCGCAGGGCGTGGTGCTGGCGGGCGGCGTTGTCGTGCCGGGTACGGCTGGGGCGCTGGCGTTCGAGTGGGGGCCGCCCCCGCTGCCGATCGTTTCGTCGGTGGTGGGCATGATGGTTCTGCCCGCCGACCTGTATTTTCTTGCGCCGGATGCATCGGGCGTCACGCAGGTGTGGCGCTTGCCGCGTGATGGGGCGCTGCACGCGCTCACGGCGGAACGCGAGTCGATAGCCAGCTATGGCCTCGCGCCCGATGCCACGCGCATAGCCTTTGTGATCGGCGATAAACTGGTCGCCGCCCGTGCGGATGGCTCCGCGCGGCGGGAACTGGCGACTCTGGCGCTGCAAGAGTGGCGTGCGCCGCGTCCGTCGTGGAGCGCTGATGCCACGCACATCGCTTATCATGACCGGCGCGGGGTGTGGGTTGTTCCCGCCGACGGCAGCAGCCCGCCGCGCCTGCTGGCGCAAAACGTGGCGCTGGCTGATGGCGTGACTCCCGCCGATGTGCGCGTGTATTATGATCCGGTGTGGAGTGCGGACGGCACGCGTTTGCTGGTGACGATCGGCTTGTGGGAAGGAGCCATTGCCGGTATTGTCGACGTGGCGACCGGCGTTGTGAGTTCATTGGGGGGCGTGCTCGCCAGCGCCAGCGCCTGGACTGCCAGCGGGCGCGTACTGGTATGGAACTCCGCCTGGGGGTACCAGGAACCGGGGCTGTTCTTGCTTGATCCAGGGCGTCCAGACGCGCCGCCGCAGTCGTTGTTTACCAGGGGCGCGCCGGTGTTTGGCGTGCAGCAGGATGCCGGTGGAAGGTGGCATGTTCTGACCGCGCGCACCGCGGCGCTCGGCCCGCAATTCTTGTTCGTTGCGGTGGCGGATTCGCTGCAAGGCCCGTACCAGCCGCTCTACGGTGCGGCAGGCGGATTTGCGCCGCAGCCGGTGTTGGGCGTTGCGGTGCCGGGGCAGGGGCCGGACGTGGTCGCCGGGTTGCGCGCCGCCCATGAGGGGGCTGGTGATGGCATGGCCGGTGACTTGATACTGGTGGATATGAGCACGGGGGGGACTATTCAGATTGAGACGCCGGGGCCGGTGAGCGCGGTGCAGTGGGGGCCTGGGCGTTCGTAAGGGGGACGGGGCTGCGCGGGCAGTCGTGCGCATAATGGAAAGGATGGTGACGGTGGCCGAGCGCATTCTGGTCATCGAAGACGAAGAGCGCATCGCGCAGTTTCTCAAGCGCGGCCTGATCTATGAGGGCTATCGCGTCGATGTGGCCTATGACGGCAGCAGCGGCCTACAAATGGCTCGCGAGCAACCGCCCGACCTGGTGATCCTGGACTGGATGTTACCCGGTCTGGATGGCCTGGAAGTGTGTCGCCGCCTGCGTGCTGCCGGCGACGTGCCGATCCTGATGCTCACGGCCAAGGAAGATGTGTCGGATCGCGTGCAAGGGCTGGATGCCGGAGCCGATGATTACCTCGTCAAGCCGTTCGATTTCGACGAACTGCTGGCGCGCATCCGGGCGTTGTTTCGGCGGGCGGCGCCGTCGTCGCGTCCTGAAGTGCTCAAGTTTGCCGATCTAACGCTCGACACCGGCACGCACCGCGCCCAGCGCGGGGATCGCTTCATCGATCTGACGGCGAAGGAATACGAGCTGTTGGAGCTATTCATGCGTAACCCGCGCCGCGTCCTGACGCGCGACCTTATTTTCGACCGGGTCTGGGGGTACGACTTTGGCGGGGAGAGCAACATTATCGAAGTCTATGTGCGCTATCTGCGTCAAAAGACCGAGGAAGGGGGCGAGCCGCGCCTGATCCACACGGTGCGCGGAGTGGGGTATGTCCTGCGTGAAGACGAGTAAGTCACGCGCTAGTTTCCCCGGTTGATGCCCCACGCTCCATGAGAGTCATGGCTTTTGTAGCTCGCTCTCATGGAGCGTTAACGTTGGGATGTTACAATATTTATCGGAACACGCACGATCATCCCCTGCGGGGGGACGAACCGGATCGGGTCTTGATGAGCATTCGCACACGCCTCACATTTCTCTACGCCAGCCTGCTCGCCATTGCCATGTTATTGTTTAGCGCCGCCACGCTGAGCGTGCTGAACTGGACTATGCGCCGCCAGGTGGATGAGGCCTTACTCAAAGCCGCCAACGATGTGCACCTGGAAGCGGTGTTAGGCGCGGTGCCGGTGGTTTCCCAAAATCCCTTGCTCAGCGAACTGTCGCGGATGCGCGTGAACAACCTTGACGCGCCCGGATTGTTCATCCAGATATGGCTGCGGGACATGGAGAGCAATCGCAACGTGCTGTACGATTACTCGTGGAGCCTCATGGGGATCGGTCTTTCCGGCCCGCTCGACCCGGAAGCGTTGCAGCAAGGGTTGGAGATCCGCCGCGATGTGACGATCAACGGGCATCATTTGCGCGTGGCCACGGTTCCGCTGGTGATCAATGGCGAAATTCGCGGCGTGATCCAGACCGGGCAATCGCTGCGGACGGTGGACGCAGCCATCGACCGCCTGATCAAGATCATGCTGATTGGCGGCGCGTTGACGATGCTGGCGGCGCTGCTGATCGGCGATTACCTGACCCGGCGCGCGTTGCAGCCCATCGACACCATCGCCCAGACCGCGCAACAAATCGCGGCGGCTGATGACCTGAGCCGGCGCATCCCCTATGATGGCCCCCCCGACGAGTTGGGGCAGCTCACCCAGACGTTTAACGAAACGCTGGAACGCCTGGAGCGCCTGTTCAACGTGCAGCGACGTTTTGTGGCGGATGTTTCGCACGAGATGCGCACGCCATTGACGACCATCCGGGGCAACCTCGACTTGATGCGTCGTTTTGGTTATGACGAAGAAGCCATGAACGCGATCGAGGGCGAGGCGCGGCGCATGTCGCGCCTGGTGGAAGACCTGCTGCTGCTCGCCAAAGCCGATGCCGGACGGTTGTCGCTCAAGCGCACGCTGGTCGAGCTTGACACCATTGTGCTCGAAGTATTCAAACAGTCGTGTGTGCTGAGCGATGGCGTGGACATTAAGTTAGGCCAGGTGGACCCGGTGCGCGTGGTTGGTGACCCGGATCGCCTCAAGCAGTTGCTGCTCAACCTGGTGTCCAACGGGCTGAAGTATACGCCCAAAGGCGGCACAGTGACGCTGTCTGTGAATCGCAACGGGCAGTGGGTTCACGTCCAGGTGCAGGATACGGGTGTGGGCATTCCCGCGGAAGATTTGCCCCACATCTTCGACCGGTTCTACCGGGTCGATAAGGCGCGTTCGCGTGCCCAGGGCGGGACCGGCCTGGGCTTATCGATTGCCGAGTGGATCGCCGAAGCGCACGGCGGTCGCATCGAGGTGTCCAGCGAAGTCGGCAAGGGATCGACCTTCACGGTGGTGTTGCCGGTTGTGGATGAGCATACGCGCCGCACCTCGATCCGCGATGCGTTCGCCAATTCGCACCCGGCGCGTGTGCCCCGCTCGACGCGCTAGCATCCCTCGCCTTGAGGCGAGCGCATCGTGTGCCCGGCATATGGCCGGGCGCTTGAATTTTCTAAGCGTGTTCTTAGCTTTGCGTTACACAATTTTTACAAATTGGTGCCACAGTATACGCAGTGATGAGCTTCTTACAGGAGGTACGTATGATGGTGAAGCGCATGGTATTTCTAGCGGTGATTGTGACTGTAGCGATGAGCGGGTTCGGCGTGATGGTCGCCGGAGCTACCAACGATGGGCCGGAGGCGGTGACACTCGCCCAGGCCGAAGAAAAAGCATGGCTCGGCGTGTCGATAGTGGATACGGACGATGGCGTGATGGTACGCGTGGTGACACCGGGTTCGCCTGCTGAGGAGGCCGGTCTGCGGCGCGGCGATGTGATCGAAGCCGTCGATGACACGGCCATTGGGTCCGCCGAGCAGCTTGTCGATGTGATCGGATCCTACGCCCCCGGCGATGAGGTCGTGCTGACTGTGTCCTGGCGCGGCGAATCGCGCGAGGTGTCCGTCACCCTCGGCGAGCGACCGGCCCCCGCGCCGTTTGACGAGATGCGCCCTGGGCGTTTTGCTCACCTGAGCATGTTCGGCGTCGAGCTCGAACTGGTTGACGACGGGTTGCTGATCAAGAGCATCGACGAGGATTCGCCGCTGGCCGGGCTTGGGTTCGCAGCAGGTGACGTGATCACCGCCATCAACGGGGAACCGATCGATGAACGGTTGCCGATCCCGTTTGGGCGTCCGCTGGCCTTCGGAGACAAGGAAGTTGTTTTCACCGTCCTGCGCAATGGCGAGGAAGTTGAGATCACTGTCAACCTGGACGAGGTTTTGCCCGGCATCGTCGATGTGATGCCCTTCGGCGGCTTGCGCCCGATGCAGCTTGGCGTGACTTTCCAGAACATCGACGCCGATCTGGCGGCTGAAAGAGACCTGCCGGTTGAAGAAGGCGCGCTCATCATCGAGATCGTTGAAGATTCACCGGCGGCCCAGGCGGGCCTGCAGGTCGATGACATCATCGTGGCCGTCGATGGTGATGCCATCGACGAAGAACACACGCTGCGCGACCGGCTCTATGCCTACGAAGAAGGCGACGTCGTCACGCTGACCATGCTGCGCGGTGGCGAAGAAATCACGCTTGAGGTCACGCTCGGCCCGCGTGTCCCGGAGATGTTCGGCTTCGGCCCGATGGGGCATGGGCAGTTCTTCATCAATCCGGACGACATGCCGCACATG
>CAZSXY010000083.1:17357-18665 GCA_964611395.1 uncultured Anaerolineaceae bacterium | reverse complement strand
ACTAAGCCGCGCCACCAGAAGTCGCTTACGGCTTATGCCCAATCCGACACATGTTGATCCAGCACCGCCAGCACTGCGTGGAAGTCCTCCGGGTTGATCTCAGCGCCATCCGACCAGCGTGCATCTTCCAGTTTGAGCAAACGGCGCTGTTCCGCCACTGCCCGGAGATCGGTATTGGACTGGGTTTCCTTGCGCGGGCGCAGCCGGACGAATTTCGCATAACCGGTCGCCTGCTCGGCTTCGTTGGGGGGCATAAACGTGTAGAGAATGATTTCGTCTTCGTCCTGCAACAGGCGCAGCGCCATGCAATACCACCCTTTGGGCACACGCGTCCGGCGGCGCACCCTGAAGCGCCATGCAGTGACGTTAACCGTCAGGTGCCATTGGATGC
This sequence comes from uncultured Anaerolineaceae bacterium, assembly GCA_964611395.1. Lineage (GTDB taxonomy): Bacteria > Chloroflexota > Anaerolineae > Aggregatilineales > Aggregatilineaceae > CAZSXY01. Next base: position 18,274 of record CAZSXY010000083.1, on the reverse strand, counting down.
GGATCGTCACGGGCTGGGCTTTGCGGTTGTCGGTTACCACCAGCGCCTCCTCGTTCAGCGTGGCCGAGCGGCGGCTGGGCAACAAGCGCTTGAGCCAACGCTCAATGAGCATGCCCCCGCCAAAGAACACCAGCGCATCCGCCGGTAAGACGAGGCACAGGGGGCTGATGGCATCGTCCAACAGACGGCTGGCAACCGGCTGGCCGCCAAAATGGACGATAAAAACCAGCGTCAGCGTCAACACAGGCCCCCAAAAACGAACGCTGAAATGCTCGGCATCAATCGTGATCGTGCGTTCGGCTTTCGCCGGATGCCCTGCCACTTGAGCGTCATGTGTCATCGTGAAGTTGCTCCGTCCTCATGAAGATCGCGGCGTGCAGGCCCGCGCTCACTGCCCTGCACCAGCACCGGGACTATCCCACAGCGAAACCCCACCCAAAAGTCGTTCAATTCTACGGCGCAGGTGCACCGTGTCAAACGGCTTCGTCACATAAAAATCAATCGCGCTGCCCGCCAACTGCCGTTTCCGCTCGGCTTCTTCGGGCACAACCGTCAGCATGATAATCGGCGTCTCGCTGAACTGGGGATCGGCCCGCAACAGGTCGTAGACTTCCCACCCGTCCAGGCGCGGCATCATCACATCCAGCAAAATCAGATCGGGTTGAACCTTGCGGATCAGCGCCAGCCCCTCCTCGCCGTCGTAGGCCAGGTGCAGCACGATCTCCGGGTGACGCAGCACAATCGCCAACAGTTCCGTAATCTCAAAATGGTCATCCACGGCGACGATGTGGTAGGCCATGATACTCCCCTTTCCGGCATCATCGTACCGGCGTATCTTTCCCCTAAAGCGTATCATGAAATTCATTTTAGTGGATCATCGTCCAGACACGCGGCAAGACATGCGAAAACCGGCTACT
>CAZSXY010000083.1:14680-17257 GCA_964611395.1 uncultured Anaerolineaceae bacterium | reverse complement strand
AAACCGGCTACTTGTTGCACGTGATCCTGACCGGAGTATAGTAGTACAAATGCCAAACCCCGCCCGCCATCGAACAAGACTATCCGGAGAAGACACCATGCCAACCGCCCCGCTCACCATCGGCATTGAAGAAGAATACCAGATCATCGCCCCCGACACCCGCGAACTGACCTCCTACGTACAAGAGATGATGGGCCAGGGTCGCGTCGTGTTGGGCGACCAGCTCAAGCCAGAATTCCTCCAATCCCAGATCGAAGTTGGCAGCCAGATTTGCCGCGACGTCAAAGAAGCCCGCGCCGAGTTGATCCGCCTGCGCCACACGGTGAGCGACGTCGCTGCAGAGCATGGGCGCTTGATCGCCGCCGCTTCCACGCATCCCTTTTCGCGGTGGCAAGACCAGCATCTCAGCGAGGGAGCGCGGTATGACGACCTCGCCAACGAAATGAAGGACGCGGCCCGGCGACTGTTGATCTTCGGAATGCATGTGCACCTCGGCTTCGGCAAGACGCCGGAGGCCTACGAACTCACGGTCGATATTCTCAACCAGCTTCGCTACTTCCTGCCGCACATTCTGGCCCTGACCACCTCATCACCGTTCTGGCACGGGCGCGACACCGGTTTGAAGAGCTATCGCAGCCTCGTGTTCGAAAACATGCCGCGCTCTGGCATCCCGCCCCACTTCTTTGCCTATTCAGAATACGAACACTACGTTAACATCATGGGCAAAGTTGGGTCGCTGAGCGGCCGTATCGAGACGCACAAAACATCAAGCGATCACGCGGCGATTGGCGACCCCACAAAGATTTGGTGGGATGCACGCCCGCACCCCGACCTGGGAACCCTGGAAGTGCGCATCTGTGATATCTGCACCCACATCGACGACGCCATCGCCGTTGCCGCGCTGATTCAAGCCATCACCGCCAAGATGATCAAGCTGCGCAACCAGAACATGTCATGGCGCACCTACCGGGGGATTTTCATCCAGGAAAACAAGTGGCGTGCCGTTCGCTACGGCCTGGAAGGGAACCTCATCGATTTTGGCAAGCAAGAAGAAGTGCCCATGCGCGACCTGGCGCTGGAGTTGTTGGACATCGTCGATGATGTCGTTGACGAGTTAGGCTCGCGCGAAGAAATCGAGCACATCCATACCATCATTGAGCGTGGCACCAGCGCCGACCGCCAGCTTGCGATCTACTACCAGGCGCTCCAGGATGGAGCGACCCAACGCGAGGCGCTCTACAAGGTCGTTGATTTTCTGGTCGACGAAACGGCAGCGTGTTGGCGACACGAAGAAAACTCCCCACCCGATGATCACTGACCGCCTGGCGCTCATGCGAGCGCTTTTCGACAGCGCCGCCGCCGGGTTTGAGCGGGATGCCACGCCGGTGCTCGCGCCACTGCACGCCGATTTCGCCCGTTACGCGGCCCCCACACCCGGTGATCGCGTCCTCGATCTGGGGACGGGCACGGGGAGCATGGCGCGGCTTCTGGCAGAGCGCGCGCACACCGTCACGGGCATCGACGTGGCGATGCGTGCGCTTGCGCTCGTCCGCGAACATCCCGCCAGCGCCCCCGTTCACCTGGTCTGCGGCGACCTGCACCGGCTGCCGTTCAAACCCCGCAACTTCACGCTGATCACCGCGTCGTTCGCGTTGAATGCGACGCTACCACACCGCACGCTCCCCGCGCTGCGCGGTATGCTTGCGCCGGAGGGCCGGTTCGTGCTTCAGGAATGGGGACCGGCGTCCCCCATCGAGCAGGCATTCGACGCCCTGATAGACCGCCATGCCACCGCCACGCCACCGCCAGAGCTGGCCGCATGGCGCGAGGCGCTTAGCGAGTTCCCACCGGTGTGGGATCGTTACCTGCAAGACGTGGATGATTATGTCGCCTGGTTGGAAGACTACGGGTTCGCGGTGGAAGAAGCATCTGAATCCGCGCCTGTCACAGTGCGCGTTCACTCAGCGGAAACGATGGTGCGCTTCTTGCTGGCACGACCGGATCGCCGCGCCGAATTCAATGCGATGGATCAGGCATCGAGAGCCACGTTCATGGCCGCCGCCCACGCCATCATCAAAACCACCGGTGACCCCGCCTTCACGTGGTCGCCGGTCTTGTTCCGCGTCAAGGCCCGCGCTGCCGGGCTATCTTGACGAGGCAACGGCGATCAAGCCGCCGATCATGCCTACGCCCAACGTCACGAGCAACAGCACGGCAAAAATGTCGGTCAATAAGTCCGTTGGGAAAAACAACAGGTAAAGACCATATACTACAAAGAAGCCAAACACACCGAAGACAATGCGGTACATTCGTCGCTCGCGCGGCGAAAGCGGCTCATCGACCTGTGTGTGGTTTTTCGCCATAATCCCCCAACCTGATTTGATCGTTGCCTCACCGGTACAATACCAGCGCAGGCCGGTGCTTTGCAGGCCGATAGTATACCGCGCCTGCACCCTGGGGTACATGGTGCGTGTGGGCGTGGAGTGTAAAACTTCGAGGGCACGCGGAATCTTTGAGATGAGACGGTGGCAAGTGAAAAGAATCGTCCGAGTTGACGAATTGGCAAAGCCTGCACCC
>CAZSXY010000083.1:9378-14580 GCA_964611395.1 uncultured Anaerolineaceae bacterium | reverse complement strand
ATGATCTTGCCCGCCCGCATGGTTCACTGTGCGGGCGGTTCCTATGGGGCGCGGGGGCATCAATCAAGCGGCGTGACCTTGCCGCCCCGCCGGATGCGATAGAAGCGCCCGCGCCACCTGAACGTCCGCTGGACGATGGCGCGCGCCCACACGGCGGGAACGATGAACGTTTCGAGCATGAATAGCTGCGCATAGGCGAACCGCGAAAAGCCCCGCCCAAAGCGCACCCGATCCAGTTCGTAGGCGATTGCCATGCGCACCCCCACAAACGTCCACCACGTCCGGCGGCCCCACCAGCGCCCTTCGGTCTCGGTGATAGCGCCCAGCAGCAGGCCGACGGTCAACGGGTTGGTCAGCGGCCAGGCGAAATAGGCCAGCCGGTTGTAGGCGCGGCCAACGAGCAGGCGACATTGCAGGCAATTGACAGCTTCGTCAAACGTCTCTTGCTCTGGCATGATCAGCGCGGGAACCGGAATGGCGGCGATGCGATAGCCGATCTCGCGCATGACACGCCCCAGGCTGATCCCATCGGACGCTTCGTCGAGCAGGTGCAACATACCCCCGGCCTCATCCAATGCCTTGCGACGAAACACCATGAAGCCGTTGGCCAACGCCGTTAGCCGGTTGCTGAGCGCGGCAAACGGGATGGGCGCGGTTTGGATGTGGTTGGTGTGCAGGGCGGTGAGCATTTCGCCACCGGTGCGCAGGCGGCTGTCCCCGCGCGGCTCCGGCTCGATGACCAGCGGGGGCGCAAACGCGGCCCCAACCGCATCATGTGCCAGCGTGGCCAGCGCCCCGTTCCATAGCTCGGCGCTGAGTTGCACCTGGGAGTCCACAAATGCGATCAACTCGCCCCGCGCCGCTAGGTAGCCCGCGTTCAGATTGTGGAGCTTGCCCGCGTGTTCCCCTGCCGGGCCGCTGATCACCATGCGAACACGTTCTGGATAGCTGCGGGCCACTTCCTGGGCCACCGGATACGCCGGGTCGGATTCGCTTTCGAGCACCAGGATAAGTTCGTACTCGTCTGTCGGCGCGGTGATCGCCATTACGTGGAGCAAAGCGAGCGTATCCAGGCTCTTGCCCCGCAGCGGAACGACGACGCTTACGGGCGGCGTGGCATCGGGGGGAGGCGGTTGGATTTGCCGCCAAAACCGGCGATTGGCGAGGTATACAGCGAACTGGTAGAAGGTCGAGCCGATCAAAGCATTGACCAGCAACGTCTCAACGATAATGCGCAGGCGTCTGAACATGCCGGCTCCAATCAGATCAGCGCGTGATGTATACAGTGGCTACGGCGGTGGCAGCGAGGATGGCGGTTAATACGAGCAGCACCAAGTATAGCACGTCATCGCCGGATGAGGTGGTTTGTGGCGCGCGGGGCGTAGCCTCCGCGAACACCGGAACTGCCAGCGATTCGCCGGTTGAGGGCACAGCCGGCAGCAGGTCTTGCAGCAATTCACCGGGAATCGGTGGCGGTGGGGTGTAGGCATTCGCGGGTTTGTCGAAGGTCGGGTTCGGGCCGGGGGGCGGGGCTTTGTCGGCCAGCGGAACGGTTCCTAGCTCGCGGGCAAGCGCCTTGTTGAGCGCCATGCTCAGCGCTGTGGCCGTCTGGTAGCGCACATGGGGGAGCTTTGCCAGCGCCTTTCCCGTGACCTCGTGAACGGCCAGCGGCAGTTGCGGGCGTCTGCCAAGCGGGTTCGGAACCGGTTCGCTGATGTGCTGGTGCATGATCGCCAGCGGGGTCGCGCCCTGAAACGGCAAGACTCCGGTCAGCATCTCGTACAGGACAACGCCCAGCGAATAGATGTCGGAAACGGGCGTGATGGTGTCGCCCCGGCACTGTTCGGGCGACGCATAGGCCGCCGTTCCGATGAATCCGGCCTGCCCACCCAGCGTTTCTCCCCCTTCCGCCAGGCGGGCGATGCCGAAGTCCGTCAGGTAAGCGTTATTCTCGGCGTCGAACAGGATGTTCTGGGGCTTGATGTCGCGGTGGATGACGCCTTGCGCATGGGCGTAATCGAGCGCACCGGCCACCTGCCCCAGCACGTGCGCGGCCATTGTGAGGTCGAGGGGGCCTGCCGCAAGCCGGGCGGCGAGGGTGCCACCCTCAACCAGCTTCATCACAATGTATGGCACGCCGTCGTCGTCGCCAAAATCATAGACCGGCAGAATATGCGGATGTTGCAGGCAGGTTGCCATGTGCGCTTCGTGCGCAAAGCGCTGGCGCGTCTTGGCGTTAGTGGCCAGGTGGCGGGGCAAAATCTTCATGGCGACACGAGTCTGCGGGGCTCCCGTCTCGCATGCCCGGTAGACGGTTGCCATGCCGCCCGCGCCTAACTGCTCCAAAACGGTGTAAGGGCCGATGGAATGGCCGATCAGGTCACGCGCCATGAGAACAAACCGATCGTTTGCCTATTATCTCCTCTCTGTCAGTCTATCATGGCTGGCATTTGCAAACGTAAAGGTGATGCTAAGGTTTGTTATGAAACTGCGAAAGATTCAAGGGCGCACGGACCGCGCAACTGCTTCCAGTACATGGCGGGCATCCGGGTGACCGCGCCAGTCTGTGATGATCACCGCCAGCCACGCCCGGCTGCCGACCGGCAGCACGATCATGGGGTAAGACGCGCGGGTTGGCGGCAATGTGCCCGGCAGCAGCGCCCCCTTAGCCCATGCCGTGTTGAAGTCGCGGTAGGTTGGAGTGAGATAGCCCAGGCGGGCCATGCATTGGAAGGTAGCCTGCGGTCCGTCTGCGATGCGGGGGTGGCAATTCGCCGGTACGCCAAACGTGTCTGCCGGGTCGATCACCCGCATACCGATCACCAGGGTCGCGCGGTCGGTGGGCGCACCGCCCGCGAGTGGCGAGTCCGCCATGACGATCCCCGCCTCCGGGTTGCCTGATGGTGGCGCAATCGCGCTGTGGGCGACAAACCACCCTTCGGGAATCTTGAACGACACGCCGAGCGTTTCGCTGGTCAGGGGGCCGACCAGCTTCATACCGTCGTTGGATAGCAGGTCGATGATCAGCGCCGCCCCAACCGCGATGACCAGCAACGAAACGAACATCGATCCGTACACGGCCAGCCGCACCCATGCCGGGCAGGTGATGCGGCCAGCCGTTGGTTGTGGTGGAATGGGTCGAATCACGTTTGATCAGTCTGCTGAGGCATCTCCGACGTGAGATGCGTGCCCAACCAGCGGGTTGTCACGTCGAACAACCCGGATCGCCAGCGCGGGTGATTGAAGGTGTGGTCCGCCCCGGTGATATCGTGGCGTGTCCCCCGTGTATCGAGCGCGGCCATCAGTGCGGCGGCTTCCTCATCTGCCACGACATCGTCGCCTGTGCCGCGCACCACCAGCCCCGGGCCATCATAGCGGCGCAAATGGCCGGTGATGTTCAACGCGTCAAACGTTTCGAAGAATGCCTGGCCCACGCGCAAGCCGCCGCTGACTCCAACGTCCGGCCCGGTGCGGGGGATATCCGCGAAATGCAGGCGCGGAAGGCTCACCGCGTTCCAAAACACGGCGGCCCGCACGCGCGGGTCTTGCCCGGCCAACAACGCGGTCACACAACCGCCCAGGCTAAGCCCGACGACGCCCGCGCGGGTCGTGTCGAGGTCGGGATGGGCGCTCAGCCAGTCAAGCGCGGCGGCTGCGTCGGCCACCTCGGTGAAGACGGTCATTTCGGCGAAATCACCATCGCTGTTACCGGAGCCGTAGAAATCAAACCGGAGCGCGGCGAAGCCCGCCTTCGCCAGGTGACGCGCCGCCTGGGAAAACAGGTGGCCGCTTTCGATATGGTGGCCGGTGAAGCCGTGTAACAGCATGACCACCGGCGGGCGGGCGGGCCGGTCAGGGCGGTGTAAGACTCCACGCAAGGTGCCGAGAGGCCCGGCAAAGGCGACAAGTTGCTCGGACACGGCTCACTCCTCGTCGGCGCTGGTGGGTTCTTCTGTATCGACGGTGGCCGGTGGCGCGCCACCGCCTGATAGCTTGTTGCGCAAGCCAAGCAGCTTCTTCATGAGCTTCTGGCGGGCGTTGGGTTGCTGGACGTAATCCAGGCCGATCTCGAAGGTCGTGGCGGCTTTCATGATCTGCCCGCTACGCAGTTGCAAATCGGCGATGGCCAGGATGGTCTGCCCGTAGTTTTCCTCGTCGCCCAGTTCCATGAAGATGGCGGCAGCCTCGCGGTAGTTGGTGATGGCCTGTTCGGTGTTGCCCAGGCGAGCGTACACGCGGGCCATGTTGCCGAGCACCTGCGCGGTGCGGTGCGTGTCATTCATCTGGACGAAGACCGCATGCGCCATGTTCATCTGTTCCAACGCCTCGTCGTACCGGTCGAGCGAGTGCAGGGCCAGCCCCAGGTTCACCTGCATTTCGGCAACCATGTCGGCCACGCCGTCATCTTCATACTGAGTGGCGGCCTCGCGGAACGTCTCGGCGGCCAGTTCGTAATCGCCGCGCATGTATTCGGCGATCCCCCTGTCTTTCAATTCATCGGCGGTTGGCATGAATCTGTCTCCTTCCCCAACCTGTACGGTGTCGCGCGTGCACACCCGGTTGTTTTACACGGAATTGACAGCCAGGGCCAGCGGCGCAAGCCGTTACCGTACGGTTAGCGTCCCCAGTGTGGCGAACTCTTCCCCGGCTGCGGTGGGCAGGATCGCGCCATCCCACCACGTATAGAGCTTGACCCCGACCGTGTACGTTCCCGGCGGCAGATCACCCGGCAGCGTGACGGCGTGCGCGTCGAAGACCAGTTCACCGGCACTCCACGAGGATGTGGGGCGCGTTCCGGCGGCGGGGTAGCCGTCGTGCTGGGCGCGGAGCTTGCCGGTGGCGTCCAGCAGGAAGACGGAGACCGTGTAATCAACGGGGGGCGGCGTTTCGGCGCTCCACCACAGCAACACATGGAGATCATCACCGGCGGCGACGGGTTGCGGCCACGTGGCGCGACGCAGCGCGATGTCGCCAAACACGCCCACCGGCACGCCGAAGGCTTCGGGGCGGTCGTAGCGATAGGCGTAGATCGGGCTGCCGTGATGCTCGTAGGTGAGCGTCCCCGTTCGCACAAACCCGGCCAGGGACAAGACATCGAACATATCGTGTTTTTTGGCTTCGTCGCCCCAATAGGCAAGCCACAGGCCGGGCGTACCGGCAATCATGTCCTGGACGCGGGGCACAAAATCGCCCTGGTAGCGC
>CAZSXY010000083.1:0-9278 GCA_964611395.1 uncultured Anaerolineaceae bacterium | reverse complement strand
GGGCGTACCGGCAATCATGTCCTGGACGCGGGGCACAAAATCGCCCTGGTAGCGCTTCCGCAGGTCATAAAGCGATACGGCCAGGTCTTCACCGTCCGCTTCGGGCGGCAACAGATTGACCACGTGCTTCACATCGACCGGAAGCTCCAGCGACAGGTGGTACCACAATGCGGCATGCGCCCCCTCGACATCCAACAAGACCGGCTCGCCATCACCCGGATAGGCTGCGCCGATATCGGCGGCCATTTCGCGCCAGGGCGGTTTGTCAAAGTACGAGCTGGTCGTCAACAACCCGTTGGCAACCACCAGCGCGACGATGAACAGGCCGCTGAACGACTCGAATGCGGTAAGCCCTGCGCCAACCAACAGGGCAATCGCGGGCATAATCACCGAGATGTTGCGATCGGTCAGCAGGGGGTAACGCGTGTGCAGCGCCCATGTGATCAGGATGGGCACGGCGAACCATAATGTCGCCAGCAGCGCCCCGGATAGACGGCGGTCGCGCGGAATACGCATCATCACGCCGGGCAGGCGACGGCTGATCGGCCCCCACGCGCCCACGAACATCAGCAGGCCGTAGAGCGCCAGCGGCGTGCCGAGTGATTCTTGGGCCAGGTACTCGATGGTGTGGCGGTTGAGCGGCATGCCGTGAATGTTGAGCACTTCGCTGTCAACGGGCGTGTTGACGAACTGGTGCACCACAATCGGCAGCCAGGGCGCGAACGCCAGCGCGATCAAGCCGTTGAGCGCCACAAAATGCTTCCACGTGGTGCGGTCGCGGATGGTCAATAGCGCGTGAACGAAAATCGCCAGGTTGACCATGTAGGTGTAGTAGTGCAGGTACAGGCCGTACACGGTCGAGGCGACGAACAGAAAGGCATAGCCCCGGCGCGGATTCCGCCGCCACGCTGCATAACACGTCACAGTGAGGATCATCTGGAAGAAGACCATCGGGTAGTCGCGGACTTCTTGCGTCAGAACGATGTGCTTGTCCATCAACGCGAAGGCCAGCGCCGCCCCGACACCGGCTGCGGGGTTGAACAGGGTTCGTCCCAGGCGGTAGATCAGCGCAACGCTGGCGATGGAAAACAGCACCGTGATCGTTCGCAGCGCCAGCACCGTCGGCCCGGCAAGCGCCATCCAGCCGCGCAACAACGCCGAATAGACCGGCCCGTGATGGTCGGCCACCATGGTCATGGTCAGGTCGCGCAGTGAATCGCCGCGTGCCAGCCAGATCGACCAGCCTTCGTCGCCCCACATCCCCTGCGCGTTCAGGTCGTGGATGCGCAGGTAGGATGCAAGCAGCAACACGGCGAGCATGGCCAGCAAAATCCAGCGAGGTTGGGTGGTGGTTTGTGTGGTCATGGCGGGCGATTGTACCGCGTTCAGCGCCGCCAGAAAACAAAAAACGCCCGGTATCAGAGCGATACCGGACGCCGGTTAGCTTAGGCAGACGCGCTTAATTGCCAGCGCGGATAACCTCAGCGGCCTGCGGGCCCTTGGGGCCATCGACGATGACGAATTCGACGCTTTCGCCTTCGATTAGTTCGCGGTAACCTGATCCCAGGATGGCGCTGAAGTGGACAAAAACGTCTGGCCCATTAGCGTGCTCGATGAAGCCAAAGCCCTTCTGCGAATTGAACCACTTGACGGTTCCGGTGATACGTTCGTTAGACATTGGTTGGGTTTCCTTCCCACTCTAAACTTGAAATGCACGTGGTGGGGTGGTGTTGCCCGTATCAAAAACAAAAAGCCCAGAACGCAGTCAAGATCGCTCCGGGTGGACTTGCTTTCCGATGGTGCGAACTACCTTCTCCACTACGCCGCAGATTATCGCATATGGGGGGCGCGATGTCAAGCCCGATTCGAAAAGAAAAAATGGGTCGCAGGCGCAGAAAAGGCGGATTGTAAGTGGTCGATTCGCGGTTGTCAGTTGGCCGGTTAGCCCGCCAACGCGCGGCGACTTCTCACAGCGTGATGTCGAGGATCGCTTCGGCGATGCCGCGCAACTCGTCGCTGCCCATTTTCGCCAGCTTCATCGCCAGGTCGAGATATGGCTGGTTGACCGGCATGCTGACAAAACGGCGCACGTCTTCCGGCAATTCGCTGAACTTCTTCATGTCTTCCTGCGCGGACAGGTAGGTCCCGATCCGGCTGGCGTTTTCCAGGAAGTAAGACAGGTTGACATGACATGCCGAAGCCAGGGATGACAGCACCGGAACCGGTATGGCGCGTTGCCCCAGTTCGTAGGCGTTGATGTTGCTGGCGGTTGTGCCGGTTTGCCCGGCCAGTTCTTCGGCAGTCAGGCCGCGTTCTTCGCGGGCGGAGCGTAACACCGCCCCGATCAGGCGGTTGCGCACGGTGGTGAACTCGCCTTTGTCGATAGTCTCGCGTGTCTCGCGCTGGAGCGAGCTATCCGAGTTCCAGAAGTGGCTGATCGGCACTTCCAGGCAATAGGCGATCAGTTCCAGTTCGGGCAGGCTGGGCATGGTCTTGCCAAATTCCCAGGCTTCCAACGTCTCCGGCGAGACGCCAACGCACGCCGCGCACGACTCCAGGCTCTTACCGGCGGTTTCACGTGCATCGCGGATCAACACCCCAAGAATGCGCGCGCGCAGCAGGTGTAGTTCTTCGAAGTTTTTGGATGCGCTCTCCGAGGTATCGTCTTGGGCTACGCGCTGGCGCATGCGAGCGGCAATTTCGTCGAAGCTCATGTCCCATACCTCCCCTGGGCGGTCGCCGTTTGTCGGCAATTATACGGCGTAGCTATAGACGGCGCAAAGCGGCTAAAATAGCAGATAACAGGTCTCATGGCCCGCGTCGTACTTCCGGGAATGAGCGAGAGCGTTCGCGCACCGCATGATGCCGTGTGCAGGAGGCAAGAGGAGGGCAAAACCATGTGGAGAAATATGCTTCTTATAGGTTGTTTGCTGCTGTTGGCCGTACCCGTTACGTCCAGCGCCTATTCCGTCCCACAGGTTCCCGTCAACGGCGACGGGCAAGCCAGCCAAACGCTGGCAATCCCCGGCCTAGATGGCGAGGTCACGATCCGCATCGATGAGATGGGCGTGCCCCACATCTACGCCACCACGACCCACGACTTGCTCATGGCGCAGGGGTTTGTTCATGCCCGCGATCGCTGGTGGCAGATGGCGTGGTTCCGTGCGCAAGGTGTAGGACGGTTGTCAGAGATCGCCGGATCGTCGCTGGTCGAAACCGATACCTATTTGCGCACGGTGGGCCTGGCTCGCCACGCCCAAAACGATCTTGACCACATGCCGGATGACATTTTATCGTTGCTTCAGGCATATGCCGATGGCGTCAATGCATGGCTGGCAGGCAAAGAGCCGGGTGACCTGGCGATGGAATACGATATCGCCAACCAGCTTCGGGCCGGGTTTGGGGCCGACCCTGTCACGGCGGTCGAACCCTGGACGCCGCTCAACTCGGTGACGTGGCTGCACGTGATGGCCCTGGGACTGAACGGCAACATGGACGAGGAACTGCTGCGCATGGAACTGGCCCGCGAGGTTGGCGAGGAGGCGCTGCCCGTTTTCATACCGGGGTATGATTACGCGGGCATGCCGCTGATCCTGTCGCCGGGCCGGTCGCCGAACGAACCGGCAGCGCGTCACGTCGATCCGGCGCTGTCGCCTGCGACGCTGCCCGGCCTGGAAAATCTCGCGCTGTTGCGCGACGCCGGGCTGGGATCGAATAACTGGGTGGTCAACGGCAGCCGCACTGCAAGCGGGCAACCGCTGCTCGCCAACGATCCGCACCTGCCGATCCAGATGCCGTCGATCTGGTACGAAATCGGCCTGCACTGCGTCGCGATCACCGAGGCCTGTCCCTACGATGTGAGCGGCTATAGCTTCGCCAGCACGCCGTTTGTCATTGTGGGGCACAATCGCGATATTGGCTGGGGCGTGACCAACGTGGGCACAGATGTGCAAGACCTCTACCTGCTGGACATCAACCCAGACAATCCGTTGCAATACCGCTATGAGGGCGAATGGCGCGACATGGACGTGATCACCGAGACGATCACGCCCTGGGATGCCGAACCCGTCGAGGTCGAGATTCGCCTGACGCATTTCGGGCCGGTGGTGCGCGATCTGGAGGATGGGAGGGCCGTAGCGCTGCGCTGGGCAGCGGCTGACACGAACCGCAATTTTCAAGCGTTCGTCTTGTTGAACAAAGCGCGTAACTGGGAGGAGTTCCAGGAGGCCCTGTCGTACTTTGACGTGCCCGCCCAGAATTTCGTCTACGCCGACCGCGATGGCAACATCGGCTATGTCGCCTCGGGGCGCATCCCGATCCGGGCGGAGGGGCACGACGGGTCGCTTCCGGTCGATGGCACGACGGCGGCTTTCGAGTGGCGTGGCTATGTTGATCCGAGGGAAAACCCGCGCCTGTTCAACCCGGAAGTGGGCTATATCGTGACGGCCAACAATGCCGTTGTCGCGCCGGATGAATACCCGCATACCATCACGGTTGATTGGGCTTACGGCTACCGGGCAGCGCGCATCGAGGCGCTGTTGCAGGCGCAAGATGTGCACACGGCGGACACGTTCGCAGCCCTCCAGTTTGATAATTACAACATGGCAGCGGCGTTAGTGGTTCCGTTCTTGTCCGGGATCGACTTTACGGACGACCGGCTCAACGAGGCCGCAACGTGGCTGGCGGGATGGGATTTTCAAAACGATGCAGGCAGCCCGCAAGCCGCCTTGTTCAATGTCTTCTGGGATCGTTTTATGCCGCTGGTGTTTGACGAAGTGCCGTTCTTTGAGGAATCGTTTAACATCCGCCGCCTCTCGCTGATCCTCGACGACCCAGCAAGCTCGGTCTGGATCAACGGGGAGTCGGGTGAAAGCGATCCGGCGGCCCTGGCCGAAGCCGCCCTCGCCGACGCGCTCGAATTCATGGAAACGGAATATGGCACAGACTGGCCTGCGTGGCGCTGGGGCGACCTGCACGTGGCGCACTTCAAAGCGGCCCCGCTGGGCCAGCTCCCGGAAGGGATCGACCCGCAACTCGACCAGTTCCTGCCGATCTTGAAGGCGATCTTCAACCGCGAGACACCGGTTAGCGGCGGCCCGGCGATTGTCAATGCCACAGGCTGGCGTGTCGGGAAAGGTGATTTTACGGTGTCCAGCGTGCCCAGCATGCGCATGATTCTGGATTTTATCGACTGGGATCAATCGCGTTTCGTGCATACGACCGGCCAAAGCGGCGACCCGCAGAGCACGCACTATGCCGACATGATCGACCTGTGGGCGACCGGGCAGTATCACGCGCATTATTTCAGCGCGGCGGCGGTCGAAGCGCACACCGTCGAAACGCTGCTGCTTGTGCCGGGAGAGTAAGCCCGCAGTTGTCTTGTTGCCTGGTAGCGGGGACCGGTGAGTCCCCGCTTTTGCTTCATGCCAGCCTGGCGACAAGTGATCGGGCGGGGCGGCTGTGGTACACTTGCGCCGCAGCTTAGCCGACACAGATTATTCACCTGGACGGGGCGATGGACACCATGCAATCCGAACGTGGGCAACGGGCGATGCGTTGGGTGGTGCTGCCGGTGCTTGTATACACCCTGGCGACGGTGGCGATCACCTGGCCGCTGGCGATACGCCTGGCAAGCCATGCCGCGGGCACGGGATATTCGGACACCTACGAGGTCGTGCGGCACGTGTGGTGGGCGCGCGAAGCGCTCAGCGAGGGCCATAACCCGTTTGACCAGCCACTGCTGGCGTATCCTGACGGCTTCACGAGTTGGGTGCAATGGTCGCACCCGCTGCAATACCTGCCCGCCGCGCTGCTGGCATTCATTGTCAGCCCGCTGGTCGCCTTCAATGTCGTTTTGATGCTGACTCTTGTGCTCAATGGCATGAGTGCCTACTGGTTGGGCATGGCTTTGACCGGGCGCAACGTCGCGGCGTCGCTGTTGGGCGGGTTGGTCTTCCTGGCGTATCCGGCGGTGCAGGGGCATCTCAGCGTGGGCCATCTGGGGATCGTCACGCTGTTCCCGCTGCCGCTTTTCGTCTTGTGTCTGCGGCGGGCGTTGCGCGGTGAAAGCACCTGGCGCACGGTCATAGGGGGGAGCGTGTGGTTTGCGCTGGCGGCGCTGGCGTATGTTTCCAACCTGGTGTTTGTGCTGGCCCCGTTCGTGGTGCTGTACGGGGGCGCGCAGGTGGCCTCGCAACGCGGGCGTATCTGGCGGCGCGAGCGTGCGATCGGCGAGCAGCCCTGGCTCCGCGCCGGGGTGATGCTGGCGCTGGGCGCGGTGTTGGTCGTGCCGTTCTACGCGCCGTTGGTCACGTCAGACGGTCAGGACGAGGCGAGCGATGTCAGCGAAGCGGGGCGCATCACCTTCAGCACCGACGCGCTCGCGTTTGCCACACCCTCACCGTTTGGGCCGCTGGACGATCTCGGCCTGGTTCCCGCATTTGCCCGCGACGTGCTCGGCACGAACTCCGCCGAAGGAACCGCTTACCTGGGCGCGATCGCGCTGGCGCTGGCGATTGTGGCGGTGGCGTCGCGGCGAGAGGCGCGGGGCTGGCTGGTGGTGGCTGTCGGGGCGGGCGTGCTGTCGCTGGGGCCGCTGCTCAAGTGGCGCGATGCGCCCGTGATCGTCCGGGTTGAGGACGTACAGTCCTATGTCACCCTGCCCTGGCTCCTGTTGATGAAATTGCCTGTGATCGAAGCCACGCGCACACCGGGGCGCTTTAACCTGCTCACCGGGCTGGCGATGAGCGCGCTCGTGAGCATCGGCGCGGCGGTGGCACTGGCCCGAATCCGGCGCGTGGAACTGCGGAGCGCAGTCGCCGTTGGGCTGGCGGTGGTGGTGCTGGCTGAATACCAGTTATTCAGCCCGTTCCCAACGGTTGACGCGACCATGCCCGGTTATTTCGAGGCGCTGGCCCGGACAGATGGCGTGCGGGCGGTGCTGGACGTGCCGGTAGACGATAACCTGGTGGCCAAGATCGGCCTGTACCAGCAGGTGTTTCACCACAAGCCGCTGATCGCCGGGCACGCGCTGCGCCGCACGCCCCAGGACCCGGCGCTGCTGGCGGTGCTCAATCGCGCAGTGCTTGGCGAGGCGGACGGGGTGTTACCCGCCATTCGGGAGGCGGATGTGCCCGCCCTGCTTTCATATGCCGGGGCGGACCGGGTAATCGTGCATAAGCAATTCATCGCCGAGCCGGAACCGGTGATCGACCGTCTGCGCGGGATTCTGGGGGAGCCAGCATTCGAGGATAACCGGATCACCGTGTTCGCCGTGCCGCGACAACCCGCACCGGCGTTCGAATTGGCGCTGGCGGCAGGCAGCGCGGGATGGCAGGGAATCGCAAATGTTGGCGGGGAGCCGGTGGCGTTGTTAGGCAACGAAGCCGACTGGCACCTGGTCACGGCGGGGGGATATGGCGAACTGGTCTTCCGGGTGGCCGGATATGGCACGCCTCACCGGATCGCCGTCTATCTCGACGGGAAGCTGATCGCGGGACTCGTCGCGCATGACGGCGTGCAGCGAGTCCCTTTGTGGCTGGAGGCGGGCTATCACACGCTGCGCTTCAAGGCGCTGGATGGCTGCGATCCGTATCCGTTTACGCCGACCTGTCTCGCTGAGGAACCATTCGGCGCGGCGTGCGAACGCGCCGAGGCCGCTCTCTGCCTCAGTGCCGCGTTTGGCACGCCAACGTGGGCGGCCCAGGATCGCTCTCCGGAAGCAGCGGACATCTCATTGGAGCATGGAATGCGACTCAGGGCGTTTGATCGGGTTCTGGCGTCTGACGGATCGGCTCTTAGGCTGCGCCTGTTTTGGGAAGCGGACCACGCCCTGCCCCGTTCATACGCCCTGTTCGTCCATGTAGCTGATCCCGCTACGGGCATGCCGCTGGCGCAGGCTGACGACTTCCCGGCCATCCTGACGGATCACTGGGACGGTGGGGCGCAGTGGGTGTCGGATGTGCAGGTGGCGCTACCCGCCGACCTCCCGCCTGGCGACTATGCCGTCAACGTGGGATGGTTTGATCCAGAAAGCGGGCAGCGCCTTGCTGTCCACGGGGACCGGCCCTGGGCAGCCGATGGCATTCTTCACCTGGGCACGCTCCGTATTGAGTAATACACCCTTGCGTAAGCGCGTAAATTAAGTAGAATAGAGTTAACCGTAGGGACCCTAAAGTCCCTTAATTTTTTCGGGGGATATTAGGGTCAAGCGGATGAAGCGCAGAGCGTGTGGTAGGACAATGGTTGCCAAGTTTCGTGTTTTTGTGCGCGAGCACACGCTGACGGCTGAGATTTTTGTATTGGTCTCGGTGGTGCTTACGCTGGTAGCGGCTGACGTCTTATACCCATCGACCGAGGTATTTCTCGGTCTGCTCGTTATCCTGGCGGTCATGAACTCGAAAGTGCGCATGTTCGCCGTTGATTTCGCGCCGTTCATTGTGCTGCTCTTTTCGTACGAGACGCTGCGCAACTTTGCCGACGATCTGAGCACGGCTGACATTCACGTGACCGATCTGATCGCCTGGGAGCGCAGCTTGAGTGGCGGGGCACTACCCGGTTACTGGCTTCAGCAACACCTGTGGAACTTACCGATCACGCCTGTGCTGGATGTGCTGACAAACACGCTGTATCTATCGCATTTTCTCGCGCCGCTGATCACCTCGGCGCTGTTGTGGCGGCGCAAGCTCAGTGAATACTGGGCTTTCGCGCTGGGGCTGATGGCCCTGTCCTATGCTGGTTTTGCCACGTACATCATCTTCCCCGCTGCGCCCCCCTGGTGGGCGACTCATCATGGGTACTTGCCGGGCACGCCGATCACGCTGGATCATTTCGTAATCCCGGCTGAGGTCGTCAGCGCCGGGCCGAACCCGGTGGCGGCCATGCCCTCGCTGCACACGGCTTACCCGACGTACATCGCGCTGGTGAGCATGGCCGTGTGGGGACGACGCGGGATTCCGGTGGTGTTGCTGCCGTTGGGAGTGGCGTTTTCAACGTTCTATCTCGGCCACCACTGGGTGATTGACGCGCTGGTAGGGATGGGGTATGCGACGATTTCCTTTGCAACGGTGTACCTGTACTTCCGGCGTCACCAGGTGTCGTTGGGCTGGTTGAACAGAGTAAAACAGGCGCTCGCCCCAGAGCGTTGAGGTAGTCATAGTTCGCCATGAAAAACAGGGACAGTGTCTGGTGATGCACTGTCCCTGTTTATTATTCGGAGAGCGGAAGCCCGGCTACCCGCGAATGAGTTTAGGGATGTCCTTCAGTTTCGGCGTGTTGCC
>CAZSXY010000082.1:10691-18691 GCA_964611395.1 uncultured Anaerolineaceae bacterium | reverse complement strand
TCGATCAGGTCGGCAGCTTCGATCAGTTCATCGTAGTCAATCGGGCGCAGCGCTTGTATCACGCGCTGCTCGTTCATCCAACGCGCAATTTCTGCGTCACCGTACTGCTCGCGTGCATGCAGAACGCTCGCCGCACGATTGCCGCCACCCGTCGCACAATGTACAACCCCGCGGGGCGATCTTCTGTGGCCTCTGCCACCTTGTTATAGATTTTGAAGTCACGCAGTTGCTCGGTCAGCACGTATGGTTTTACGCGAAAGTTGCCGCCCAACTGCATAAGTCCTATGAAACTTACGGGATTTGTGTCCTACAGTGCTGCGTGGCGTTGGCGATGGCGCTGCCAAACCAGCCGCAACGTTTCGCGCAATTCAACATATGTGGGGACTACAGCCGTCTCGTAAAACGTATGGACCGAAGCATCGGGCTCATATACCGTGACAGAAGTAGTATCGGCGGCCAGGGCATTGGTAATCGAATCGAACCAGCCAATGCCTACCGCCGCCAAGAGGGCCGCGCCCTTTGCGCCGAATTCGTTGCCCGATGGGACGAGGATACATTTGCCCGTGACATCCGCGATCATCTGACAGAAGAATGAGCTCTTGGACGCTCCCCCCGACAGGCGAATATCCGTGATATTCGCCGGGATGACATCATAGCCGTCACGAATAGAAAGCGCTAACCCCTCATAGACGGCCCGGATTAAATCAGCGCGCGTATGATCATTGGCCAGCCCGAAGAAATCCGCGCGTGCCGCCGGTTCAACGATTGGCGCGATAATGCCCTGCGTGCTCAGGTAAGGGAGATAAATCACACCACGCGATCCAGGGACGCTTTGCCGGGCCAGGTTCTCGATTTGGCTAAATAGCTGCTCGGTGGATGCGGCCTCGGCCTTCTCTTTCTGCGCAAATTGCTCAATAGCCCAGTCCAGGCTGGTCGTGCCCGATACATTCACCGTCGCACGCAACCAGCGCTCACCAGGCAGGCAGAACAAAACGCCCACCTCGCGAGGCTCGAATGTCGGTTGTGACGACACCAAACAGTTCAAAAAGTTAGTGCCAAGTAGTGAACAAGCAGCCCCAGGATCAAACGCCCCGACGCCGAGCGCCGACGCTGGCACATCACCGGCCCCGGCAACAACTGGAATGCCGGTCTTCAAGCCGGTTTGTTGGGCCGCCGCGGCGTGCACCGTGCCAATCACCGCTTCTGAGGGGCGTATAGGGGGGAACAGTTGACGGTATTCACTGACGCCCAGCAGATCAAACATGGCCGCACTATACCCGCGCTTGCGTGTGTCGCCCGGCATGACGGACGCTTCCGTCGGATCGATTTGGATGGATCCGGTGAGCTTGAAGATGAGCCAATCCTTGCAGCACAGCACATAAGCGGCACGATCCAGGCTTTCTGGCTCGTTTTCGGCGAGCCAGCGCATGACGGGGAGCGTGCAGCCCTGCTGCATGACACTACCGGATGCCTCAAAGATCAGCGCCATGAAATCCGGCTGCTGTGTGCTAAGCCGGTCGATCAGTGGTTGGCTGCGCCCATCACACCACAGAATCGCATCACGAACCGGCTGCCCCGCCTTGTCGATGAGCCAGGCTCCGACCATGTTGCCCGTGACCCCGATGGCCGCAATTTGCTCCGACGAAACCGAACTGATGGCCAGTAGCTCCCGAATGGCGCTGATGGTCATTTCCCATGTTTCGGTCATGCTGGTTTCGGCCCACGTGGGCCGTGGAGACTTCAACGTGGTACGCCGCGCAACGGCTTTGTACTCACGTCCAGAGGGGTAGAACAGAGCAGCTTTTACCACAGAGGTGCCGGCGTCAATACCGAGCAGAAACGATGGCTTCTCCGTCATGAGCAGATTCCTAAACTAACGCACGGCTCCTGCCGTCAGGCCTTCGACGAAATTGCGTCCCACCAGGCCGAACAATACCAGCACGGGAAGCGCGGTAACGGTCGCCCCGGCCAAGAGCAAACCCCAGTCCACTTGATATTGGCCGATAATGCCAGCCAGGCCGACGGGAACCGTTCTATTTGCTTCGCTGATGATCAGGATCGACGAGAAGATATACTCGGTCCAGGAGGTGATAAACGCAAAGATCGCAATACTTGCCACCCCGGGCGCTGCCAGGGGGAGCAGAATCCGGACGATGATGCCCAGGCGTGTCGCGCCGTCCAGGGCCGCCGCTTCTTCAAGTTCTTGGGGAATAGTCCGGAAGAATGCCTGGAGCATCCACACGGAAAACGGGGCGGCCAATGACACATCGACGATGACTAACGCTTGCAGCTTATCAACCAACCCTAACGAACTCATCATATTGTAAAGGGGCACCAGCAACAGCACGCCAGGGAAGGCATAGGTTATCAAAATGATGCGGAACAGCATTTTCCGCCCAGGGAACCGTAACCGATACAGTCCATAGGCCGCCAACGTGGATAGCACAACGGTGATCACCATCGTCCCCAGGGCAACGATCAGGCTATTACCCAGGTACGTTGGAAACCGCGATTCGTTCAGCAGTTTATCATAATGCTGGGTAGTGAATGATTGGGGAAACAGGGTGGGTTCGCGGGCGATGATCTCTTGCGACGACTTCACGGACGAGGAGAAAATCCAGTAAAAAGGAGCGAGGACGATCGCCAACAGGATCACAACCGCGAAGCCAAGAAACAGGTTGCGGCGAATGCGGTGAATCATGGCTCACTCCTCGTCGGTATCGGGTGGCGGAGACAGAAAGCGAATGAACAAGGCGGCGAAGATGAGCAAAATAATGCCGGTCACCACGGACATTGCCGCCGCCTGACTGAGCCGGTATTTTTTGAACGCAGTCTCATAGATCAACACCGGTAGGGTCGTGGTGGCTTTGGAAGGCCCGCCGGCAGTTAACAGCCAAATCACGTCAAAGACATTGAACGAAAGGAGGGTGCCCACGAGGCCCATAACGAACAAAACGGGCTGCAGGCTGGGCAGGGTGATACGTAAGAATTTCTGGAACGTGTTTGCCCCGTCCACCGCTGCGGCTTCGTATAGCTCGGCTGGGATACGCTGCAAGCCAGCCAACAGGATCACCGCGTTAAAGGGGAACCAGCGCCAGGCGTTGATCATAATGACCGAAATAAAGGCCATATCGCCCGTGGAAAAGAAACCAATGGGCTTGTCGACCAGCCCGAGATTAACAAGCGTATGGTTGACAATGCCGCCCGATGCGCTCAACAACCAGCGCCAGATAATGACCACAACGACCGTTGGCACAACCCAGGAGAGGATAATCCAGATGCGGGCGATGCGATTGCCAACAAACCGCTGTTTGAGGATCAGTGCTGCCCCGAAGGCCAGCACCGTCTGGACCAGCGCGTTGCCGAGCACCCAGATGGCGCTGTTTTCAAGCGCATCGCGAAAATGAGGCGACGACAAGACCCGATCATAGTTGTCGAAGCCAACGTATTGTCCCGGCGTGCCTATCACCTTGATGTTCAGGGCGCTGAGTTGAATGGCGACGAGCAGGGGGTAGAAGATGGTGGCGGCCAGCCACAGCATCAGCGGCATTACGAAAGCGTAGCCGACAAGCGTGTTAGTTGAGAGCCACTCCGAGCGCAAGTGTGACCAGGTGCGAGTGAGTACTTTGCTGCCTGTAATGCGGTGCATGCCATTTTCCATGAATCAGAACAGGGGAGAGCACGCTGGCTCTCCCCACCTAACTCGAAGGCAGAGTCTAGTCCTCGATAGCTTCCTCCATCAACTGCTGGCCTTGAGCGACCGCATCTTCCGGCGACGTACCATCGATTACGACCATTTGCAGGGTTTGCGCAAGGAGGTTTTGGGCTGAAATTGCCGCAATGCTGGGGAACGTGTTGCCCCCGGTGAAGCCGAACAAACGCCCCACCGTCGAGTTGTCCAACATCACCTCAATCTGGCTCTTGTATTTGACCACCAACGGGTCATTCCAGAAACTTTCTGCCTGGCTTCCGTCTTCCGTTACGGGCAAGAACAGGCCCGGTTCCATGTTCAAAAAGCGACCGTAATTCTCAGGTTCGAGGATGAAGCTGATGAACTTCTGCGCAGCTTCTTTCTTGGCCGGATCATCGGTGAGGATCATCACGGCATTGACATAGGAGATCGCGCCTGGATTCTCGACCCCTTCTTTATACGGAATGGGAGCAACGCCCAGATCTTCGGCATCGCCTTCGGCCTGCGTGTCATAGGTCGTGATGACCGTGAACTGCATGATCATCGCACAGCTCCGGTTAGCGAAGCAGGCTTCGGCTTCTCCCCAGGTCCAGTTGGGGCTGTCGGGCGGAGAGTACTGGTACAACTTCTCGTACATGGCGTAAGCTTCGACCGTCTGGGGATTGTTAAAGCGCAGCGAGCCATCGGCGTTGTAAATCTCGTCCGCACCAGCGTTGATCATCAAGTTGTACACGGTCTGATCGGTGTAGAGCTGTTTATTGGCTGGGATGCCAATCCCGTACTGCTCATCGGTTGTCAGCGCTTCGGCAGCCGCTAACCATTCGTCCCACGTGGTTGGCACCGCAACGCCAGCTTCCTCGAACACACTCTTGCGATACCATAGCGAGTGAACCATGTTGTAAAGCGGCACCGCCCAGGTGTGCCCATCGTACGTGTAGGGGGCGACGGCGGCGGGGTAGAACGAGTGGCTGGCATCCAGTTCGGCAACAAAATCTTCAACGGGCTGCACCTGGCCGAGTTCTTTGAGCAACGGCGTGAAATCAGGGATGGCAAAGAGCAGCTCAGGTGCGTTGCCTGCGGCAAGCGCCGCCGGTGCTTTGGTATAAATCTCGCCCCAGTTCTGAGGCTCTTGCTTGACTTCTATATCCGGGTTGGCCGCGTTAAATTCATCAATGAGGGTCTGGACACGCTCGACGCGGTGGGGAGGTTGCTCCATATGCCACAGGGTGATCGTCACCTTATCCTGTCGCGCCCCGACTGGCAGCATCGGTACTGCCATAAGAACGATAACGAACAGAACGACAAACTTCGTGGTCTTGCTTTTCATTTTGAGCCTCCTATAGAATTAACTTGCTTTTTGGTTGGTGCACCGAACGCAATGTCCGGATGTTCCTGAAATTAATAAATTTCAGAGATGCGGGTTGCGCGTACGATACTGTTCGGTCAGCGCGGCATTGTGTTCTTTCGCGTTGGGCATATTGGCGCTGATGTAGACTGGCGGAACAGCACCGTTCTGATGGATGCGACAGGCGACCTCACTCAAGATCGCGTTCAAGATATAGGCTCCGGCAACGGTTGAGAGGGGGCCGACGTGGATGCCGCTCTCACCGATCTCGACCAGAGCGTCACCAGGCACGCCGTGGTTGTCCAGTACGATATCGGCAACATCAGCCAACTTTTTGCCCAGTGGGCCCGCGGGTATCTGGGCCGCGTAGTCCTTGGCTACAACGGCGATCACCGTCATTCCGATCTTTTTGGCCGCCAGCGCCGTCTCGACGGGTACGGCATTCACGCCGCTATTAGAGAAAATCACGAGCACATCTGTTGCCGTAGGCCGGTAGCGGGACAGTAGTGCGGGCCCAAGGTTGCTTGTACGTTCCAGCTTGGTGCTGGTCATGGCTCCTTCATGGAGCATGAGGCTTGAGCTTAAAATGGGGCACACCGCCGCCACGCCGCCAGCGCGAAAATGACCCTCCTCGGCCAATATATGCGAATGACCCGTGCCAAACAGGTAAATCATTCCGCCGGCCTCAATGGCGCGGACAATAGCTGTAGCGGCCTGGTCGATAGCGTCTAACTCCTGGCTGGCAATGGTTTCCAGGCGCGCCCGCACCGCCGCCATATAAGCCTGTGCTCCCTGCAACTTTTCTTGATTGGTCATACTGGCTTGCCTTATCTATATCTAGATGTCGCGCAAAATAGTTCGTAATTGGAACCGATCGCACCGATAGACAGAACAGACGTATTCTATCGGCTGGTTATGTTCGATATAGGTCACGCGTGTCAGGCTGAGCACCGGGGTTTGGCGGTCCAAAGCCAGTGCATGACGTTCTTCCTCGGTTGGCATCCGGGCGGAGATCAACTGATCTGCCCAG
This sequence comes from uncultured Anaerolineaceae bacterium, assembly GCA_964611395.1. Taxonomy (GTDB): domain Bacteria; phylum Chloroflexota; class Anaerolineae; order Aggregatilineales; family Aggregatilineaceae; genus CAZSXY01. The sequence goes on along the minus strand of CAZSXY010000082.1, from coordinate 12,625 downwards.
GTGAGATGATGCCCGTATTCCTCCCGTAGCACCTGGTAGAGTGACTCCCGGCTGAGATCATGATGGTCCAGTAAGCCAGGACACAGCCGATGATTGAGATGACAGACTTCCAGGGCAATTGGGTCATCATTTGCCAGCCGCACGCGACTGAGGAGGATGATTTCGGCTCTGGAGGACACTTTCAGATGTTGGGCTGCTTCCTGATCGGCTTGAGCAAGGGTTGCCCGGACGATTCTGCTACTGGGGGTCATGCCGCGTTGCAGGATGTCTTCAGAGAAGCTGGTAAGCCGGCGAAGCTCCTGGGCGATTCGTGGTTTGCGCACATAAGTTCCCTTGCCAACGCGCGGGGAAACAAAACCATCCTTGACCAGCAATTGAATCGCTTGTCGGGCGGTCATCCGGCTGACCTGATAACTTTTGGCCAGTTCTCGCTCTGATGGTAGGCGCGTCCCAGGCGGATATGCTCCGCGCTCAATTTGCAGGCGAAGATGCTCTTTCAACTGGATATACAGAGGGACGGTCGAGTCGTGATTCAACAAAACCCTGGCCTCACAATTGGTCTAGTGTGGTATAGACCTTTCCGGATTTAGTATATCATAAATGGAGTCCTTTTGGGAATAGAAGTTAATCTACCGCGGGGTAATCGCCTCAACTCTGAGACAACAGGGAACAAGAATGCAAGTTTACAACTCAGCTCCAGGTGGGGTGCACCATGTCCGGCGGATGAGATCGGGGTAGTTATTGCCGGGCGTTATTTGACCCAATACAACGGGATGGTGCGCGCCGGTCAACGCCGGATGAATGCCGGGTCGAGCGTGCCAGGTCTCGTGGGCTAACAGCGCGAACACCAACGCTTCTTTGTTGTCGCTATCCAACCCGACATCCTCATGCGTCAGCACCGGAACCGGGGCCAACCGGTCACGCAGCATCTGAACCAACCCAGGATTTCGCGTGCCACCGCCATGCAAGATGACTTCAGCCACAGGAACAGGCGCGAATCGTTCATATGCATCGACGATACTCGCGGCGGTGAGCGCCGTCAGCGTCGCCACAATAGCGGCATCATCCAGGCCCCGCTCGCGCCCCTCCGCGACCAGAGTCGCGCCCATTTCTGCGCCGAACAGTTCGCGCCCGGTGGTTTTAGGAGGCTGGCGCTCATAGTACGGGTGCGTGAGCAACTGGCTTAACCACACATCATCGACCTGCCCCTGCGCGGCCAGTTGACCGTCTCGATCAAAACTCTGTGCGCCACCGGTTATGATGTGCACAGCCGTATCGATCAAGGCGTTGCTCGGCCCTGTATCAAATGCCAGTGGCGCAGAAGTTGTGTCCGTTAATGGCGGCAAAAACGTGACGTTGCCGATTCCACCGAGATTTTGCACAGCTCGCCAATGCGAACGATGACGCAGCAACAACCAATCCGCGTAACTGGTCAATGGCGCGCCCTGCCCGCCTGCCGCAATATCACGCGGGCGAAAATTGCTCACCGTCGTGATTCCTGTCCGCTCCGCGATAATGGCCGCCTCAGTTAATTGCAGGGTGGAGGTCGCTTGCCCGGACGGGTTGACCATATGCCATACTGTCTGCCCATGCGAGCCGATCAGGTCAATATCGTTCGTTGTGAGTCCCGCGCTTGTGATCACTGCCAGTGCAGCGGACGCAAATTGTTCGCCCAGATCAACGTTGAGTTGACACAGTTCATCGACCCGGCTTTTCTCCGGCAGCCCAGCGTCCAAGATTCGCTGTTGAAAGCCAGCCGGATAGGCATACGTGATCGCGTGGACAATCCGCGCTTCGATCTGAGGCGGCTTGCCCACAATGTCACATATCGCGGCATCGATGGCATCTGCTGACGTGCCCGATATTAAACCGATGATGTACATAATCAATCCACCATTCCCACAATAGCATCATAAAGTGCGCGCCCCAACCGG
>CAZSXY010000082.1:0-10591 GCA_964611395.1 uncultured Anaerolineaceae bacterium | reverse complement strand
TCCCGCAGCCCATCCCCTAACAAATTGAATCCCAGCACACCCAACATGATGGCCAGGCCCGGATAGATCATCAACCAGGGCGCAATCTCGGAAATTCCCTGGCTATCACTGAGCATCACTCCCCATGAAGGTTCTGGCGGCTGCGTGCCCAGCCCAAGAAAACTCAATCCCGCTTCGGTCAGCAGCGCCCAGGACAATGCCAAACTCACTTGAACGATCAGGGGAGCGAGTGTGTTAGGCAGCACATGCAAGAAAAGAATGCGAACATCTCGCATCCCAACGCACCGTGCCGCCGTGACAAACTCCATTTCTTTGACAGACAGGATAGGCCCCCGCGCCACGCGGGCGAAGATCGGCGTATAGACCACGGCGATGGCAATGATCGTCTTGTCTAACCCGCGCCCCAGGACAACCACCACCAGCAGGGCCAACAATATGGCCGGGAATGCGAAAAAAACATCCATGATGCGCATAATCACATTATCAAACTGCCCGCCGACGTATGCCGAGCCTGCGCCAATCAACGTGCCGCACAGGCTTGAGATAGCAACGGAAGCAAACGCAACATAGAGCGAATTGGTCGCCCCCTTGATCAGGCGACTGGCCATGTCCCGCCCGAACAAATCCGTTCCCAAGCGATACTCCGCACTGGGACCCTGCAACCGGTCAATACGATGTTGTTCCGTTGGTGGGTAGGGCGTAGCGCCGAACGCGCCCATCAATGCTATGGAGACATAGAATACGATGATGACGAGACCAAGTGCACCACTCCGATTACGCAAGAGACGGCGCAACACGTTGGGTTCTTTGGGGAACTCATTGAGAGCTTCACTTTTGGTTAGCATAAGAGATTCGCGGGTCTAATGCTGCATAGATCAAATCAACAAGCAAATTGATGAGGACGAAGTTTATGGCTATGAACAGTGTAGCGCCTTGAATCAGTGCGTAGTCGCGCTGAGAAATGGCAGTAAGCGTTAATCTGCCAAGACCTGGCAACGCGAAGATTTTTTCCACGATTACTGCCCCACCAAGCAGATACCCCAACTCGACTCCGGCCAAAGTTACAACCGGGATGAACGCGTTACGCAAAGCGTGACGGAAAACAACTGTGCGCGGTCGCAACCCCTTGCTATGCGCTGTGCGAATGTAGTCTTCGCCCAACACCTCAAGCATGGCCGAGCGCGTTGTGCGCATCACCGACGCTGAGAAGGAAAATCCTAGCGTCAGCGCCGGAAAAATGAGCTGTTTCAGGTTTTCTACCGGGTCTTCGTTCAAGTCCACATAGTCACCTGCATTGGGAAGGATGCCAAAGTAGACCGACAAAACGAAAATCAGCAACGTTCCAATCAGGAAGTTGGGTGCGGCCAAGCCGATCAAAGCAAACAAACGCCCGACAACGTCGATCACCGAATTGTGCATAACCGCCGATAATGTGCCAAGCGAAATACCGATCACCAACGCGATGACAAGCGATAGGAACGCTAACTCGGCTGTGACCGGGAAACGATCCAGGATCAGCGATAACACCGGTTTGCCATGCCGGACTGAGTACCCTAAGTCCCCCTGCAATACATTGCCGAGCCACGTGATGTATTGCTCACCGGCAGGTTTGTCGAGACCAAAGTACTTTTCAAGCGACTCGCGCTGAGTTTCAGTCAGCATGCCGGCTTCGGTACCGAGCATGGTCGTAATCGCATCGCCTGGCACCAGCCGAATGGCGATGAAAACCAACAGCGATACGCCGATCAGTGTTGGTATAACAGCGGCGAAACGTTGCAACAGATAGCGCAGCACTACCCCTCCTTTGTAGTGCGACGGGAGCGCATACACTGAGGTATGCACTCCCGCCGGTCAGAGTCGGATCAACGTCCGACATCAACGGTTAAGTTTGGTCTCGCTCAGGTAGAACAGATAGCCTGTTGGAGTCGGTGTGAAGTCGGTGACATACGAGCGCTGCGCGGTGTAGTTGAACCCGGTGTAAAGCCAGATCCAGGGCGACATCTCTGCCAGATGCCGCTGGAACTCAGCAAAGATTTCATACCGTGTTTCCGGATCGGTCTCAACCTGCCCGCGTTTCATCAAACTGTCAAGCGTATCGTCTATGTAGCCTGCGACGTCGTTGAACTGCGCATCGTATTGCCAATAGCGCGAGTACATGGGATACGGGTCAGGACGGCCCCCATTAAGCGCAATGGCAGCAGCAAAATCGGCGGCTAACCAGCGATCAACGTAAGTGCCGAATTCCAATGATTCGATTTCAACTTCAATGTTGATTTCCTTGAGTTGATCTTGGATCACCTGCGCTTCAGACAGCGCAGTGGGCGGTTCGGCTTGCGCCACGATCATCGGCAGGGTGAAGCCCTCTTCCAGGCCTGCATCGGCCATCAATTGACGCGCAAGGTCCAGGTCTTGCTCGTAACAGAATAGCTCGTCCAGCGGTATCTGATACGCCGGCATAGTTAGCGGTCCGGTCACCCGGCCTTCACCCACCGCGGCCACGTCCACAATTTCCTGGCGGTCAATGGCACAGGAAATCGCCTGGCGCACTTCGAGTTTGTCGAGCGGCTCGACCGCCGCGCGTAGTTGCAGCACATGATAGGAAATATCCGGTGTGCGGTTGAGTACAACATCCGCTTCGCCTACCAGCAGCGTCGCAATCAGCGGGTCGTTGAGCAGCGCGAAATCGATCTCACCGGCCCGAATGGCCGCCATGATGCTGGCTTCTTCGGGGATGATACGGATTTCGATGCCGTCCAGATAGGGGCCTTCGCCCCAGTAATCGTCGTTGGCCGACAGAATCGTTTTCTGTTCGGGTTCCCAGCTATCCAGCACAAACGGCCCTGTGCCAACTACGTCCGTGGTTGGATCGCCATTGGCGATCACGTCCGATGACAGGATGACGGTGTTGACCGACGTCAACGCTGCAACCAGCGGCACATCGGGCAGACTCAAATTGAGCACGACTGTATAGTCATCGGGGGCCGTTATCGACTCGACACTCAACAATTGGGCACGCGCAGCAGAGCCGGTTTCCTCATCCAGAATGCGCTCATAGGATGCGATGACGTCTTCCGCTGTGAAATCCGAGCCATCGTGGAAGGTTACGCCCTGGCGCAGATTAAAGGTGAGTTGCAAGCCATCATCAGAGAAGGCCCAACTTTCGGCCAGCGCAGGGATCACGGCCAGGTTTTCGTCGGTCCGTACCAACGGTTCATAGATCAGATCGAGCAAACGCAGCGATGAAAACGCTGTTTGCGTATGCGGATCAAGCCCTTGCGCGTCAACTTCGCGTGCCATGATGAGCACGTTGTCTCCTTGTGCGGCACCCGGCGAAACAGCGATGCCAACACCCATGGCCATGACGGCCAACGTTAGAACAATGCGACCAAATTTTGACAGTGACATGTTTCTCTCTCCCTTTCAAAGCTAGAACATAGCTACACAATCTGGCGGTGAAAAGCTTTGGGTCTTGTGCGCCTCCTCAAATCATCGTGCCTAGCCTGAATGTAGTAACCGTTTCCAGTACAGAAGCTCGGTTACATCAGGCAGTACATAGCCTGGAATGCTCCCGATTTGGGTATAGCCATGACGCTGGTAAAATCGTTGAGCACCTGTGTTGAAATCCGACACCAACAAAAACATTTCTTTGGCGCGTTGAGCTGCTAATTGCTCAACCCGCTTCAAAAGCGCTGCCCCGATGCCCAGTCCCGTATAGTTCTCTCTTACTCCTAGAAGCCGAAGGTAGGCACTGCGACCGAACGCTCCCTCAGGTATGCACCAGGCCAACCCACATGCTCGGCCTTGCGCTTGTCCTGCATCGGAAACCAGCAAAATGTCCGGCTTTCGTAGCCCTTGCTCCAGGTGGTTTACAATTGTGGCTTCAGTGACGTCATAACGCTGCCATAGCAATGTTGTGCTCATCCAACCAGCAATCACGGGAATGTCCGCGGTGGTAATCGATCGAACGGTCACGCTTGGCATCAATCACCTGGGACCCCATTTTGAAGCATCATAGCAGCGTTCCAGCCGACACCCTATGTCCGACATCTTTTGGCCTGCTACTGTCATGCCTGTCATCGCAACTGATGTTCTGAATAGCGCAGAACAACGCGAAGCTGATATTGATCCCCGCGATAAACCGAGCGCACAAACTCAATAGGGTGATCTTGTTCGTTATATGTCACCCGGGTAAAGCTCAGAACCGGGACGTTCTTGTCTAGCTTGAGCGCTTCGCATTCATGAGGCTTGGGCAATCGGGTTTCGATGACCTGATCCGCCCATACCAACACCAAGCCGTAGTCCCTACGTAGCACCTCATATAGTGACATCCGACTGAAATCGTATCGCTCAAGAAGCCGCGGACAGAAATGGTGCGATATGTGTGTTGTTTCCAGCGCTAATGGTTGCCTGTCGGCCAATCGCACACGGCTTAAGACAATAATTTCCGATCCGGGAGCAATCTGCAGGCGATTTGCCATCACGTTACCAACTGGACGCACTTCCGCAACGAGTACGCGACTGCTCGGTTGCAAGCCCCGTTGTTGTATATCCTCACTGAAACTGGTCAACGCGCGTAATTCATGGTTGATCTTTGGCGCGCTGACGAATGTTCCTTTGCCGACACGGGCATGCGTGAGTCCTTCTTGGGCGAGCACTCTTAACGCTTGTCGGGCCGTCATGCGGCTAACACAGTAGCGTGCGGCCAACTCACGCTCTGATGGCAAACGTGCCCCCACAGAAAACACCCCAGACTCGATCTGGTTCTGTAGCAGTTCCTTGATCTGGATGTACAACGGAATGGCCGACTCATGTTGCAGGACCACTGCATCACCCTACGTACTAATGGTATATACCACTTCATTCATTCTACACCCAATAATCCTATTGAGACAAGAGGGCCATGGGGGCGTTGCAGATGAATGAAACGAGTATTTCCGAAAAAGTGTCCTTGATTGTAGGGAACCGACCCCGAATCTGCGGAGACAAGCAATCTCCCATACACTGTGGAAAAAGAGATCAGCCAATAATGTGAATTTAGCGCTCAATGACCTTGCGCAAATGCCCCTCCACAGCGTCCAATAAGGCTTCTGCTTCATTGCGGGAAACGCCGTGCTTGTGCATCACCACCGCCGTCTTGACCCGGTTATCTGCCTGCGCTAACAACGCCCGTGCCGACTCCTCATCCAGCCCCGTGATCTGCGACAGAATCCAACTGGCGCGGCGGGCGAGCTTCTTGTTCGTCACATGTACATCGACCATCAAATTGCCATAAACCTTGCCCATTTTGATCATGGTAGCCGTGCTGAGCATATTCAGAACCATCTTCTGAGCGGTCCCGGCTTTCATCCGGGTGCTGCCCGTAATCACTTCAGGCCCGACGGGCACGGCAATCTGGATATCCGCCATATCCAACAGCGGCGCGGGCACGTTGCAGGAGAGGCCGATGGTTAGGCTGCCAACCCGGTTGGCGTACTCAACCGCCGCCAACACATAGGGTGTTCGACCACTGGCGGCAATCCCAACCACCGCATCCGAGTTCGACAGGCCAATCGCCGTCATGTCATCGACGGCAGCTTGTTGATCATCCTCTGCGTATTCAACGGATGTGGTCACTGCCTGTTGTCCCCCGGCAATAACACCTTGAATCATCCCTGGTGGTATGCTGAAAGTTGGACCGCATTCGACAGCATCCAGAATGCCGAGTCGCCCACTTGTTCCTGCGCCAACGTAAATCAGACGGCCCCCTGCGCTCAGCCTATCGACGACAGCATCTACCGCTTGGGCGATGTGTCCCAGGGCTTGATGCACGATGTGGGCCACGCGCGCATCTTCGGCATTGATGATTTTGAGGACTTCTGCCGTCGGGAGTTGGTCGATCGCCTCAGACGCAGGATTCCGTTGCTCCGTTAACATGGATCACCCACCTCTTTCAATCGTCAATTTTGCTAACAGCGCCGCACCGATCACCGGCGGGTACTGTGGCACTGGTATTTCCGGCAATCCCAGCAAGTCACATAAGCGAAGGCTCAACACATTGGCGTTTTCCAAGAGACTACCGGCAAACGCTATCGGCGGCGTTTCGGTCGCCAACCAACGGATCACACTCTTGCCCAACAATGCCAATTCCTGGGCTGCCCCCTCAACAATTCGTTGGGCCACAACATCACCCTCCGCTGCTGCCTCGATAACCAAAGGCGCAAGCCGGGCGACATCATTCGTAGGCAGCGTCTCGTTTCCATGCAACCAAAGGAGCAAATCCCTTTCCGTCTGTAAGCCAAGGTGGGTCAAGATGCGGCTGGTGAGAATCGTCGCCATTTCGCGATCATCGAAGGCGCGTGTGATCGCGCGGAGGGCTTGAATGCCTAACCAAAACCCGCTGCCTTCATCCCCAAGCAGATATCCCCAACCGCCAACCCGGCGCGACTCGCCCGCGTCATTGATGGCATACGCAGAGCTTCCAGTGCCCGCCAGGATCAAGACGCCACGCCGGGAACCATGGGCCCCAACCAGAGCGATTTCCACATCGGAGCTGGTCACAATCTGCGCGCGTGGCACGACGGCCCCCACCACGTCACGCAACCATGCCTGCCACTGTGTCGCTGCTGCTCCGGCAATGCCAACCCCAACCCCGGTGATCTGATCCGGTGAGATTGCAGCCTGCGCCAATGCATCGCGCATGTGCGCCTGGATGATCGCCGCCGATTTCTCCCGGCCAATGACATATGGATTGACACGCGGCCCCCGGGTCTGCGCACGTCTGGCCATGTCCGGCGCAACAACCACGACGCGAATCGTACTACCGCCGCCATCAATGCCCATCAAGTACGTCATTCTCTCACCTGGTTCGTCCAACAAGTAGCGTGGCGTCCTTCTCCGGCGTGTTGTGTCGCACAGTTGTTGGATAACGCGCTCCATCTCGGGTGGCGTCATCCCAGTGCGTCGATTCCTGTCGCGATGATGTCATGAACAGCGCGACGAAAACGGTGTATGCCGGGCTTGTCCCGCCCAGAATAAACGCGATTGGTTAAACAAGCAACGATCAGGTCGCGCTGCGGGTCGATCCAGAGCGATGTGCCGGTGAAGCCGGTGTGCCCGTACGCGTCGAGACTGAATACATCGCCAGCGGGCGAGTCTTCATATGCGCTAAGCCGCCACCCCAGGCCATAACGCATTCCGCCGGTTGCGGCGTGTTCGCGTCTGGCATCTGCCATGAGTTCCGGCGCAATGGCAAGCCGGTCATCTGATGCCAGCCATGCCTGCCCAAATCGGGCAACATCAACCGCCGACCCGAACAAACCCGCGTGTCCGGCCACACCGCCAACGCCGGCTGCATTCTCGTCATGGACTTCCCCCCAGCAACGCCGGTTCCGCCACGAACGATCTTCTTCTGTCGGGGCAATCACGCTGCGATCGCGCCCGTTCCGCACCGGATTAAACGCCATCGTTGTCAAATCGAGCGCATCGAGCACGCGGTGTTGAATCGTATCATCCAGCCTGCCGGGCGTGCCGTGTAAACGGGATGCGGCTTCGCCCAATACCATTATCCCCAGATCACTGTAGCGCACCACCTCACCCGGCTGCCCAACAAAAGGGTATGCGCAAATAGCCGCCAACCCGGCGCGCCACCGCTCATCCCGTGATACCGGATCGGGAATATGTGGCGGTGTGGGTGGTGGTCCGGCGTCCTGGTAAACATGTCGCCAGGGGGCAAGTCCCGACGTATGAGTCAACAGGTGCCAAAAGGTAACTCGTGATGGATCAACCAGTTGGCCACGAACACTGGCCGGTGTTGGTAGCATTTCTTTTGTCAGCGGGTCTTGCCCCCCATCAACCGGGCGTGGGCCACTGTGACCGAACTCTGGCACGACACTCACCACTGGATCGCCAAGATCAACTCGCCCTTCGCTCACAAGCGATAGAAACGCCGTCGCAGTGAACAGCTTCGTCACGGATGCCAGGTCAAACACCGTGTCTGGTGTAACCGGATACTGCTGAGTCTCCGGATCACCCCACCCCCAGGCCGCGCTCATGACCCATTCGCCCCGGTGAATGATCGCCAGTGTCAACGCCGGAAATACGTCACCAAGACTTTGATCGACTAACCCGTATAGCTGGCGGGTCGTCGTTGCAGGCAGCGTGTTGATTTCCTGAGTTGTCATTTGTCTTCATCAAGTCATATAGCAAGAACGGGTCACAGTGTTTGTTAAACGCTTGGCAGAAATTATCCCAACCCGCCATGATCTCCGCCAGCGATATCGGAGATCGGCTGTTTGTCAAAGGGAACATGAACTCGGTGTTCATGCTACAAGGCAACAACGTAGGGGCTATACGCGATCACGCTCGCACGCAACTGCGCGGCCTGATGCGTTACGGGTTGGGCTGGCGGTCTGGCGCATATGAAGACTCATCTGGCGGAAGATGGCGTCAATGCGTAACACCCCATGCCTTTGCTGCTACAAACCCTGGTTTTCCCACTTTTGCTTGGCGCTAACTTCAGGAGCTTGACACAACCTATCACGGAGTCGCTGGTTTCCGCCCGCACTACGCGGCCAACAAGATCAAACACCGTGTGTTCTAGAGAAGTTCGATAACCACTTTGCCGAAATGTTTGCCCTCTTCAAGAATCCGGTGGCCTTCTCGAATCTTGTCTAGCACTACAGCCGCACTTGTGATTTTCGTTAGATTCTTTTCCCTCACCACAGGCACTTTAAAGGCGCTTCATTCATGCATTCTAAGGGTGACAAATCGGCAATAAAAGCTATCTGCAGCGCTCAAGCGGGCGAACGAGCCAAACGGCGACGATAATGAGCGGTTTTTGCACGAGCTTGGTGCTGTCGCCGCCAAAACGACCAAGCCAGGATCTGCTCGACGGAGTGAGTAACACGCCAAACCAATTGATTCAACAAACGCCGCACTTCAGAAACCGTCAGGGGCACGATGTCAGCCAGCGAAGTCAGGCCGTTTTTTGGGCGGCTTCGGTTTGACGCGCTTGATGCCGAGTAACCGTCAAAAAAGCCAAGGCCCACATCGACAAGGTGATATGACGATACCAGCCCGACCAATGACGGACTTCGTAGTCATTCAAGCTGACTTCATTTTTGCCCAGTTCAAAACACTCCTCAATGGCCCAGCGTTGCCCCGCGACGGTGACCAACGTTTGCAGCGCTGTGCCTGCAGGAGCAAAAACCACATAATAAGCAAGTTCACCCTCGGTCAAACTGCGTCGAATGAGCAACGCATGAAAGATTTCTGAGTCTTGTCCCCAGCGCGGCAGCGGGAGCAAGGCCCAATCGTATTCACGTGGCCCCTTGGCTCCCTCGCCACAACTCAAGCGCTGCCAGGCATCATCGGGCAAGGTGGCAACCCATTCATCCGCGCGTTTTTGTTCAAATGCGCACCATAAGGGTTCGTCTTTAGCAATCCCCAAAACAAACCAACGGCGGTGTTGCTCTAGTCATAACCGCAAGCGACGATCCCCTCCATAAATACTATCGCCGGTCACCCACGCACAAGGGCACATCCGCTGCAAAGGCGCGGTCAAGCATCTGGCGGGCCAACTCAGGCTTGGTCGCGAATTGGATCATGGCTGGTACTTTAGCTGTCGTGCGCCGTGCTTCATCCCTTGCCTATTCTTTGGGCAAGTAGACCTCACGGTCAATCAGGGCATGGCCCTTTTCACTCGCATAACTCAGAAACACCCCGATCTGACAATTCTCAATGCGCCCGGCAGTACCGCTATATTGCCGTTTTACTCCAACGGAATGTCTCCCCTTTTTCAGAAATCCCGTTTCGTCAACCACCAACACGCCATCGGGTTCACCGAGTTCCTCCACGACATACGCCCGTAGGTCATCGCGCACTCCATCCACATCCCAGACTGCCATACTCAACAACCTTTGCATCCCATCCGGCGTTGCTTCGCCCGCATATTCAGCTAATTGCCATCCGTTTTTGCGCGCGATATCGCTCATCAACCCCTGGATATACCTCACCGCCCGTTCGCGTGGCTCGGATCGCTCAAACCGGCTCCCGATGCGCGTGCCCACGATGTTCAGGTCTTTCGCCCAGACTTCGACTTCTTCTAGCTCTGGCATTTTTTTCGCTCACTTCACCTGTTTTGACGTGAGCGTCTATTCTACCTTCACAAGTGCGGCTGTAGTACTACAAACGGTATGGTTTGGGCGCAGTCAACTATCACACGGGCGCAACAGTTGTCATTTTTCGTCACCGCAAACGTCGTCTGGAAGTGGCAGAATTACTTCAAGCCTTGGTGGACAAACACCCTACAGGAACTATCTATGTGGCCTGGGATAATGTGAGCACCCATGAAGACGATGAAGTCGAAGCAGTGGTTCGTGCGGCTGCGGGCCGGTTGGTTTTGTTGTATTTACCAACCTATAGTCCTTGGCTCAATCCAATTGAAATGCTCTGGCGACATTTTCGCCGGGAGGTCACTCATTGTGAGCTGTTCGAAAGTGTCAAAGCTCTACTCTCTGCTGCTCGCAACTTTTTTGACCGTTACAATCAATGCCCCGAACAGGTGCTTTCCATTATCGGGGCACTTCCAACATAATTTCTGTGGTTGTACTTA
>CAZSXY010000081.1:0-18734 GCA_964611395.1 uncultured Anaerolineaceae bacterium | reverse complement strand
CCCTTTGAGAATCTCGATCTGAACCTGGGCGAGCTTGAACTGGCGTTCTAGCTGCGGATTAGTGCCAGCGGCCGCTCATGAAACCATGAGGGGCCGCGCCGTCTCATGCAGCCAGCGCCATGCAACATTTGCCTGCCTGATGCGTATGGATTAGTGAGATACTGCGTGGGCTAATAACCCATGCCAGCCATACATCAGGAGGAACAACCGTCATGTTTGCGAAATCATTGGTGCGCCTGTCGACCATCGTAGCGCTGACCGCGCTGTTGGTCGCCGGGTCTGTGCTGCCCGCCTTCGCCCAGGGGCCAATCCCCAGCATCGTCTGCAACGGGCTGAGCGACGACGATTGCCAGCTTCTGCAGAATGCGCTTTCGCCCCAGCAGCCTGTTCATTCGTTCTCAATCCCGGAGTGGGCCATCGATTTGAACGTGGTCGCCGACCAGGCGATTGTGATTCAGGGACGCGGCTCGGCGGCGGTCGTGCTTCCCCAGGCATTCATGGCCTTGACCAGCGACCTGCCCCCCATAACCGATCCCACGAACATCGCTCCGGTAATCACCTTGCTGCAGGCATTGGACGCGACGATGGTTCAGGCGATGCTCGAACAGATCGGCGTATATCTGGTGATCGATTCGCTCAAAGTGGACGCGCCGGATCAACACATCGCGCTCAGCGCCGAGATCATTCTCAAAGATATGGACGCCTTCCTGCACGTCCCTTCACCGACCGGCGTCGATGCCTGGTTCGGGCAGGAATTGCACCTGAGTCCCGATGACCTCGACGAAATCGACGCGGGCCTGCAAGAAGCGATTGCCTCGCTGCAAGACGAGGAATTTCTCAAAGCATTGGCCCAGATGTCCGAAATAGGCGGCGCAGCCAATCGCCTGGGAACCCTCTTCGGGAAACACATCACCACCACGCGCGGCATGGACGCCATCTTCAACGGGCAGGCGATGGCCGCCTTCACGACCACGTTTGATCTCAAGGGCTTTCTGGCCGACCCGGATCTGCCATCCGTCGTGATGACCATTGTCCAAAATCCCGCCTTCGCCGCACTCATGGAGGGCAGTGAAGACCTGACCGGCCTCAACGAAACGCAGATTCAATTCCTGTTAATGACCGCCGGCTTGTTGATCGGCGACACCGACTTCTCCGTCGAGCAGTGGGTTGGCCTGGAGGATGGGGTCCTGCACAAGCACAGCGCGCACTTCTTGCTGAACCTTGACCTGTCACTCATGGGCGAAGAAGCCCAGGTTGAAACCGCAACCATCGACGCATCGTTCCACCTGCTGATTGACGCGATCAACAGCACGACGCTTGACGATGTCGATGTGCCGTCCGTGTATTACGACATGGACGAAAGCGAAGACTTCCTGGCTGGCACGCCCGCCATGATCGAGGCCGACCTGGCATTGGGACAGACCTTCTCCGGCACATTTGCCAGCGATGGCGACACCCAGGACGTCTATGCCCTGCCCCTGCGAGAAGGAGAAACGGTCACTTTTACGCTGAGTTCGGATGATTACCCCTACGTGAGCGTTTACGGGCCGGACGGTTTCCTGATCGCCGAATACGACACCTACGAAGCGCAAAGCATCAGCTTCACCGCCGCAGACGACGGGCTGCACCTGGTCGTCGTGGAAGGCTATTGGGACATAGTCTACGAGATGACCGCCAGCGCCGCCCCGTAAGACGCGCCGGGCCAGTGCAAGAACCAGTCAGACGCCCGCCGCCAGACCTCAGCGGCGGGTTTTTGCGTTTCAATACGCGGCCATTTTTTACACTATCTTAACTCTGTTTATAGGGGAGGTTAATTCCTGTCCGGCATAATAGGCGTAAGGAATGTATGGCACAGGGCATTGGGGGCGCATAGAACAGACATATGGTAGGAGTTCGGCGAGTGTCACGCGAAAACGTGGTCAACGGGCTTTTTTCACGGTTTGTGCAGTTGCGGCAAGCAGGTATGAGCCACGACGATGCCTGGGCCAACATTGCCCCAAAAGCGCAAACACTTCACCCCGCCGAGCAAGCGCATCTCACCGCCATGCTGCGCCAATGGGAAGCCGGGCGCTCCCGCTCGCCCGGAAGCACACCACCCCTACGCAGGCGATCCGCCCCGCAGGAACACGGGCAAATCCGGCGCATCCGGCCTATCAACGCCACGCCGGACACGCGATCCCCAAACGAAGTCACCTGCCCCAAGTGCGGCATCCCCAACACAGACGGTGAGCTTTACTGCTGCCAGTGCGGGGCGCTGTTGCTCAGCGAAGACCAGCAGGCAGACATCGGCGCCACCCAGCCCATACCCACGATGCAACAACAAGTCCCGCCGCCGTCCGCGCGTTTCACGGAAGGCATGGTGCTTTACCTGCGCATCCGCGACACCAACCAGACGCTCCGCGTGCGACCCGGGCGCGGCGAGTTGATCATCGGGCGCTCATCGCCCGATTCCGTCATAATTCCGGATATCGACCTGGTGCGGTTCGGCGCGAAATCCCAAAGCGTGTCACGACTGCACGCGTTGCTGCGCCGCGAAGGGGATTTTCTGCTCCTGGGAGATTTGGGCAGTTTGAATCACACCTACCTCAATAACGAGCGCCTGCAGCCCCAGGAACTGCGCGTGCTGAACGATGGTGACACGATCCGGTTCGGCCAACTGGTCGTCGATGTCATCTTCGGCAACGAATAACCGTCCCACCGCCAGTGTTCCCAAAGCAAAAACGCCCCGTCTACTCAGGCGGGGCGATTGTGTGCGATGTTGCGGATGACCTGTTACGCGGTCGTCTCCGGTTCCAGCGTGGCATCTTCGGGGATCAGGTCGAGGTTGTGCCCGACCGTTTCCAGCGCCTTGAGCGCACGATCCAGGTGCTCTGTGGTGTGAGTGGCCATGTAACTGGTGCGCAGCAAGCTGCTGTTCGGCGGAACACCCGGCGACACAACCGGATTCGTGTACACGCCCTCTTCGATCAGCGCGTGCCAGGCCAGCACCGTCCGGTAATCATCTCGAATGTAAATCGGGATCACAGGCGTATTGCTGGTCCCGGTATCGTACCCCAGTCGCTTCAGCCCCGCCCGCATATACTCGGCGTTGTTCCACAACCGCCGCACGTGCTCCGGCTCGTTTTCGATGATCTCAAGCGCCGCCAGCGCCGCCGCTGCATTGGCCGCAGGCAGACTCGCGCTAAAGGCAAACGAGCGCGCAAAATGCTGAATGTAGTGGATGGTCTGCTCGTCACCGGCGATAAACCCCCCGATCGAAGCCAGCGACTTGCTGAACGTCCCCATGATCAGGTCTACTTCGTCGGTCAGGCCAAAGTGCGCCGCCGTACCATGCCCCTCAGCCAGCACGCCGATGCTATGCGCATCGTCTACCATGATGCGCGCGCCGTGTCGCTTGCAAATTTCCACAATCTCCGGCAACGGCGCTATATCACCGCCCATGCTGTACACACCGTCCACGATCACCAGCTTGCCCGCATCCTCCGGAATCCGGGACAGGGCATATTCCAAACTGTCGGGATCGTTGTGGACGAAGCGCCGCATCTCCGCCTGGTTCATGCCGCGCGCCATGAAGCAACCATCGACGATGCTGGCATGATCGTCTTTATCCAAAATAGCGAAATCGCCGCGCCCGACCAACGCCGAGATCGTGCCAATATTGGTCTGGTAGCCCGTCGAAAACACGATCGCCGCTTCTTTGCCGACAAACTTCGCCAGTTGGCGGTCAAGCTCCAGGTGAAATTCCAGCGTGCCGTTCAGGAAGCGACTGCCCGTACAACTCGATCCAAAGCGCTCCAGCGCCTCGATCGCGGCCTGTTTCACTTTGGGGTGAGTGGTCAGGCCCAGATAGTTGTTAGACCCGATCATCACCACCTCTTTCCCCTTGAAAATAGCGGTGGTGGCGTCAGAATCCTGGAGCGGCTGGAAGAACGGGTACAATCCCATTTCCATCGCTTCGCGGGCGCGGGTGAATTTGTGCGTCTTTTCAAAAATGTCCGTCATAATGCCTGCGGTTCCTTCTCTCGGTATCCCCGGTAACCGTCGTGCTAAAAACTAAGAACGGCCCGCACGAGGACGTTCGCTTGCTGACTCATCACATCGCAACGCCATGATGGTTGGATGACTGACTATTGCGCCCTATTTTATCCAACCCCTAGCAACTTGGCGACATTCCATGCCCGGCCTGGCTTGGTGTTCCTGCACAGAAAACGCCGCTCCCATCGACCGTCAATTGGCGTGGCTCACCAAATTGGCGCAGTCGTGCTACCGCGCGGGCATCTGCAACACCGAGCAGCGGTCGTCACCAGTCCAGGTCATCCGGCGGCAGGTCTTGCGCGTCGGTTCCGGCTGGTTGTTGCGGCTGCGCGATTTCCTGCTCGTCGTCCCATTGTTCCTCCGGCGCATCGGGGATCAGCGTGCGCAGGATTTGACTCCGGCGACGTGCCGGGCGGCGTGCCGGTGGCAGTTGCTCTTCCTGGGGCGCGGCCTGCTGAGGCTCCGGGGCGGCCAGATCGCGCTCCGGAAACCAGATGCCTTCCAGCCAGTCCACCAGCGCCGCGCACATATCCGGAGTCAGCCGCACGGCGGCTTCGAACCCATGTGGCGAGTTCCCATACAGCCGCCCAAACCCTTCCCGCACAACAAAGATCAGGTACGGTTGCTCCCAACGCTCCTGCGTCCACAGGAAGGTAATGCCGTTCTCGCGGCGCATCAACTCCGGCCAGCGATGGCGATCCGTTTCCTGGATGGGTGCCAACGCAAAGCGCAGCCCGATCGCCCCAAACAACACAAACGTGAATACCAGCCTGTCAGGGTAGCCCGGCTGGGCATCCACCATCAGCGTGGCCGCGTCATCGTTGCTGCTGAAGATCGCCGTCACTTGGCGCTGCAAGGGCTGGTAGTGTGCCGGTGTCAGCCGGCAATGCGTCATCAGCGGCGCATTGGCGAAACGGCGGGCCAGGTCTGTGTCCAGATCGATTTCGCCTGCAAAAAACTGCCGCAGCATCATCGGCGCATCGATCAACAGCGCCCGCGCATGTCCGGACTCGCGCAATTCCAGCGTTAGCCGTTGCCGGTCCTGGTCGGTGATCCGCCGCGTCAAGGCGCGTGTCAGGCGGATCAATTCCTCCACCGGGATATCATCAAACGCGCGCGGGGGTTGCGCCTGGTCGTTCGGTTCCAGATCGCTCATGCGAAAGCCTGCTCCATCTGCGGTGCGGTTTGCGCTCGATTATACGGCAGCCCCCGGCAAAACGAAAACAGCCGTTCGTGCGCCACGCCTGCAACGATGGCACGCCAGGCGCGTATAGTGGATAGATGGAACTGGGGGCCGCGCGATTCCGGCGTTTCATGCGATCACAGCACGGGCACGCCCCCCACCGCTAGTTTCAACGAGAGGACACCATGTGCGGCAAACATCACCATGCCTGGAGAGACACCAGCGGCGCGATCCTGCTTGTCGGGCTGGGGATTCTATTCCTGCTCGGTGCTTTCTGGCCCTGGATTCTGGTTGTTATCGGCCTTGCGGGATTGCAAAACAGCGTGGCTCGCAAAGGGTTATGGGCCGGCATGCAGGGCTTCATCTGGATGGTGGGCTTCGCCTTCCTGTTCGCGTTCGATATCTTCTGGCCCGGCATCCTGATCGTGGCCGGTTTGAGCATGCTGGCCGGAACCATCGCCCCGCCGCCGGTTCGCAAAAAGCGGAAACGAAAACGCGGGCTTCCTCCGGATGATTTCAGCGCAGAGGAACCATACGGCGACTGACGCCAGCAACAAAAAGGCCCCCGCGCTCCTGGGAAATACGCGGGGGCAAGAAGGACGTTCGCCGTAATTGGCGCGTTTAAGTTCAAGCGTCAGACGGTCGCAACTCCGGACGAAACTTAGGCCCGTAGACGATGATGCCACGATGGCCGTCGGTGCGTAGCTTGCGCACCACCATCTCGACGCGCATACCGATTTCCGGTTTTCCATCCAGGTCGGTGAGCTGCACCGTAACCACCGGCCCTTCGTCGAGCTTCACCAGCGCCAGCACGTACGGCGCGAAAGGCTCGTATGGCTCGGCGGGCGCGGTCACAGTCGTGTAGCTGAGCACAGTCCCCTTGCCGGAGAGCGGAAACAATTCAATATCGCCCTCACCCTCGTAGGGCTGCGCCCGGCGCAGGTGATCCCAATACGCCAGCTGGTGCGCCATCTGCGCCTGGGAAGATCCGGTCTGATTGGCGTTCATAACGATCCTTTACCTACCGGGCCGCTCGTGCGTACTCGACCTCATCCTCGGCCAGGCGCTGCTGTCCGCCTTCGACGGCGAAAACATATGGCTCAAAGTTCTGACGGAGTGCCGATCCGGTTTGCTGCGGCAGCATCACCGCGCCGGTTTCGGGGCATCGCGTGGCGAGTAATTGGCTGCGGCTCGTCTTCAGTCGCCAGTTGCGCGTAATGTCCATGGTACTCCTCGTTTCTAATCCGGTCTGTGTTGGTTACTCCGCCCACACATGGGTGGATATTTGCGCTTTTCATCACAAGCGATACCAGCTTGCTATTTTATACACAATCCGGTCTTTCAAAACCTACCAGATGGGCAACTTGATAGGTTTTGACAGTCATTTTCGGTGGCCCATTGTCCTCACCAGCATGCCAACTGTCGCATGAGTGCAACACAACACACCACCGGAGCGCCCTTTCATAGCCGGGCATGCAGAAAATTGCCGGATATCCCCCCGCGTGGCACAATAGACTCAACGTTTTTTGAACTATTTCCCGTTCCGTCCGATTGGTACACATACCATGACCGCCAACCGCCCTTTGCCCGGCAGCGCGTTCTCGCTCGCCGAACGACTGGCCGAACTCCCCTACTTTTCATCGCTCAGCCCGGAGCGGCTGGAAGCGCTAGCCGGTCACGCCATCTGCCGCCAGTTCGCTACCGGTGAGATGCTGATCGTGCAAGGGGAACCGTCGTCCGGCCTGTGGATCATCGAGACGGGGCACGTGAAGGTCTTTCGCCTGAACGCTGATGGGCGCGAATATATCATGCGCCTGCCGGGGCCAGGCGAGTCGTTCAATGACATCCCCGCGCTGGACAACGGCCCCAATGCCGCCAGCGTTGTGGCCCTGAGCGATACGACCGCCTGGTCACTGCCGGCACCGGTGCTCGAAGCCGAGTTGCGCACCAACCCCCACCTGGCCATGGACGTCATCCACCTGCTGACCCACCGCGTACGGGTATTGGTGCAACAGGTCGAAGACCTGGCGCTATGCTCCGTAACGGCGCGGCTGGCCCGCTTTTTGCTTGAGCGCATGGATACCGATTCGCTGAACCACCCCGCGATCACCCGCGCCACCATCGCCGCCTTCCTGGCCACCACGCCGGAAACGGTCAGCCGGGGGCTGCGGACGCTGGAAAAAATCGGGGCCATTCGCTTCGACCGCCACGAGATTATCATCGAGCGGGATGACCTGTTACGCTCGGTCGCCTTCGAATAGCACCGGGTCCTCACGCTCAATTGCGATCTCGACTTGATGCAGATCAAGGACTGTAACGTTTTTCGATCTATGATAATAAAAAACAATCATATATTTACTATCAATAAATTCGCGCTTTCATTTCGACCTTCACCACCTATCGTCTCTTAAACAGTCTGGAGTCAACAGAACGATGAAACACACCAACAAGCTCATTTTGTGTGGGATCATAGTCTTATTGCTACTGTCCACCGGCATCGCCCACGAGCGTTCGACTTTTGCGCAGGACGACACGCCCGCGCCAATGTCACCCGTCACCGAAGTGACCGTTAGCATCGCAAACCTGGCTTTTTCACCACATACGGTTGTCGTTGCCACAGGCGCTACTATCACGTGGCAAAACAACGACGCCGTGGCGCACACCGTCCATAGCGATGAAGGCTGGTTTACATCTGCCCAAATCGAACCAGAAGAAACTTTCGTCTGGCAAGCTACCCAACCCGGCACGTTTCGGTATAGATGCACAATCCACCCCTCAATGGAAGGGGTGATCATCGTGTTGCCCGGCGGTGCGGTGGCTCCACTCCCCTTCAACGGCCAGTCTGTCGAACTCGCTTACCGCGATAGCTGCAGCGGCTGTCATGGGGCCAACCGCGAGGGAGCGACAGGCCCCGCGCTCATCCCATCGCGACTGACCGCCAGTGATGACACCTACTTTGATGCGATCAAAAACGGCAAACCCGGCACGGTCATGCCAGCCTGGGGACCGCTGGGCATGACAGACGAGGAAGTATGGGCACTTGTGGGATACATTCGCAGCGAGACAAGCGCCGCAGACATCCAGTGGGAAGTTGACCAGATTCGCGCCAGCCGTCAGGTTCTGGTTGACGAAAACGAGCTGCCTGCCAGCCCTACGCACGACGGCAACCTCGACAACCTGCTGCTGGTCACAGAGCGAGAAGCTCGCTCGATTGCCGTACTGGACGGTGACACACACCGGCTCATCGGCCACATCACGGCCAGCTACCGTGCGCATGGCTACGCGTTTGACCCGACCAATGACCGTTGGGCCTACAACGTAGGGCGCGACGGCTGGTTGTTCAAGATCGACCTGTACACCTTACAGGCTGTTGCTGCCGTGCGTGTGGGCCTCGATTCACGCGGACTGGCTATTTCAGATGATGGCAACATGATCATCGTCGGCAACTACATT
This sequence comes from uncultured Anaerolineaceae bacterium, assembly GCA_964611395.1. GTDB lineage: Bacteria > Chloroflexota > Anaerolineae > Aggregatilineales > Aggregatilineaceae > CAZSXY01. Next base: position 10,063 of record CAZSXY010000081.1, on the reverse strand, counting down.
CCCGCCACGGCAGCTATCCTGGACGCCCACACACTGGAGCCGCTGAAAGTCATTCACACGAGCGGCACAGACCCCGATGGCAACGAGATCAACTCCCGCGTCGCCATTACCAGCGATGTCTCGCCGGAGTTGGTCGGGCCATATTTCATCATTGGCCTCAAGGAAGCCGGTCAGATGTGGCGCATCGATTACAGCAAGCCCGATTTCCCCATCGACCGCGTGGAAAATGTCGGTCACATCCTTCATGATGGCTTCCTCAGCCCCGACAATACCCGCTTCTACATCGCCTCGCAGAAGGATAACTGGATGGCCGTCATCGACGTGGAGACATGGACTCTGGTAGAGAAGATATCAACCGGAGACACACCCCACCCAGGTTCTGGAGCCACCTGGACGGTAGACGATACAGTTTATGGCGCAACCACGCACGCGGGCGAAGGCAAGGTCACCATCTGGAACCTGGCCGATAACCAGATCGTGGCTGAGATTCCCACCGCTGGCCCCGGCCTATTCATTCGCTCCCACCTAGAAAACCCCTACATCTGGGCCGACAGCGTGTTTGCCGAACAGCCAAATCGCATCTACATCATCGACAAGCGTACGTTTGAGCTTGTCCATGTCATCGAGGAGGGCACCCAGACCTTACATCCCGAATTCACCGCCGATGGCGCATATGTCTACGTCAGCGATTGGCGCGGCAACATTGTTCGCGTCTATGACGGTTTTACGTTTGAGAAAGTAGCCGAAATCTCCGACGTGACGACACCCACGGGTATCTTTAACACGGAACGAAGACTGGAGACCCTGGGGCACTAAACCACCAAATACAGCGTTGGGGGCGGTCCGAAAAGCCGCCCCCTCATCATGCATTGGCCTGGGTGCGGGTCTACCAGCCCCTACAACCCCCGCCGCCGGAGTGCCTCCGTTACATCGACGTTGTACGTCGCGTCTTCGATGGTGAAGATGGCCCAGGGAGTCCCCTCATCGGCCCACGTGACCGCCGCCGGTGATGGGATCAGGACGCCGTGCGCCGCAATCCAGCCACGCGGTTCCAGCATCCAGCGAATCTTCGCGGTATCACCCGCTTCCCGAAATCGCATCGCCTCCATCGTCGCGATCAGGCCGGTTTCCGGATCGAACGTGACCTCAAACGAATCGGTCGCCTCGCCAAACGGCACGATCAGGCGTGCATGCGTGCTGTCGATTGCTTCCCACCGGACGCGTGGATCGGTCACATAGAGCGACGGCAACCACATCGATTCGCCCCACAGGCCAAGATTCGCCGCCTGATCCACGTTGGGTTCGTCGGCGATGGTGGCAAACGGCAGTTCCATCCGGGCCTTGCCGTCCAGGTAGAACTCATTTACCTTGAGCAGCGGCAACCCGAAGACGGTCGCCTCGATATAGTGGCGGTAATCCTGCCCCGCCGCGTGGATAAACCGGAAGCGGGCGTTAAACGTGATGCCGTTGAAGCGCAACCGGGCGCGTCCCGTCAACACCGCCGATGTGATAGTCGGGACTTGCCCGCCCGTTACCACGTTGTAGAAACGCGCGACCGGCTCCGGCAGATCGTCAGGCAGGGGTGACTTTTCCAGGGGGGGCGTCCTGGCCGGATAGTCCGGGAACGACTGCGGCTCCACCTGAAGCCCCAGCCACGCCGTGACCGCCAGCGTAGCCACCGTTCCCCCCGCCACCAACAAGAGTTTCTTCATCATCTCAGCTTCCTCATAGGCTCACAGCAACGCGCTAAGAGCAGCGCTCCGCGACGCAAACACCAGAACTGCCAGGATTATGGCGTCGACAATCGCCCCGCGAAACGCGACTTCCCAATCCAGCAGGCAAATCCCCAGCGACAACAGCGCCGTCCCGGCCACGACCGGACGCCACCACCCCGCCCCGGCGACAAACCCGCCGGTTCCGAGCACAAAGCCTGCGGTGGCCACCAACCACAAGACCCCAAACAGGCGCATCCCCGCTTCACCGGCGGCCAGCCGCCCATCGAGCAGGGTTGTCTTGTACGGTAGCTCCTCGATTTGCGCCAGGGGCCAGTAAGCGACAAACCCCATCAGGTGAATAAGGCCATGGGCTGCCATGACGGCGGCCCCGCCAAGCAACACCACATGTGCCATCGGATTGCCTCCTATCCCTCGCTCCGGATCGTGCCCCGGAGAAAAATACGGGCCAGTTGATCGGCCATCAGGTCTAGCGCCTCCTGCGAAGTGACGCCCTGGAACAAATGCTGGAAAAACACATACGACGAAAATAGGCTGTCAAAGGCATGGGCCAGCACAGCCGGATCAAGATCGGGGTTCACCTGCCCCTGTTCGACCTGCTGGCGGAAGTAGGCGACGAGCCGCTCTGCATTTTGCCGCGCCCCGGCAAGCAAACCGGCCTGAACTTCGGGGACTGCCGGTGCATCGCACAGCAGCAGGCGCAGCATTTCGAACCGCTCGGCCATGTCGCGCATCTGCAATCGCGCCATGATCGGGATGTCCTGCGCGTAATCGCCGGTCAAGTGGCACTCGAAGTTGACGGCAAAACCGCCCTCATTGAAGGCGTCAACGCAGGCCATGAGCAAGTTCTTCTTGCTGCCGAAATGGCGGAACAACGTCACCTCGTTGACGCCCGCCTCAGCAGCGATGGCGCGCGTCGAAGTCCGCGAGTAGCCCTGCTCCCCAAACAAGCGCAAAGCCGCCGCGATGATGCGCTGGCGCGTGCTCTCCGTTCCGGAATTCTGAGCCGGTTGGCTATCCATCTGGCACCCTTCCACCCAATAGATGCAAGCAAGCGCTTGCCAGCATACCCTGCGCAGGCCACCATTTACAAGTGAGCACTTGCATGCATTATGCGTGTCACCTGTCACCTCGCCGGCCATCGTCATCTCAAATTTCCTCCATTTTCATCAATCAAACTTGATCCGGATCAAGTGAAACGCGGGTCAATCCCCGTATGATAGTTGCAGGGGGCTATAGCACGCCGCAAGAATGGGGCGATGGTGAACAATCGCTGGTTTCCGCAAATCAACCAGGAACGATGTAACGGATGTGGTCGCTGCGTCGAGGTATGCCCAACCGGGGCGCTCGGCATGAAGCACGGCAAAACCATCGTGATCCGGCCTGAGGCCTGCACCTACTCCGCCCTGTGTGAGGACGTATGCCCAACCGGGGCCATCGAACTGCCTTACCTTGTCTGCATGCGGCCCGTGTGGCACACTGACCCGCGCATGAAAGTCGCACAATCAACAAAGGAATTAGACGTGACAGACTACGCCTACCAACCCGATCTTGTCAGCCTGCTATCCGAAATTCCCCAGGACAGTATCGTCAGCCGCACGATCCACGCCAGCAGCGATCTCAAAGCTGTGCTGTTCGGCTTCGATGCAGGTCAGGAGCTATCAGAGCATACCGCTTCCCAACCGGCCACGCTCATCTTTTTGCAGGGTGAAGCCAGTGTCACCCTGGGCGATGATCAGTTCGAAGCCCGCGCCGGGACATGGGTGCACATGCCGCCGCACCTGCCCCACAGCATCGTGGCCCGCACACCGCTGATCATGCTGCTGCACCTGGTTCGACCCGGCGCTGATAAGGAGGCAGACTCATAAGCTATCGCACAAGGCAAACCACCATATATACTACTCCTGACGTGATTTTAACCGCCACACACGGAGCAATCCGCCTGTGGCCGTGTAGTTAGTGAAGCAACAAAGGGGGTTTCTATGAGTGACACCACCACCAGAAGTAACTGGTTGACGGCTGGGCGCGTGCTCGTCTTGGGACTTGTCGGCGTCATTGTTGTCCTCGGCTTGATCCTGGTCATCATAGCCGTCGAAGAAGCCGACGAAGCGGTCGAAGGGCCGGAACGGGTGAATGCGCTCGCCAACAGCGACAATGAATGTGTCGTCTGCCACAAGCGCAACACGCCCGGCATCATCGAACAGTACGGGCACAGCACGATGGCTGCCGCCAACGTCGAGTGCCAGGACTGCCACGAAGTCAAAGAGGACTATCCCGGTGCCGTCGAACACGAAGGCACATTCGTGCTCAGCACGCCAACGACGGCGATGTGCGAAGACTGCCACAAGCAAGAAGTCAAAGAATTCTACGCCAGCCGTCACGCGCTGCCCGCCTATGTCGCCTATAACGGCACTGAGGGTCTCACAGAAGACCTGCTCGCCCAATACGGAGCGATCCCCGAAGGCAGCTTTGCGCCAGACAAAGCCCGTAACGCGCTGCACAAGCTGGAAGGCGAGGCCGTTACCCGCTTTGCCTGTGAGGTCTGCCACAACATCGGCAAGCCCGCGCCGGACAACTCCGTGGGCCAGTGTCAGAAGTGCCACCTGCGCCACGACTTCAGCCTGGAACAGGTCCGCAAGCCCGAAACCTGCAACCAATGCCACATCGGGCCGGATCATCCGCAGTGGGAAATCTACCAGGAATCGCCGCACGGCATCGCCTATGCGACGATGGGCCACAACTGGAACTGGGACGCCGAACCCGGCACGCTCACCACCGAGGACTTCTCGGCGGCGACCTGCGCGATCTGCCATATAAGCGGATTCGGCGAAGCCGGAACCACGCACGACGTCGGCGACCGCCTGACCTGGTACCTGTTCGCCCCGATCAGCGAGCGCCGCCCGGCCTGGCAGGATAACAAGGTGCGCATGCAGAAAGTCTGCCTGGAGTGCCACAACGACGAGTTCATCACCAACTTCTACACCGACGCCGACGCGGCGACCGAGGCCGTCAATGCCTGGGTGCGCGAGAGCAACGACATCATGCAACCGCTCAAGGACAACGGTCTGCTAACCGCCGCGCCCTTCGACGAACCCATCGACTTCACTTACTTCAATCTGTGGCATCACTGGGGCCGCACGGCGAAGTTCGGCACGTGGATGCAGGGGCCGGACTATGTGCAGTGGCATGGCGCGTATGAAGTGTTGCACGACCTGGCTGAGCTGCGCGAAATGGCCGCCGACAGGCTCAAAGAAGCCGGTATCGTCGTCGAAACCGGGGAGACGGCGGAAGAATAGCCATGTACCATCTGGCAACCGTTGTTCCACCGCTGCGGCGCTTGCGCATTCCGCTGTCGCGCGACCAGGTCATGCTGCTCATGGCCGCGATCAACGAGATCTTTCTCGGCGTGGACATCTACCTGGCACATACCATCAGCGGCACGATCGTGCCGTATGAGTGGATACCGATCCTCTTCGGCCCTGCAGCCGGGGTACTCCTGCTGGTCGTGGGCATCATTGCCCTCAAGCAACGTCCCCTGGCTGCGCTCCTGGCAACCCTCGTCCTGCTGGCAAGTACGGCGGTGGGCTTGCTGGGCGCTTACTTTCACCTGCTGCGGGTGGCGCTGCCAGAAGGCCCACAAGGTGAGCAGATCACCGTCCGGTTGCTCGTGTGGGGGCCGCCGTTCCTCGGCCCGCTGATGTTTGCCCTGGTTGGTTTGTGGGGCATCAGCGCGGCCTGGATCGAAGACCCGCCGGACAGCGGGCGTCTGCACATGCCGGGCGGGCGAACCCTGCCACTGCCGCTCAGCAAAACCCGCGCCTACTTCCTGATGATCGGTCTGGGTATCATGGTCACGACCATCAGCGCCGTGCTCGACCATGCCCGCACCGGCTTCGAGAACCAGTGGCTGTGGATACCCACCGTGATCGGCGTGTTCGGGACGGTCGTCGGGGTCACGCTCGGCTATATCGAGCGCCCCACCCGCTCCGACCTCACGATCTATGTGATCGCCATGGTGCTGTTGATCCTCACGGGGCTGATCGGCGCGGTGCTGCACGTTGACGACAACCTGACCGCGCGCGGAACCATCGTCGCCGAACGGTTCATCCGGGGAGCGCCGTTCCTTGCGCCGCTGTTGTTTGCCAACATGGGAGCCTTGGGCCTGATCGTGCTGCTCGACCCGCGTTCAGAATCGGCCTCTTCGGAGCAGACCTGACACCCAACCACGCCGGATACGATAAAGCAGTGGGGCAATTGCAGCCCGATGCATCGCAATTGCCCCACCATGTGAATCAACAAGGGGAAACCATGCGTATTCTTGTGTTAATCACCGGCGACTATGGCCGTCGTCACGTCGAGAACCTGCGCCAGCACAGCCCACCCCACTGGCAGATCGATACCTGGGAAACGCCCAAAGTCCTGCCGCCGGTGATCGACTACCCCGAAGACTACCTGCCCGCTGTGTTGGAGCCTTGCGACCTGATCCTGTCGCTGGCCGAGGTCAAGGGCGCGGCAGAGTTGATCCCCGACATCGCGCAGATGACGGGGGCACGCGCCGTGATCGCCCCCATCGACAATACGGCCTGGCTGCCGGTCGGCCTGGCACGCCAGCTCACCGGGTGGCTGGAGCGCATGGGAATCCCGTGTGTGACGCCGAAACCGTTTTGCTCGCTGACCGAAACCCACGCCAACGCCCTGCGCCAGAAGACTTCCTACGACGCCCCCCTGATTCGCGCGTTCGCGGGGCACTTCGGGCAACCGGCGTTTCGCGCCCACATCGATGAGCAAACGCGGCGCATCACCCACCTGGAGGTCACCCGCGACGCCTGCTGCGGCTGCGCCCGCTACGTCGCGGAACAACTGCAAGGCACGCCGGTCGATGACGCCGTCGATGCGAGCGGCCTGCACCACCACCACTACCCCTGTCAGGCCAGCATGGGCATCGACCCGCAATACGGCGACACCCTGATGCACATTTCGGGCAACATCATGAAAGATGCGGTCAAGGAGGCGCTCGGATCGCACCGCCGGGTCCGCACGATCCGCCCCACCGGCTACGTCGATCCCGGCGCTCCGCCCGAATAAATAGGAGCGCATGCTGCCATGCGCCACCTATGACCAACCCTGACATATTCAGGCGATTTACTCGCCGCCGCTTTCTCCGCCCGCTGCTTCCGCCTGGCGACCGGCCATTTCGCGGTCGAGCAAGAACAGGCCCTGCGGTGCGTCACCGATCATCTTCAACTGCTGCACGATGGCATCCGCCGAGGCTTCTTCTTCGACCTGCTCATCGACGAACCACTGCAAGAAACTGTTCGCCGCGTGGTCTTTTTCCTGGATGGCCAGGTCGACCAGATCGTTGATCATGCCCGTCACCTTCTGTTCGTGAGCCAGCGCCGCCTCAAACACGGCCAGCGGCGATGCCCATTCAGTCGGCACAGCGGCTATCGGTTCCAGCAGCACGCGCCCGCGCCGTTCGTTGATGAAATCAAAGAACTTCATCGCGTGAATCACTTCTTCGTTCGCCTGCAAGCGCATCCAGTGCGCGAACCCCAGCAGGTTTTTGTCTTCAAAATACGCCGACATCGACAGGTAGATATACGCCGAGTGTAGCTCCGCGTTAATCTGTTTGTTCATGGCTGCTTGCATTTTTTCGCTCAGCATGGTTGTTCACCTCCATTGCGCTGAACACAATCTCCGCTCATACATGGCGCGATCCACTCGCCAATTGCTCGCCAGACGCGATCAACCGCGCGTTGAATCGGCGCAACATGCCATTATGATTCTAAGGGAAGGGGCAAATCGGGTGCAACTGGTGTGCGTAAGAACCGTGTCTAAAATTTGGTGCATCGGCGCAACCGCAGCGCCACGCTCTACGTAAAGGTAAATGAGCACCCAACCACATAAGCGGTGAGGAGTACCATGAACCACCCTGCTGAATCCCCCGGTCCCGCGACCAACGAGGCCGAGTCGGTCCCACTCTATCGTCACGGGCGATCCAACGGAGCGAAGCGCGCCAAGCGAAAGCACGGGGCCGCGCCTGACCTGCGCCCTGTGCCGCCGGTGAGCGTCCGCGCGTTGGTCGAGGAGCGCAACTGGACGGCATTGGCTGGGCTGGCCCTGCTTGGCACCGGCGTGCTGATCCTGCTCCAGGACGTGCTGGGGCTGCACCTGCGCCTGAACCTGTGGGCGCTCATGCTGCTCGGTCTGGGCGGGTGGCTGATCATGGACGGATGGCAGCGTCACGAACGGGCCAGTCACACGTGGGACGACATCGCACGAAGGCGCGTACAATTTGGCGCTTTGATCGCGGCGATCGGTCTGCTGGGCATCCTGGAACTGAACTGGTGGAGCCTGTTGCTGGTTGTCATCGGGGCGCGACTCGGCATCGACACGTGGCGGCAGGTCGAAGCCGCCGGACATGTCTGGACACGCCGCCAGCGCCATAAGATGCTCTTCGCCGTGGTCGTTGGTGGGCTGGGATTGCTCACACTCATGAATCTGGGAAGCGCAGGCCCGCTGCTGCTCATCTTGATCGGCGGGGGCCTGTTGATCGAACGCGCCAGCACGCATCATCGCTGAGCGCCGGGCTTCCGTACCCCCTACTTTTCGGGCGGACGTCTTCACCCTACCGGGCGTCCGCCCGTTAGGTGGCGGCGCTTTCATTCACGCCACGCAGCGACCAGCCATGCAAACTCGCTCAAGGCAGTTGTCCCGCGCACCCGCACGCGCCGCAATTCAAGCAGCGCATCGCTGGTGTGGCGCGTCCCTGCCTGCGTGGTGACCGCCGCCAGCACGCCCGCCGACTCCAACACGTCGAGTACCGCGTCGTCATAGCGCCCGCCCGGGTAGCAGAAGAAACGCGGGCGCTTGCCCGTCGCGGCCTCAATCGCCTCCAGGCTGCCCGCGATCTGGTGAGCCAGGCATTCCGCATCGCAGCCGTTCGTCAGGTCGGGGTGCGTGCGGCTGTGGCTCTCGATCGCCATGCCCTCAGCAGCCATCTCACGGGCCTGTGCCCACGTCAGGTAGCCGGTGCGCGCGCCGTCCAGCCAGTCGGTGACCACAAAAAACGTGCCGCTCATGCCGAATTCTTGCAGCAGGCGGAACGCGTGGTCATAGGCGTCGGCGTAGCCATCATCGAACGTGAGGATCACCGGTTGGGGTGGCAGCGGCGCGCCCCTGGCCAGCGCTTCGTAGAGCGCATCGAGGGTGATCGCCGTGTAGCCGTTCTCGCGCAGCCAGAACAACTGCTCGGCAAACCGCTCCGGCGCAACCGACAGGTCAAGCCGGTAAATGTCAGCGTCCGGCGGCGGCACGCTGATGTAATGGTACATCAGGATCGGCACGCGAATGCGCCGCCGCGTCTCATCGGGCGGCTGGTCGCTCGTGCGGGCCGAGGCCCAGGGGGACAGCCCGGACAGCAAACCGGCGGCAACCAGCAGCCACGCGCCCAGGCGAACCAGTCGTCCTCGCATCGCTGGAATGCTTCAACTCCCTTGCCCGCATCAATCAGCAGGCGCTCGTATCTCGGCATGATCCCAGGACAGCGCGAGTGGCGCATCGCCGCCGCCTCGCACCCAGACGCCCCACCGACCCGCTACGGCTACGGGCGCTGCGCCGAGCCGCTCGCGGTTGACGCGCAGCCGGATCGCGCCATCCGGCTCGCGGTGCAGCGTGATCGTGTTCGCCTCACCGGGGGGCCGGATGCGCGGGTGCGGACTCCAGCGCCATTCGGGGCGCAGGGCGGGACAATCCTCGATGGCATAGCCGGGCTGCCCGCCAGGGAAACAGCGCCGCGTCGTGGTATAGCCGGACGCGCTGACAGCATAGACGACACGCGCCCCGTCCGGCTCCTCCAGCCAGACGCCCCACGCGGCCAGCGGGTCGGTATCCGCTGCCCACAGCCCGGCAACGGCCAGCGTGAAATCGTCGGGCGCGTGCGGAACAGTCTCCGGAGCCACGTACCAGGCCCCTTCACGCGCCGCGACGGTGAGCACCGGCCCGCCAGCCCACGCTATCACGCGATCCGACCAGCGCACCGGCCCGGCCACTGGCGGATCGGTGGCTCCGGCAGCGATCAGCAGCGCACCAAGTCCGATCACGGCAATTACACCCGCGACTCCGCTCCACACCGCCCACCATAGCGGACGCGGCAGCAGGTCATCTGTGCAGTAGCTATCCATGCCGCCCAGCATACCCCCGGCGCGGCGATCCAACAAGAAAAACGCCCCGGCACATAATCTATATGCCAGGGCGTATGCTGTTGCAGGTGTTCCTTATTGAGAAAACAGATTAAAGTTGTACAATCTATGTATTATGGCCAAACGCAA
>CAZSXY010000080.1:10545-18940 GCA_964611395.1 uncultured Anaerolineaceae bacterium | reverse complement strand
CTAGACACCGCCTGATATTGTGAAGTTCGCACAACCTGAACTGCTCGATCCCGTGTTATAGTGGCCCTTGCTGGCGCTTCCGGGTGACTGCGCGCCAATGAGTTTACATTTTTTTCTTGCCCTGGGCTTACTTATCTGGTATTTTTAGCTTAATCAATGTGAACACAATAGTGCCTCTGACTTTGACCTCGACTTTTGATCCTTTTAACACTACCACTAGTTTTCGTGCGGGAAAGGAGTGTCTATTGCCGTAACGATAGTGCCTCACACAAAGAAGCATCCCCATTTTGTTCGTTTCGATATGTAACTATGGAGAGTAGAAGGGATTCCAAAGATGTTCAATAAGCGACGTTATGCCGTCCTCTCACTCCTCCTGGCCTTTGTGATGGCGCTGCCGGTGTTTGGCCTGCCGGGTGGCGTTTCACGGGCGCAGGAATTCGAGCCGATGGTTTACTCGGCAGAGAACTGCGATTATGGTGGCGAGTTCCTCTCGATTGAGGCTCTCGACGAGCTGACCGTCAAATTCACACTATGCCGTTCGGATCCGGCGTTCCCGTCGAAGGTGGCGTTCTCGGCGTTCGCCATTCACAGCGCGGAGTATCTTGAGGCGACCGGCGGTGGTGGTGACCTGATCGAGAAGCCGATCGGCACCGGCCCGTACATGCTGGAAGAGTGGAAGCGCGGCGACAGCCTGATCCTCAAGCGCTTCGATGGCTACTGGGGCGAGCCGGCCAAGACCGAAACGGTCGTGTTCCGCTGGAACTCTGAGGGTGCGGCCCGTCTGACCGAGCTTCAGGCCGGGACCGTCGATGGTATCGACAACCCGACCCCCGATGATTACGAGAAAATCCGCGAAGATGAAAACCTGGTGCTGTACGATCGTCCCGGCACCAACATCTTCTACATTGGTTTGAACAACTGGTATGAACCGCTGAACGATGTCCGCGTTCGCCAGGCGTTGGCGATGGGTATCGACCGCCAGCGTATCGTAGCCAACTTCTATCCCCCCGGCTCCCTCGTCGCCACACAGTTCATGCCGCCCACCATCTTTGGGTATACTCCTGAGGTGACCTGGTACGAGTTCGATCCGGCAAAGGCACGCGATTTGCTGGCCGATGCCGGTTATGCCGATGGCTTCACCATCGACCTGTACTACCGCGATGTGTTCCGCTCCTACCTGCCGGAGCCGGGCCGTGTGGCCGAGGACATCCAGGCGCAGCTTGCTGAAAACCTGAACGTGACCGTCAACATCACCGTGATGGAGTCTGGTGCGTTCATCGACGCAAGCGACGCGGGTGACCTGAGCATGTACCTGCTCGGTTGGGGCGCAGACTATCCGGATGCAACCAACTTCCTTGACTTCCACTTCGGTGCAGGCTCGTCCGACCAGTTCGGCGACAAGCACCCGGAGATCACCGAGCCTCTGGCGCGTGCGGCTTCGCTGGCCGACCCGGCTGAGCGTCTGGCGATCTACCGTGAAGCCAACCAGGCACTCAAGGACCTGGTCCCGATGATCCCGGTGGCGCATGGTGCGTCGGCGACGGCCTTCAAGGCCACGGTCGAGGGCGCGCATGCCAGCCCGCTGGGCAACGAATACTTTGCTGTGATGGAGATTCCCGGCCAGGATACGCTGGTCTGGATGCAGAACGCAGAGCCGATCGGCCTGTACTGCGCCGATGAGACCGACGGTGAGTCGCTCCGTGCTTGCGAGCAGATCAACGAGGCGCTGCTGGCCTACGAAGTGGGCGCAACGGCGGTTGTTCCGTCGCTGGCCGAGAGCTACGAAGCCAACGAAGACGGCTCCGAGTGGGTCTTCCACCTGCGCGAGGGCGTGAAGTTCCACGATGGCTCCACCCTGGACGCTAACGATGTCGTGATGTCCTACGCGGTTCAGTGGGATGTATCGCACCCGCTGCACGTCGGGCGTAACGGCAGCTTCACGTACTTCCCCGGCCTGTTCGATGGCTTCTTGAATGAGCCTTCCGAATAAGGCGTGATCGCAATCGTCCGTCTCCCTGACGGGTGAAGACAGGGGGCGCTTGCGAAAGTGCCCCCTAACTGTTTGGATAGTATTGACTGCGGTATACTTTCGTCAATAAAACTGGGACTGACAGAAGGGATTTATGGCTGGTTACCTCCTCCGACGCCTGACGTTAGCAATACCCGTTTTGCTCGGCATTTTGTTTGTGACTTTTTCCCTGACGCGTTTGCTGCCGGGTGACCCGTGCCGCTCGGCGTTGGGTGAAAAAGCCACCGACGAAGTGTGTGATGCGTTTAACGAGCGCTATGGCTTGAACGAATCGATCCCCGAACAGTTCCGCATCTACATCAGGGATGTGCTGCGGGGCGATCTCGGCGAGTCGATCAAGTTCGGTCGCCCGGTGACCGAATTGATGGTTGAGCGCCTACCGGTGACGCTGGAACTCAGCTTCTTCGCCATGACCTTTGCCGTTTTGGTAGGTATTCCGCTGGGTATCGTGTCGGCATACTATCACAATTCGTCCATTGATGTGGGCACGATGATCTGGGCCAATGTTGGCGTGTCGATGCCCGTGTTTTGGTTGGGGTTGATGCTGTCGTATCTCTTCGGCGTGGCGCTGAGAGGTACCCCTTTCTGGCTCCCCCCCTCCGGACAACTGACGCCCGGTGCGCTGATTCAGCCGTTTTACGAAGCCTGGGGTTTGAACGTCGATGGCGATGCGCTGACCCTGCCGGGCTTCATCGCCAACATCAATACGCTCAACGCGCTGCTCGTGCAGGACTGGGCGGGGTTCGTTGACGCGCTCAAGCATATGATCCTGCCGGCGATTGCATTGGGCACAATCCCCTTGTCGATTATTGCCCGCATGACGCGATCCAGCCTGCTTGAGGTGCTGGGCTTGAACTATGTCAAGACGGCGCGGGCCAAAGGCGTGAGCGAGATTGGCGTGGTGGTGCGGCACGGGTTGCGCAATGCGCTCCTGCCCGTCGTCACCATCATTGGCCTGTCATTGGGTTCGCTGATGAGCGGCGCGGTGCTGACCGAAACGGTCTTCGGGTTGTCCGGCGTCGGGCGCATCCTCTACGACTCGATTACGGGCCGCGACTACACCGTCGTTCAGGCCTTCACGCTGATCATTGCCGTTATGTTTGTCTTCATTAATCTTGTTGTCGATGCGCTGTACGCGTATCTCGACCCGCGTATCCGACTTGAGTAGGGACTATGCAAAGCACAGATTTTGCTTCTCGCGATGTTGAACTGGCTGCTGCCGAAGCGGAGGTGCTCACCAGGCCACCCAAAGGGTTGTGGCGCGAGACCCTTGAGCGGTTGGTGCGCAAGCCCTCGGCTGTGGTGGGCTTGACGATCCTGAGCATTCTGGTGTTCATTGCCATCTTTGCCCCGCTGATCGCAACCCACGACCCGCTGGCCGTCTTGCTGGATGTGCCCGAAGAAGGGGTGGCCAAGCGCAACGCGCCGTGTATTCACCTGTTGGGATGTCCGGGGGCCGGTGATGTCCTGGCCAGGGTGACGACCGGCGAGCCGCTGTCGGTGGCTTCTCTGAGCACCTCAAATTCGCTGGTGGCTGTGGCTCACGGTACGTCGATCACGGTTTGGAATGTCGAAAGCGGCAAGGAACTGATGGTCCTGGAACAAGATCATCCGGTAACCGCGCTCGACTGGAGCCCGAATGACCAGAAGATTCTGGTCGCCAGCGGCGAGGAAATCATCATCTGGGATGTGAACCGCCGGTCAATCGTTCGCACGCTGGAACACGATGGTGGCGCTGACCTGATTGAATGGAATGCCGATGGCACGCGCTTTTTGAGCGCCGACGCGCAAACCGTTCGCCTGTGGGACACGCTGTCGTGGATGCAGGTGGGCGAAATTCCGTTAGATGGCCCGCGCGTTGCGGTGCAGTGGAATTCAAACGGCACTCTGGTGATGACGGCCAGCGGCAACCGGGTCCAGCTTTGGAATGCGTTTGTGGCGTTGGAAGTTGCAAGCCTGGAGCATGACGCCCCGTTGACCTCGGCTACGTTTAACAAAGATGCCAATCGCATCCTGACCACAAGTGACGGCGGGCTGCACGTGTGGAATGCGTCAACCTATGAGGATATCCTGACCATCACGTATGACGGCACGCTGTCGAATGGGGCCTGGAGTGAGGCGATCTCGCGTGGCGTCCAGAACGTGATGGCGAGCGACGACGGCACAGGGCTGGTGTGGAACCTGAGCACCGGCGAGCGCATCCTTGAGCTGGCGCATGGCGAGCCGATTCTCAAGATGGCCGGCAGCCCGTTGGCAACGCGCATTTTCACCCAGGGCGAGCATACGGTCAAGGTATGGGACGCCGAATCGGGTAAACAAGTGTTGACGATCGAGCGCGATGATCCTATCTCGCGCGTGGACTGGCAGAGCAGCGGCGGGGGCGTCCTTATCGCCAGCGGCAATGAGGTGAGCGTCGTCAAAACATCGGACTACCAATACATCATGGGCATTGACGGCAACCTGCGCGATCAATTCAGCCGCGTGATCTACGGCACGCGCCTGTCGTTGCTGGTCGGGCTGACGACGGTGACCTTTGCGGTGCTCATCGGCACAGTGCTTGGCTCTATTGCCGGATACCTCGGTGGTTGGCCAGATAACATCATCATGCGCATCATGGACGTGATGCTGGCCTTCCCGCCGTTGATCCTGGCGATCGCCGTGGTGACCGTCCTGGGACCGGGGTTGGTCAACGCGCTGTTAGCCATTTCCATCGTGTTCATTCCGGCTTATGCGCGTGTGGCGCGTTCGGGTGTGCTGGCAGTCAAAGAAGAGGATTTCGTCCTGGCCGACCGTGCCCTGGGCGTTAGTCCCGCGCGTATCTTGTTCCGCCGTATTCTGCCGAATGCGTTGGCTCCGTTGATTGTGCAGGCAACGTTGGGCATTGGTACGGCGATCCTGGACGCGGCGGCGCTGTCCTTCCTGGGGCTGGGAGCGCAGCCGCCGACGCCGGAATGGGGCGCTATGCTCGGTGCGGAACGCAACCAGGTGTTCACCGCGCCGCATCTCGTCTTCTACCCCGGTATTGCCATCATGATCACGGTGCTGGCCTTTAACTTGTTGGGTGACGGGTTGCGTGACGCGCTAGACCCGCGCCTGGATCGCTGATTGGGGGTGTGATGACAAACAAGAAACAACATAACGGCAATACCCCGCCACAAGACCAGGTACTCCTGGAAGTTAAAGACCTGCGCACGTATTTTTTCACCCGCGAAGGCACGGTGAAAGCCGTCGATGGGGTGAGTCTCAAGGTCAGGCGGGGCGAGATTCGCGGCATTGTGGGCGAATCCGGTTGTGGCAAAAGCATGACCGCCATGTCGATCTTGCAGTTGGTCGACAAGCCGGGGCGAATCGTTTCGGGCGAAGTGTGGTTCAAGGGCGAGAATCTGCTGGACAAATCCCGGCGCGAGATGACCGCGATCCGGGGCAAGCAGATTTCGGTGATCTTCCAGGAACCCAAATCATCGTTGAACCCCGTGTTGAAGATCGGCACCCAGCTTTTAGAGGTGCTGCGCGTCCATGAGGACGTCGGGCGTCCGACCGATGGGAAAGAAGCCGCGAAGATGCTCAAAGAAGTGGGCATCCCTGATTCTGAACGGCGCGTGGAGAACTACCCGCACGAGATGTCTGGCGGGATGGCCCAGCGCGTGATGATCGCGATGGGGATGGCTTGCGCGCCCGACCTGTTGATCGCGGACGAGCCGACGACGGCGCTTGATGTCACGATCCAGGCGCAAGTGCTCGATCTGATCCGCACCTTGCGCGATGAGCATGGTATGGCGGTGTTGCTCATCACGCATAATATGGGCGTGGTTGCCGAAATGGCCGATATTGTGACCGTTATGTACGCGGGAACAGCGGTGGAGGAAGCTAGTACACTGGACCTGTTCGACGAGCCGCTACACCCCTACACGCAGGGGTTGATTGCATCGATTCCGGTGATGGGAAAGCGCAAAGAGCGTCTGGAAGTTATCCCCGGCTCTGTACCCAGCCTGATCGACATGCCGCCGGGCTGCCGGTTTGCGCCGCGCTGCCGCGCACGCGTTGAGAACGAGTTGGAACGGTGCACGGTTGAAGAACCACACATGATCGAGACCAAATCGGGGCATTTCGTGCGCTGCTGGCTCTATGAAGGCGATGAATCATGACCAAAACCGAAAACCTGCTAGAAATTCGCGACCTGAAAGTCTACTTCGAGGTCAAGGGCGGCATTCTCAAACGGACTATGGGCGTGGTGCAGGCTGTTGACGGCGTGCACCTCGATATCCGGCGGGGCGAAATTCTGGGGTTGGTCGGCGAGTCCGGCTGTGGCAAGACGACCGTCGGGCGTTCGATCCTGCGCCTGATCCCGGCAACGGCTGGTTCGGTGCTATTCGATGGCAAAGATATCTTTGCCATGAGTCCGTCAGAATTGAAGCCCCTGCGGCGCGAGATGCAACTGGTTTTTCAAGACCCGTACTCCTCGCTTGACCCGCGCTCGAAGGTCGGCGATATTGTCGGTGAGGGCCTGCGCGTGCATGGCGTCACGGACCGCGCCGAGCGGTACGAACGCGTGCGCAAGGCGTTGGAGCTGGTCGGGCTGCAGGAACACCACATACGCCGTTTCCCGCATGAATTCTCCGGCGGGCAGCGCCAACGCATTGGCATTGCGCGCGCGCTCGTGCTTGATCCCAAGTTCATCGTGTGTGATGAGCCAGTTTCGGCGCTGGATGTGTCGATCCAATCGCAGGTGCTCAATCTGCTCAAGGATTTGCAGCAAGAACTCAATCTCACGTTGCTGTTCATTGCCCATGACATGAGCGTGGTGGAGCATTTATGCGACCGGGTGGCGGTGATGTACCTGGGTAAGATTGTCGAGGTTGCCGAACGCGAGGAATTATTCGGGAACCCGCAACACCCGTATACCCAGGCGCTGATGTCCGCTATTCCGGTTGCCGATCCGCGTGCCAAGCGCGAACGTGTCATCTTGCAGGGCGACCTGCCCAGCCCGCTCAATCCACCTTTGGGCTGCCGCTTCCACACGCGGTGTCCCGAAGCGATTGAGGTCTGTTCGCAGCAAGAACCGGCCATCATTGATCTGGGTAAGGTGCACTTGTGCGCGTGTCACCGGCGCGAGCCGCAACCAGAGGTTGCCCAGGCTGGCGCGTGATGGCGGGTATGGTGTAACTCTCACTTCATCCACAAGGGGGCGCTATGATGCGCCCCTTGTGCTAGGTGTCAATCTTGTTGAATAAACAAGAGCAGGGTCGCGAGCGCGACCAGGTTGAAGAGCGCACCGGCGACTGAGTTTGCCAGCATCCCCAGGGTAAATAGGGGCGGGCCAATGAATGCCCCCAACATACGTCCCCCAGCGTAAGCGGTCACATTGCCGGCCATCAACGTGGCGCGGGCGTCTGGCATGAGTTCAGTCATCAGCGGGATCGAGCTAACAATGGCAAACTCGAAGGTGAGGTAGAACAGAAACAGGCCGATCAATGCGCTTTCTACCCTGAAGGCAAGCAGCGGGAGCGCCAAGCAGGCGATTGCATTGGCTCCAATGCCCAGGATAACAGAGCGCCGTTTGCCGATCCGGTCCACGAATCCCGCGACCGTGCCCTCGGCAGCAAGCTCGGCGATCCCGATTACGATAGCCGACGCGCCCAGCGCGGCCACTTTGAGGGCAAACGCGTCTTCGAGCCATGCGCCGTAGATGATGCTCACCGTTTCATTCGCCACGCTAATCATAAAGCCCATGACCAGCCCGGCGCGGGCGGCCCGGTGTGCGGCCATGCGACGAAGCCCCTGTAACAACGGGGTGCCAGGGTCTGACTGTCGCCTGTCCGCGGGGATGCCACGCCATAGCAGGACCGTCGCGACCAATCCGGCGACGGCCAGCATCGGGAACGGGGCCTGCCACGAATCGCTGCGGGCGATCAGCCACCCGACCACCGGCACGCCGATCAGAAACGCGCCCGACCAGCTCAGTTCGGTGATGGCGATGGCCAGTCCCCGCTGCGTGTAGCGTACGCGGTCGCCGACCGTTGCCTGCATCGACGGGTCGTAGATCAGTTTGCTCAGGCTGGCAAGCAACAACGCGGCAAACAGCGCCGGATAGGTCGGCCACACCATGACCAGCACCATACCGGCGACGAACAGGAGCATGGCGGTGATCATCGCCCGCTTGCGCCCGTGACGGTCGGACAGCGATCCCAATAATGGACTGAGCAGGCCCAGGCTGGAGCGTGCGGTCACCGCCAGCGCGACGGTTTCTAGCTCAACGCCCAGCCCGCGGGCAAACGTCGGCAGGAAGGGGTAGATCATGCGGTGACCGGTATTGATCACCAGCCGGGCCAGGGTAAATGCTACCAGTTGCGTGCGCAATTGGGCACG
>CAZSXY010000080.1:0-10445 GCA_964611395.1 uncultured Anaerolineaceae bacterium | reverse complement strand
TGTTGGATGCTGTTTGTGCCAATCCGGTCGAGCGCCGCCACGTCGACGCCGTATTTCCCGACGCGTGGCAACCCCTTGATGTCCACATGAGCGAGAATGCCCTCCACACCGTCCAGCGCGATCAGCTTGAAGCCCCGTCGCTGGCCTTGTTCGCGGATTTCCTCCGTGTAAAAGCCATGCGCCGGGTATGTCAGCCGTTCCACCACGCGCTTGAGCAGGGTCGTTTTCCCGCAGCCGGGAGCGCCGGTGAGCAGGATGTTCGTTTTCATGGCTGCCTCCAACGGATTACGCAGTCGATCAGTGCCCGTGGCACGCTCCGCCGTGACATGAAACATGTCACCGCATGGCCCATCATGCAGGCGATGGGAGTGAATGCAACGGGCTGCACGTCAAATCGTCTGGCGTGCAGCCGCGCGGCAGTGCGTGTGACTATTGCAGCAAACGAACGATTGCGCCGCGTCAGGATGTTTGCATCTTGCGATACGCCCGAATGTAACTCATGCCCCACTCATCATGCCCCAACATCAAGTCGATGGCACGCACGGCGAGTCCGTTCTTGAGCGGGTTGCAGATGGGGGCATTGACCCCGGCCTGAGCCAGCAGTGTCAGAAATACGGTGTTGAGCACGTCACGTTCTGGCATGCCATGTGACGCATTGCTGGCGCCCGCCGTCATGTTGCAGCCAAACGTTGCGCGAATGCTGCGGGCAGCCTGGATGGTCACCGCGCCCGCCATGTGGTCGGCGCTCACGGCGAGTACCAGCGGGTCGAACAGGATGTCTTCCGGCTTGATGCCCACCCTGGCCGCTTCGTTGAGAATGTTCTCGGCCACGTGCAGGCGTGCATCGGGTGTGGTCGGAATGCCGTTGTCGTCCATGCACAGGGCGATGACGGCTGCGCCGTATTCGGCAACGATGGGCAATACCGCTTTCAGTTTGTCCGTTTCCCCGTTCACCGAGTTCACCAGCGCCCGACCCTGGGCCGCTTTGAGTCCGGCTTCGAGCGCCGCGGGGTTGGCCGAGTCGATGCAGACCGGCACATCGACCGTTTCCTGAACCAGGCGCACGGCCTGGGGCAGTAGCGCCACTTCATCCACACCGGCGGCCCCGACATTGACGTCGAGCACGAGCGCACCGGCATCGACCTGGGCCTGGGCGTCACGCGGGATGCGGCTCAGGTCGCCCGCCTGGAGTTCGGCACTGAAGGCTTTGCGCCCGGTGGGGTTGATGCGCTCCCCGATCATCACGATCGGGTGTTCGGGGGAAATAATCACTTCACTGGACGGTCCTGTGAGAACAGTTTGCATAAAAACATCTCCTCAGTCAGCGTTCGCATGAAAGCAGGCAATCAATCATCCCAGGGAACAGGCGTCAGCATGACGGCCTGGCTAAAGCGGTCTGTGAAATCGGGGTGGTTGGTCAGTTCCACATAATGCAACCGGTTGACCAGTTCGCTGGCACGCGCGCGTTCGGCTTCGTTGATCAGCAGGTGCTTGGCCCCGATGCCCGCCGCGTTACCGACCTGCCGGAAGCGCTCCAAGGGCAGGGGGGGGAACATGCCAATGCCAACGGCCCCTTCGAGGTCGATGTAGTTCCCGAATGCACCGGCGACGATGACCTGGTCGATATCATCTTCAGACAACCCCGCCTGCTCGACCAGGATTTTGATCCCGGCGCGAATCGCCCCTTTAGCGAGTTGAATCTCGGTCACATCCGAACGACTGATGATCACGTTGCGCCCGTGACCGGATTGGGGAGCTGGGACAATTTCGTACCATACGTCATGGCCTTCACCCTGCACGTTGGGGTGATCGCGCGTCATGTGCCCGGTTTCGCTCAGGATACCGGCGGTGCGCAGTGCGTAGACGGCGTCAAGAATGCCGGAGCCACATAATCCAACCGGTGGGGCATGGTTGATCGTGAGCCACTTCAGCCCCCCGTTCTTCCAGATCAAGCGCTCGATGGCCCCGTCAGCCGCACGCATGCCGTCGCGGATGTGCGCGCCTTCGAAGGCGGGGCCGGAAGCCGTCGAGCAACTCCACATCTGGCCGTGAGCGTGGAGTGTGACTTCTGTGTTCGTCCCAATGTCGAGGCTGAGCGTGACGCCCGGCTGATTGGCCGTGTCCGTTGCCAGCAACATGGCCACGTGATCGCCGCCGACGAAGCCCGCCACGTTAGGCGGCGTGTAGAGCATGGCTCCCGGCGCGACGTCCAGTCCCAGGGCGCGGGCGGGCGTGTAAAGCGCCGAGGATACCGCCGGGACGTAGGGGGCGGAACCCAATTGTTCGACGGGCAGACCGAGCAATAAATGGTGCATGGCAGTGTTGCCAACCGCCACCACATCGACGACATGCTGCGGGGAGGCGTTCGCCTGGGCGCACACGGCGTACAGCAAGTCATTGAGGCCCTTGACGATGGTCTGCTGGAGTCGCGCCAACCCATCCGGGTCGCGGGCACACAGGGTCAACCGGGCCATGACATCTTCGCCATAGGCGATTTGCGGGTTGGTCGCCCCTGCTATGCCGGTAGTCTGCCCGGTGAGCAGATCGACCAGGTACGCGGCCAGGCCGGTCGTGCCCACGTCAACCGCAAAGCCGAGCGGGGCCTGATCGGGTGGCAGGAAGCGCACCACGTCGCGCCCCCGCGTGACCATGCGCGTCCGCCAGCCATGAGTGCGCAAAATCCCCGGCAGGTCGGCAAGCGCCGGGGCGGAAACGTGCCATTCATGGGGCGTAATGCCTTGCAGTCGTTCCCAGTCGCCGCGCAGGTCTTCGACTGAGGGCGGAGCCGCTGATAGATCGTGCACGCGGATGGCTGGCGCGATGTCGAGCGGGAGTTCCTCGCCCTCAACTTGGCTGCGCTGGGCTGCGCTCAGCGAGTCGGGCGGCACATCGACCACAATGGCCTCGTCCCGCGTGATGACGACCTGGCAGGCCAGGCGCAGGCCGTTTTCCAGGTCGGCGTCGCTCAACAAGTCGCGCTCGATAGCGTTTACGGCGCTGACCGATCCCTGTAGCACACGAACCCTGCAATCGCCGCATACCCCGGCTCCGCCACACACCGCCGAAAGCGCGATCCCCGCTTTCTGCGCGGCTTCTAACAGCGTATCGTCAGGCTGTGCATCAATGCGCCGCCCGATTGGTTGGAATGTGACTTCAGCCATCGTTGCCGTCTTCCCGCTCCACTGTGATCAAACCATCATCTCCTGCCTGCCGGATGGTGTGGCCCGGCGGCACAACCAGGAATTCATCGCTGGCCCATTCGCCCGCCAACAGCATCCGCAACATGCGCGTATCGCCCTGTTTACGCTCAAAGAGCCAACTGCGATGCTGGGCTTGCTCGCGGGCTAGCACCTCGAATTTATTGCCGTCACCATGACCCATGTCGATGTACACGGCGCGGCTGTAATGCTTTCCCCATTCGCCCATGACTTCCATCAGGTAGTCGGCGTTGTCTTTGCCGTATTTTTCCACGTACTCCTCGTACACCTCGTCCATGACGTCAAGTTGTGCGGCTCCCAGGGCGATGTTGGAGCCGGGTTCGTTGCGTTCCATATAGTCGAGGCTGTACCAGTACGTGCCGGGGTGTTTCTCGAACTCCGCCATATAGCGCCGGTGTGATCCCAGATAGAGCGCGATGCAGTCATGCGTGCGCGGGATGACAAGCGGTGTGTGGTGTGCAACCAATCCCAGCGTTGACGTGCCGCAGATGCCATACGCGAGCAAGATCGCATCGCATTCGCCGGGCTGGATCGCGTCGATCTGTTCCTGAAGCGTTGCTCGCAGGGCTTTGGGGGTGTTGTGAAGTCCCTGGCGAAATAGCCGCACGGAAATGGTGTGGGGTGCAGTGGCAGACAGGCCGTAAATGCTGCGGGCGAGCGCCTCACACGTGAGCGCGATGAAGTGTTTCATGGGTGGTTTTCCCCCGCCGGTTCGCGTATCCATCAGACGGTTCCGGTTTATGATAACACACTTTGGCTGCCCTCGGTTTGGCAATTCCCGGACGGGCGGGATGGTGATCTTTTGCTCCCCGGGACAGTCTTCCCTATACTGTGAACGTACGGTGTGATGTGAGATCGGCTTTCATAGTCCGTGAGGTAAACTCTATGAAACGTGAAGAAGTCAAGAAGTGGCAGCGTGTCGCCAAAGAGTATCTGGATCGGGCGGGAATCGTGCTTACGCCTGAAGAAGAAGCGACAATCGAGATTGCCGACCTGGGGCTGGACGAGTTCGAACAGACCGGCCTGGCGCTGGTGGTCTATGTCAATACAGAACGGGTGTGTGCCAAAGAACTGGTGCTGTTGCCGGGGCAGACATGCCCGCAACACCTCCACCCGCCGGTCAACGATGAGCCGGGTAAGGAAGAAACGTTCCGTTGTCGCTGGGGTGAGATTTATCTGTATGTGCCGGGCGAACCAACGCCGAACCCAAAGGCTCGCCCCCCGGCGCACCGCGCCCATACCTATACCGTCTGGCATGAAATCGTGCTCAAACCGGGCGACCAGTACACGCTGGCTCCGAACACGTGGCATTGGTTCCAGGGTGGCCCTGAAGGGGCGGTCGTGTCGGAATTCAGCACGCGCAGCACGGATGAAAACGACGTGTTCACCGACGAAGATATTCGCCGGTTGCCCGTGATCGAGGATTAAGGCGAGGCATTCCTCCTAAGGCATTGTGAAAGGGTAGTTGCAGCACCGCGCGGCCAACGCGTCGTCCTGCGTGTGCAGGTGATTGGCGGGAGCGCGGTGTCGTTTTTTGCCACCGCAGGCTGCACTTATCCGTACGCATGCGGCGGGGTTGGTGGTTGACGGCGTGCGGGGTCTGGGGCATGATCGGCGCGATACTGCACCTGAAGGACAGCTTTTATGCGCATCTTGATGCTCTCCAAAGCCTGCGTAGTGGGCGCATACCAACGCAAGCTCGAAGAAATGGCCCGGCTGCCGGATGTCGCGTTGCGGGTACTCGTGCCCCCAAGCTGGCGTGATGCCGCACGCGGTGAACTGCGTTTGGAGCGCGCGCATGTTGTGGGGTACGATCTGCGCGTCACGCCGGTTCGTTTGAACGGCAATTTTCACCTGCATTATTTCCCTCGCTTCGGGCGCGAGGTGAGCGCGTTTGGCCCCGATGTTGTTCATATCGATGAGGAGCCTTATAACCTCGCCACGTGGCACGCGCTGTGGCATGCTCGCCGCGCCGGAGCCAAAACGCTCTTTTTTTCCTGGCAGAACATCGCCCGCCGCTATCCACCCCCCTTCCGGTGGGGCGAACGGTGGGTGCTACGCCATGTCGACTTCGCGTTGATGGGAACGCAGAGCGCGGCGGACGTGTGGCAGGCCAAAGGATATACAGGGCCGCTGGCCGTCGTTCCACAATTCGGCGTAGACCCCGACGTGTTCTGCCTGCCGGAACCACCGCGCACAGGGGATGGCTTTGTCGTGGGTTTCGTCGGGCGATTGGTGGAAGAAAAAGGGGGCACCGACCTGATCAACGCACTGGTCCGCCTGGGTGGACGGTGGCGGCTTGACATCATTGGCGACGGCCCGCAGAAGCCTGCGCTCATGGCTCTTGCGCAACAGTTGGGGGTCGCCGACCGTGTGACGTTTGGCGCGTTACCATCCACACAGATGCCCGGTTTTTACCGGCAGATCGATGTGCTGGCGGTTCCCTCGCTCACGCGCCCTAACTGGAAGGAACAATTCGGTCGTGTTATCGTCGAGGCGATGGCCTGCGGCGTGGCGGTGATAGGCTCTGATAGCGGGGCGATACCGGGTGTTGTCGGTGATGGTGGGCTGATCTTCCCGGAGGGCGACGTGGCAGCATTGGCTGACCGGCTGCGCCAGCTCAGAGAACAGCCGGATTTGCGCCGACAACTGGGGCAGAAAGGACGCCAGCGGGTATTGGCCCACTTTACGCAGGCACAGGTCGCGGCACAGACCGTTGCCGTATACAAAGCCATGCTGGGACTGCCGACAGGCATTGCGCCCAGCTAGGTGGCATGCTAGAGTCGCGTTGTAACCAACGAGGTGAACGCCAGAACTATGCTAAAAGCCGTTTTGTTCGATCTAGATCAAACGCTCATTGATTGGAGCCAGGTTGAACCCTGGGAAGCCTACCAGCTTCGTCGTTTGACCCGGCTGCTTGAGGTTGTGCAGCGCGAACTGGACATTCTGCATGACGCGGCCCCCCATGATTTGCTCGAACATTTCAGGGCCGTGTTGAGCGCTGCCTGGAAGCGCGGGCGCGAAACCTTTGTTGCCCCTGACATTCGCCTGGTGCTGGTTGAAATGCTGCAGGCCGCCGGTGCGCCGGCGGATCGCATCGTTCCGGAAATGGTGTTGCAGGTCTATGACTGGAATCCACCGCTTGGCGAGCGGGCGTACACCGATGTGCTGGAGGTGCTGCCGCAGTTTGAAACGCACGGCATCGAATTGGGCCTGATCACCAACGCTTCACATCCTATGACGATCCGGGACCGCGAGTTACAGATGACGGGACTGCTCGACTTGTTCCCCAGATGCCGTCTGTCCGCGGTTGATGTCGGGGTGATCAAGCCCCACCGCGCGATCTTCGAGCGCGGGCTGGCGATGCTTGGCGTTCGTCCCGATGAGGCTGTGTTTGTAGGCGATAGCCTCGAAGCCGACGTGCGCGGCGCTCAGGGCGTGGGGATGTATGCGGTGTGGATTGCCCGCGATGATGAAGTGCGCCGGTCGGAAAGTGACGTCGTGCCGGATGCGATGATCGAAATGCTGCACGAACTACCGGCTGTGCTCGATGGCTGGTATCCCGATTGGCGGGATGGGTGCGCGCAATGACGACGGTCTTCGAGTCGGCTCCTTATCAAAACCTGACGCTTACCGGCCCGATGGGTGTTGGCAAATCCACTGTGGGGCGTGCGGTTGCCCAACGGCTGGGAGCCGACTTCTTTGACCTGGAAAGCGAAATCTTTACCCGCGAGGGGCAATCGGTTGCGGAGATACGCGAGTTTTTCGGCGAGGCGCGCCTCAAAGCGCTGGAAGCGATGGCTATCCGCGACCTGACGCTCCGTCGCCATGCCGTTATCGTTGTGCCGGGACCGGCTGTCCTTGATGAGTTGAACCGCACCCGGTTGGTTGAGGCCGGGCCGGTTTTGTGTTTGACGTGTACGCTCGATGAGATTTTGCGCCGGATGTATGCCGCACGAGGGGCTTGGTTCCACAACCCGGCCAATCGGGGCATGTTACTCAGCCAGCTTAAGCGTGACATGCGGGTGACGACGCTGGATTTACCCCAGTTGAACACCTCCCGCTTGTCGATTGACGAAGTGACGGAACGGGTCGTGCACTTTTGGCTGGAGCACGCGCGAGTGTGATTGCAGGATTCTGTGAAAGGATCGGCTATGAGTACACTAACTGTATCGTTGGTTCAGATGCATGTGCGCAAAGGCGCGCCACGTACCAACTGGCCCCAGATGCAGCAGTACACGATCCAGGCGGCCCAGCAAGGCGCGCAACTGGTCGTTTTCCCCGAACTGTGGGATGCGGGTGGCGCATTTGATAAGGGGCGCGAGATCGCCAGTGGCCTGAGCGGTGGATTGTTCGCGCAGGTGGTCGCGCTGGCCCGCCAGCACGACATCCATATCCTGGGGTCGCTGTATGAGAAGCGCGGCGCGGGGGTTTATAATACGATGCCGGTGATCTCGCCACGCAATGGCGTGATGGGAGCCTACCGTAAAATTCACCTGTTTCCCCTGATGGACGAAGATCAGTGGCTGCTGCCCGGCGAAGCGCCCCTGGTGATCGACATGCCCTGGGGCCGAACGGGCTTCGCCATCTGCTACGATCTGCGCTTCCCGGAGTTGTTCCGGCGCTACGCGGCTGAACGCGCCGATATGGTCATCATGCCGATGGCGTGGCCGCATCCACGCCTGGCGCACTACCGCACGCTGTTGCGGGCGCGGGCTATCGAAAACCAGTGCTATATGATCGCGGTGAACCGTGTCGGCCCCGAAGAGGAGAACGGGGCGCAATTCTTCGGCCACTCGTCTATCATCGATCCCTGGGGGGAGACGGTGATCGAGGTGGGCGAGACCGAAGGCATCTTCACCGTCACGCTTGATTTGACCAAAGTGCAGCAGGTGCGGCGCACCATGCCTGCGCTGGATGGGATGCGCTTGTAAACCGGCTATGGCGCGAGCGGGCCAGAGTGCTGGCCTTCGGCGGTGAACAGCGCATAGATCAGGTTGGTGTTGCTGACGAGCATTGCGCCGCGCTCGAAATCTTGCCAGAAGCCGTCATAGGGCGCTTCGGGTTGGGTTCCCCAGCCAAGCGCCTCGCGGATCGAGGGGTTGCTGCGCCAGACCAACCCAAAACCCCGCACCGGCTGGATCAGTCCCGCAGGGGGCGCGTAGGCGGGATCATCGGCGGGCATGCTCTCGTTCCAGCTATCGGCCATTTGCCACAACTGGCCGTTGTTGGCCAGGGCATAAATCTGCCGCGTGTCGCTGCGCCAGAACATGGTGCCGCGCTCAAAGGGCTGGGTGGCCATGCCATAGATGACCGTGCCGCCGCTGACAGGGCAGCCGAGCCTTTCCTGCAGGGCGGCGTTGCTATTATAGGCGTTGGCCAGCACGCTGCTCACGGGGAAGCTACATGCGCCACTGCCTGGGCTGACGACTCCGCCACTGGCGATCACTGCTCCTCCACCGGGGCTGAAGACATACGGGGCCAGCGTGGGAGCAGGTTCGCCGCTTTCGGATGTTGGCTCGCCCAGGAAGATACCCACATAGGGCGTGAGTGTGGCGGTGGGGCGCGGTGGCCCCGGCGTGGCTGTTGGCTGCTGGACCTCGATTGGTTCACCGCCCACAATGACCGGTGTGGGGGTGGCGGTCAGGACGACGGTCGCTAGCTGTTTGGGCATGGACTCAAAGCCGCTTAACAAGGGCGGGTCGCCCACCGGGGTGGCGGTGTCGTTGCTACAGGCGACCAGCGACAGAACGATCGCAATCAGCGCTGTCACGCGTCGAATCATGGTGCGGATTCTCCCAGGTATTCGTGCAGAACAGGCTCACAGAGCAGAATCGCCAGCGCACTTGGGCCGTCTTTGATGTGTCCGGTACGGGCCAGGCGCAGTCCTTCGGCCACCGGGATGATGCGTAATTCGATATGTTCTGTTGGTTCGCGTTCCGGCTCGTGCAATGTGACACCAAGCGCCAGATAAACGACAGCGATTTCGTTCCCGATGCCGTTCATGGTATAAAAGTCGGTAACACGAATCATACGCCCGGCCACACCACCGATTTCTTCCCGTAATTCTCGCGCAGCCATGTCCTGCGGATCAAGCCCCGCTTCGATGTTCCCCGCCGGAACCTCAAGGCACCAGGCGTCAACTGCGTAGCGGTACTGGTTGATCAGCACCAGGTTGGCGTCGGTGGTGACGGGCACGATCCAGACGGCACGCGGTTTGTCGATGATGGTGTAGGTGAGTTCGGTGCCATCCTGGGCGCGGATGTGATCCTGCCGGAGGTTATACCACCTGCTCTGCCACAGGTAGCGACTGGCGATTGTTTCGTAAGGGCGTGGTGGGGGCACACTCATCCGTCCTGGTATGTGTGACTCGCTATTCTGACGCCACATTGTACGGATGATTACGCCTTTGTGCCACCTGCATGTTGCCGGGCTTATGGGCAGGCCTTGGGGAGGTAGCATTTTGTAGCGAAACGGGTAGGATTAAAGTATGGGCACAGCGGGCCAATGGATTATTAGAAACTTTTGGGACGCTCCATCATGACAAAGATTCTTATTATTGAGGACGAGCGGGTCGTTTTAGAAAATATGCGGGAAATCCTGGAGTTTGAGGGGTTTGAAACCGCCTGTGCAGAAAACGGCCTGGAAGGTGTGCGAGTGGCACGCGCGATTCGCCCGGACCTGATCATCTGCGACATCATGATGCCGGGGCTGGACGGGTTCGAGGTGCTCAAGGAATTGCGCCGCGACTCGGACACGGCGACCATCCCGTTTATTTTCTTGACCGCGCTTGAAACGCGTGATGACGTACGGCGGGGTATGTCGCTGGGCGCTGACGACTACATCTCGAAACCCGTCTCGCTATTCGAGTTGCTGGAAGCGATACGGGCGCAGTTAGAAAAGCAGCGGGTGAGTGCGCAGGTCCGGCTGCGCGCCCTCTCGCGGCGGTTGGTCGAAGTCCAAGAGGCTGAGCGTCGTCACATCACCCGCGAGTTGCACGGCGAGATTTACCAGCTTCTGGCCGGGGCGCAGATGACGCTTGGCCTGAGCAAACGGCTACCACCAGACCAGGTGCGCCCAAAACTGGACGAAAGCCTGGCGCTGGTCAACGAAGTGATGCGCCGGGTCAGTGAAATGTCGCTAGACCTGCACCCGCCCTTGTTGGATGACCTGGGATTGTTGCCCGCATTGCTCCAGTTGTTCAACCGGTTTACCAACCGGACGCAA
>CAZSXY010000079.1:3575-19444 GCA_964611395.1 uncultured Anaerolineaceae bacterium | reverse complement strand
GACTCTGCCAGCCGCTCGGTGATGCGGTCCCAGGTGCGGCAGAAGGTGCATTCGCCCTCGTTGGTGGTGGGCTGTTCGCAGCGGGGGCAGGTGTTGAGCTGCAATTCTTCCTGGACGGCGTGGAACAGGTTGTATTTCTTCCTGGCATTCAAGAAGCGCAGGTAAAACTGGAGCTTGATGCCCGGACTCTCGACTTCAAGCTCGTTGAGCATTTCTTTGTAGCGGATGCTCGTTGCGCCCTCGGCGAACGGGCACTCGTCGTACACGTACTCGATGCCGCGCACGATGGCGTATGCGGCCATCTCGCGCTCATAGAAGCGGAACAACGGCTTGACTTTGCGGGCGAGGCCGGGGTGCGAGGGGGGCATGACCGGTCCCTGGCGCGATAGGTACTCGACCGACCACTGGAGCGTGTTGCCAAACAGAACGGCGGCCTCATCGTCGAGGTTGTGGCCTGTTGCCAGCACGTCATACCCGTGATCAAGCGCCACGCGGTTCATGATGTGGCGCTTGGTCAACCCGCACAATGAGCAGGGCTTGTCGCGTCCCCGATTCGTCATGCGAGCTGCTACCGGAAGCGGTGCGCCGTAGACATCGGCTACATCGACGGTGTGGAGGGTGAGGCTCCCGCCGTGCATGGCGATGAAGTCCTGAATGAAACGGTGGGATTCGTCGCTATAATTCACGCCGCCGTCGATGCCCAGCCCGATGTACAACCCATCGACCCGGTATCCCAGCGCCAGCAAAACGTCCCACAGCGCGAGGCTGTCTTTGCCGCCGCTAACGGAGACGAGGATGCGTTCATCGGGCGTGAACATGTGGTATTTCTCGATGAAGCGCTGCGTTTGCTTGTGGACCCATTCGACATAATGCGGGCCGCAAAGCGCCAGTTTGTGTTGCCGCATGTTGATGACGGCTTTTTCGCCACAATGACGGCATTGCAGCAAAGGATGAAATCGCCTGGTCATGGGCTGCCCTAGCCGCCGGAAATGGTCGAGAGCAACTTGATCCGGTCGCCTTGCCGGATCACCACCTCGTCGGTGATGAGCTGCCCGTCACGAGTGGCGAGAATCGCTTCGGGATTCAGCCCGATTTGAATGATCGCGTCGCGCACGGTCATGCCGGGGCGGGCGGTGAATATCTGGCGGCGGTACGACAGGATCGCCTCGCCCTCAGCCGGTGTGTTCGATGTGGCAGGCAGGTTTTCGGTCATGGCCTTCCTCCGGCAGGGTGTTTTTCTGTGCGCGGGTATTATAACAGTCTGAGGCAATAATTCAATGTTCATCATAAAAATGACTGGCAGCCCTGCCGATCCCCGGCGAATGACCGGTTAAAGGGCTATCGTTCTGCCCCAAGCTATGTTAAGGTGTTAGTACAATCCCGTGCCTGGTGCGCGGGACAATGCTGAGAGGGGTTTGTGGAGAACGTTATGGAAACCGTGTTGGGGTTGCTGGCCGTATTGGCCCTGGTGTTCGTGAATGGTTTCTTTGTGGCTGCCGAATTCGCGTTTGTCGGCGCACGCCGCACGCGCATCACACAACTGGCCGATCAGGGACACCGGGGGGCACGTGCGGCCAAGTCCGCTATTGACCATCTTGATAACTACATCGCGGCGACACAGCTTGGCATTACCTTGGCCAGCCTGGGGTTAGGCTGGATCGGTGAACCGGCGATCGGCCATTTGATCGAGGCGCTCCTGGAGGGTGTGCTGCCGGAAGATGTGGTGCATACGTTGGGGGCCGGTTTCGCGGTCGCGGTCGCGTTTTCGGTGGTGACCACGTTGCACATTGTCTTGGGGGAGTTGGCTCCCAAGTCGATAGCCCTTCAGCACCCGGAAGGGACATCGGTCATTGTGGCAAGGCCCACCACGGCCTTCATGCAGCTCTTTCGCCCGGTGATCTACGTGATGAACGGCATTGGTAATGCCGTTGTGCGGCTGCTGGGTTTTGAACCTGCCAGCGGGCACGAGCGGGTGCATTCCGCCGAAGAATTGCTGATGCTGGTTCATACGGCCCACGAGGCGGGCGTGATCGAAGATACCGAAGAACAACTGCTCCAACGGGTATTCGATTTTGGGGACATTCACCTCAGCGATGTCATGCAACCGCGTGTTGAAGTCGAGGGAATTGCTATTGATACACCCTTCCGTGAAGTGTTGGAGCGTGTTTCGTCAGGCACGTACTCTCGGTATCCGGTTTACCGGGATTCGCTGGATCGGGTGGTGGGGGTGCTGCACACCAAAGACCTGTTCGATGCCGTGGTGCACCGGTCTGAGTTGCTCGCGGGCGAGGAGACGTTCGATCTGGCTTCGATTCTGCGGACTCCCTTGTTTTTCCCTGAAATGGCGAGTGTAGACCGGGTGTTAGAGCAGATGCGCCACACCAAGATGCATTTCACGGTTGTGATTGATGAATATGGTGGCATGGCGGGAATCGCGACGATGGAAGACATCCTCGAAGAACTGGTTGGCGAGGTACAGGATGAATTCGATGCCGAGGTTGGGCCGATCAGCGATGATGCCGACGCGCCGGTCATCGACGGGCTGACGAACATGAACGATGTGATCGAACGCTTTGGCGACCCGACCTGCGTGACGCATTCATCGACGATTGGCGGGTTTGTGACCGAGTGTCTGGACAGGATTCCGACAGTTGGGGACAAGGTGAGGTATGGTGAGTACGATGTGGTCGTGTTGACAATGGATGAAATGCGCGTGGCCCAGGTACAGTTTGTGCGCCGCAGCCCGCCGGCAGCGGAGAATGTGGCAGATGCCCCGGAACAGGACGGCTGATGCTGTGCTGCGGGCGAGGTTGGCTTGCTCGCAGGGGTTATGTGTTCAGAGACCAATCGTACGGCAGAAAGGATATACGTAACCGGCCCGCATGCTTGCGCACGAACTGACCGGTATCCTCGTTGAGATAGGCGCTCACCGTGCGCAGAAGATCGGCACGCCCTCCGCGCCCAAACCAGCGCCCGCCAAAATCACTCGCGTACCATGAAAAAATCCGCGACAGACGGACAACCATCTGGTCGCGATCAACCTGCACCCCGCCGGATGCGGCGAAATGTCGTGCCGCCAGGTCGAGCTGCCTGTCGAGTTGATCAGCCTGGTAAAATCCAATCGGCGGGCATGATTCTGCCCCGCAATTGAGCGCGAAGTGAATGCGTGGATCGATCGTCGCCATGCAAAGCTCGCGGCGTGGATCGCTGGCACCAAAACGCGGGCCGGGCATGGCCGGATGACCGGCATTGGCCCGGAGGATGCCGTGTTCGATGTCGTCCGCGCTCAAGCGGTACCCACCAAGGATATAAGCGGCCCGCTCAAAGATGCCGCCGATCTCGGTGATTTTCTCTTTGACATCATAAGCGATGATGGCGTGGATGATCAGGGCATTGTACAGATTGATCCAGAACGCCAGCCGTTCCTGGTGATCGGTCAGGCAGAAGGGGTCAAAATCGCACAGCGCACACACCGCGACTGTGTACGCCTCAAACGCTTCGCTGGCCCGCAGCCCCTGGTAATCCACGCGCCCGGTTTCGAGATCGACCCCCGCCCCGGTGAGATGGTTTATTGCCTGCCTGAGGTTGGCGGCCAATTGTTCGTCCGGCAGCAGTGACGGTGGCTCTTGCGTCTCTGTGCAGTTGAGGGCCTCGTATGGGCTGATGCGGTAGAGGGCGCGGTAGACGCGCACCGCCCACCGGACAGGCACCGTTTTGACGCCTGCAGGGGGGCAATAATATGTTATTGTCATGAATGTCATCCCTTACGGGCTGGCCGGGACGCTGTCCAGGTCGCCGTTCACCGTTGCTATCAGCGTGTTATAAATCCAGGCTTCTGCGCCATCTTCCGGCAGGGTGACGTAGTACCAGGTGCGATCGGGCAGGGCGCTTTGCACGATCAACAACGTGCCGCGCGGTAGGACGCCGACGATGTTGGCGTTGGTGCTGGGGTCGGAGCGCAGGTTGGCCGCGCCCTGGCTGGTTGAGACGCGCACGACGACTGGCAGCACCGATGCGACATCGACGCGATCGGGGGCTTCGACGGGTTGCCAGCCGCGATGCCGTTCTTCAGCGCTGGTGGTATTGGTCAGATTGACATGTACACCGGTGCGCAGGTCATGGCGGAAGATGTCCCACGTCAGCGTGCCGGGGCTGGAGTCGGTGTCGCGCACGTACACGATCTGCGTTTGGTCCGGGCTGAAGACGGGTTCGCGCTCGGCCACGTCCGGTGAGAGGGTGACATTGCGCGCGGTGGCGGCGGCGTCACACCCCCCGCCGTTGTAGACACAATCGGCAGGGATGACGAATATGTCTGACGTTTCGCCCTCGGTCGCATACGCGATCCATTGCCCATCCGGACTCCAGTTGGGCGTGAATCCCTCAGCCACGCGGATTTCGTTCATGGTGGACAGGTCAAGCGCTCGCACTTCGAAGCGAATGGCGTCGGCTTCGACGATGCGCCGGTTGTATAGCAAGTAGTCCCCTGTGGGATCAAAGGATACGCGACTGACGTTGCTGTCAAATGTGGTGAGCTGCGTCAACGAGGCGTCGCCAATGTCGTAGAGAAACAGATTGAAGATGCCGCTTGGATCACGGTCGGAGTAAATGACGACCTGGTTGCCGCTGGGGTGCCAGTCACCGGCGTAGTCCTGGTGAAGCCCATCGTTGGGCACAAGTTCGCGCGTGGTGCCGGTGGCGGGATCGACGACCATCACCCGCGCCGTGCGCGTGCGGAGATCGGTTCGCTCCGGGTCGGGCCGCCAGTCGCCCGGCGACTCGCCGCCACATATCTCGGTGTACATGATGAGCGACCCGTCGGGACTCCACACACCGTCGCGCAGCCAGCAATCGGCATCTTCTTCTTGTGCCAGGTAGGTGCGCTCGGTTCCGTCGGCAAGCATCGTAAACAGGCCATCGCCGTCACCGGCTACGATTTGCCCCGGTGGGACAGGAAAATCCCCATTTTGGGCAAGGATGGTCCCGCTCCAAAGGGCGGGGAACAGGATTGACAGGAGTGAAACGAGGAGAACGCGCTTGCGAGCCACCATAAGCATGCTCCTTAGTAGGATTGTGTCCAGCACGATGATAGCTTTTCCTCTGCATCTGCACAAGCTTTTAGCTGGTTGGCAGCGAGAAAAACAGTTGACGGGGCAGGCGGGACGGGGTATCGTTGAGCGATTGTAACACTCGTCATCTGATCCAGTGCGTTTTTTCACTGTACGGGTTTCATGGCACCCGGCAAAATTCGCCAGGGTAGCTCAATTGGCCCGTAGCACTGCGCAAAAGGGATATCCGTACAACCAGTGTGCGGCGGTGGGTGGCCAGTGACGGTGACGATCTCACATAGCAGACAACTTGCAGTAGTCCTCAGACAGTTTAGGAGAGGTTTGAATGGCACATAAGTGGGTCTATGCGTTTGAAGAAGGCGACGCAGGCATGAAGAACTTGCTGGGCGGCAAGGGCGCGAACCTGGCCGAGATGACGCGGCTGGGCATCCCAGTCCCGCCCGGTTTCACGGTCACGACGGAAGCCTGCATCGCCTATTACGAGTCCGGCGGCCAGTTCCCCGAAGGCATGTGGGAGCAGGTGCTGGAGTACATGGACGCCCTGAGCAAGAAGACCGGCAAGGTCTTCGGCGACGACAGCAACCCGCTGCTCGTGTCGGTGCGTTCGGGCGCTCGCGTATCGATGCCCGGTATGATGGACACCATCCTCAACCTGGGTTTAACCCCTGGTGGTGTCGAGACGATGGGGAAGAAGTTCGGCGATATGCGTTTTGCCTGGGACTTATACCGTCGTCTGGTGCAAATGTTCGGCAAGGTCGTGATGGATGTGCCTGGCGAACTTTTCGAGGAGATCATCGACCAGGTCCGCGAGGAAGAAGGAGCCGAGAACGATGCTGGCATAAGCGCCGAGGGTTGGAAGAAATGCGGCGAGTTGTTCAAAAAGCTGGTCCATGATCACACGGGTCAGCCGTTCCCAGAGGACCCCTACGGACAGCTAAGGCTGGGTGTTGAGGCGGTCTTTAAGAGCTGGAATGCGAAGCGGGCCATTGATTACCGCAACAACTTTGGCTACCCGCACGACTGGGGCACGGCGGTCAATGTCGTGACGATGGTATACGGCAACTTCGCCGATGGCAAGAGCGGCACCGGCGTGGCCTTCACGCGGGACCCCGCTACCGGCGAGAAGAAATTCTATGGCGAGTACCTGCTGAATGCCCAGGGTGAGGACGTGGTATCCGGTGCGCGCACGCCGAACGACGTGTACGAACTGGCGAACGAAATCCCCGAAGTGTGGGAAGAATTGCTCAAGGTTGCCGATGTCCTCGAACAGCACTACCGCGAGATGCAGGACATTGAGTACACCATCGAATCCGGCAAGCTGTGGATGCTTCAGACCCGTAACGGCAAGCGCACTGCCGCAGCCGCCGTCAAGATCGCGGTCGACATGGTGGAAGAGGGCCTGATCACCAAGGAAGAGGCCGTCGCCCGCGTCAACGGCGATACGATCAACCAGTTGATGCACCCGCGCTTTGACACCGACGCTCTGGCGAAGACGATCCAACTGGCCAAGGGCCTCAACGCGTCGCCGGGTGCGGCGGTCGGCAAGGTCTACTTTGACGCCGACACCGCCGAGGCCAAAGCGAAGGAAGGCGAGTCGGTTATCCTGGTGCGCCCGCTGACCGAGCCGGATGATGTGCACGGCATGTTGGCCGCGCGGGGTATTTTGACGGCGGAAGGTGGAGCCACCAGCCATGCAGCCGTGGTCGCTCGCCAGCTTGGCAAGCCGTGTGTGGCCGGCGCGTCAGAACTCGACATTGACCTCAAACGACGCCAGTTCAAGGTCGATAGCACGGTGGTGAAGGAAGGCGATGTGATTTCGCTGAACGGAGCAACCGGCCAGGTCTTCCTGGGTGAAATCCCCGTTGTGTACCCGGACTTTGAGGAGCAGAAGGAACTGCGGACAATCCTGAGTTGGGCAGATGAGCTGCGTCGCCTGATGGTGTGGGCTAACGCCGATGATCCAGAGCAGGCAACCCGCGCCCGTAGCTATGGCGCACAGGGTATCGGCCTGTGCCGCACCGAGCACATGTTCCTGGGCGAGCGTACGCAGTTGTTCCAGAACTACATCCTGGCCGACGCTGGCGAGGCGAAGGCCGAAGCGCTATCCAAGATGTTGCCGGAACAGCGCAAGGATTTCTACGGCATTTTCAAGGCGATGGATGGCCTGCCCGTGATCATTCGCCTGATTGATCCGCCGCTGCACGAGTTCCTGCCCAGCCGCGAAGAACTGATGGTAGATGTGGCGCTTGGCAAGGAACGCGGGGAGGATGTGTCGGCCAAGGAAACGCTTTTGCACAAGGCCAATGAACTGGCCGAGTTCAACCCGATGCTTGGTCTGCGCGGCGTCCGCCTGGGCGTGATGATGCCCGATGTGAACAAGATGCAGGTTCGGGCGATCTTCGAGGCGGCTTGCGAAGCGGCCAAGGAAGGCGTCGATGTGCATCCTGAGGTCATGATCCCGCTCACCTGCCACGTGAACGAGTTGAAGGTCCTGCAGACTTTGCTGGAAGACGAGGCCCGTGCGGTGATGAATGAGAAGGGCGTCGAGATCGACTACAAGTTCGGCACGATGATCGAGATTCCGCGCGCGGCGCTGACCGCCGGTGAGGTCGCTGAACTGGCGCAGTTCTTCAGCTTTGGCACCAATGACCTGACGCAGATGGCCTTTGGCCTGAGCCGGGACGACGCCGAGCGTCACTTCCTGATGCAGTACGTCGAAAAAGGCATTCTGCCGAAGAACCCGTTCCAGACGATTGATCGTGATGGCGTGGGCAAGCTGATGAAGATGGCGGTTGAGGATGGTCGGGCGGCCCGGCCTGGCCTCGAAGTTGGCATTTGCGGCGAACACGGTGGTGACCCCGCAAGCATCGACTTCTGCCACACCATCGGTTTGGATTACGTGAGTTGCTCGCCGTTCCGCGTTCCGATTGCGCGCCTGGCGGCGGCACATGCCGTATTGCGCGAGCGGGGTTGGAGCGGCCTGGGCGACCTGGGCGCGAAGGCTCCCACCAACTAAGCTGCGTAACGAGGCACAAACCAGTTCATGTCAGGCCGCTCCACACGGGGCGGCCTTTTTTGTGCGTGGGGCGCTCGCGGGAAGGCGTGCCGGTGTGGGCCTGCTGCGAATCGAGTATACTGGTAGGAGACGTATGTCAGCGTGTGGGATGTCAGCGTGGCGAGGGGAGAGACTATGATGAAGCAAAGGATCGCCAGTCTTTCTGGTATGGTGTTGGGCATGTTGCTGATCGCGGGTGTGGCATGGGCTGCCCCGCAGATGGCGGACGGGTTCGCGGCTGACGGACAGGCCGGATGGACGCCGCCGCCAACGATCATCAGCTTCGGCAGCGACATCGAGGCGATTTCACTGGCCGATGCTGAAGCGGGGGAAACAGTCGCCCGGTTGTCGTGGCAGACAGTTGGCGTGGGGCCGGATCACCGGGTTGTGCTCACCGTGTACCGCGTCAATCGGTGGGAGCCGCTGCCGGGGGAGGAGGCTGCGCAATGGCCCGCCACCGGTGCGGTTGACGTTGTGATCACCCATTCGCTTACGTTCGGCCCGCCGGCATACAGCCTGGTGATCGCTGATGCTGCTGGCCAGACGCTTGATCAACGTGTGCTGATCATTCCCTACGATCTGCCGGAAGACGCGCCAGCGGTGCGGATCGATGCTTTCAGCACGACGGCGACGACAGTCGCGGGGGCTTCGCTGGCGGATGGAACGGCCCGCGTCGCCGTGTCGTGGGCGGTGAGCAACCGGACGCCAACATCCAACCTGGTCTTTGAGCAGGTGCTCGAAGGTGGCGCGGTCGTGCCGGTTGATCTACCGCGCCCGAACCTGTGGGTTCCTTCGATAGGGGAGGGTGTGGTGGCCCCGGTGCAGACGGTCGCGGGACAGCCGGTGCGCATCCGGCTGCGGGTGGTGGATCTGGTGGATGGGCGCACGCTTGACGAGCAGACGCTTCCCCCGATCCCTGTGATACAGGGAACTGTGCCGGCGGTGCAGCCGTCGTTTTTCGGCGGTGCATCGCCGTTGCCTCCGGTGGCGATTACGTCGTTTGAAGCGGCTCCGGATACGATTTCACGCGGCGGCGCGGTGACGGTGACGTGGGATGTGCAAAATGCGGCGGCGGTGGAGGTCTGGCTGCTGGAACCCGGCGGGGCGCTGGGACAGCGCGCGCCAGAAACCGGCCCGCAGGGTTCGTGGACGGTGACACTCCCCGATGTATATGTCGATCAGGCGGTGTTCACGGTCTTTGCCAGCGATGCGGCGGGGAACGCCGTCGAACAGACTGACATCGTCGATATTATCTGCCCGTACACGTACTTCTTCGACCACCCGGGCGAGGCGCTGAGTTGCCCGCGCGACGAAGCCATCACCGTACAGGCGGCGTACCAGCGATTCGAGCGTGGCGTGATGATGTGGCGGGCAGACACGAGTGATATTTTCGTGTTGTTTGATAACGGGCTGGCGAATCGCTTCAAGGATAGCTGGCAAGGCGAGCCGATCTCTTTTGCCGAAGCGCCACCGGAGGGCCTATTCAAGCCGGATCGCGGGTTCGGGCGCGTGTGGGTTGACAATCCGCAGGTACGCGCGGAGTTGGGTTGGGCGGTCACGATGGAAGAAGGTTACATCATGCGCGTCCAGCAGTCCGGCGATGTCCCTGTGCCGCGCCTGTATCTGACCTGGCCGGATGACACGGTGATGTACCTGGCGGGGAATACGTGGGGCACGCGCTAGCGCCCCCGCAGCCCCAAGCGCAACCGGAAACACAAGCGCCCCGCGCGTAGTGCAGGGCGCTTCTTTGTCGGTGCGAGATGTAAGCGTTACGGGGCCTTGGGCGCGGCTGCCTTGATGTCTTCGCTCAGGTAGTCTTCGAACTGGGCCATGTACTTGTGGAAGCGGGCGACCAGATCGCGGGCTTTGACGTCGTAGGCGTCCGGGTTCTTCCAGGTGTTGCGCGGGAACAGCACATCGGAAGGCACGTCCGGCACGCGCCTGGGGATCGCAAAGCCGAAGATCGGATCGATAGCCATCTCAACGTCGTCCAACTGGCCGCTGAGCGCCGCGTTGACCATGGCGCGGGTATACGACAATTTCATGCGCTCCCCTTCTCCGTAAGGGCCGCCGGTCCAGCCGGTGTTGATCATCCATAGCGTGACGTTGTGTTTCTGTACCTTGTCCGCGAGTAACTGGGCGTAGATGGTTGGATGCAGGGGCATGAAGGGCGCGCCGAAACACGTGCTGAAGGTCGCCTGCGGTTCGGTGACGCCGCGTTCGGTTCCCGCGACTTTCGCCGTATATCCCGCCAGGAAATGATATTGTGCCTGGGCGGGAGTCAGGCGGGCAATTGGGGGAATGATGCCGAAAGCATCCGCCGTGAGGAAGACGATGTTTTTGGGGTGCCCGGCGACGCCGCCGTAATCGGCATTGGACACATGCGTGATGGGGTAAGACGCACGCGTGTTTTCCGTGAACGTGGAATCGTCCAGATCGACGCGCCGGCGGGTGGCATCGATCTTCACATTTTCGAGAATCGTGCCGAAGCGGCGGGTCGCTTCCCAAATGGCCGGTTCGCCTTGCGGGGATAACCGGATGACTTTGGCGTAACAACCGCCCTCGAAATTGAAAATACCCCGGTCGTCCCAGCCATGCTCATCGTCACCGATGAGCGTGCGGGTGGGATCGTTGGACAGGGTTGTCTTGCCTGTGCCGCTCAGGCCAAAGAAGAGCGCTACGTCGTCGGGGTCTTTCCCGTAATTGGCCGAGCAGTGCATCGCCATGACGCCCTTCTT
Source organism: uncultured Anaerolineaceae bacterium (assembly GCA_964611395.1). Taxonomy (GTDB): domain Bacteria; phylum Chloroflexota; class Anaerolineae; order Aggregatilineales; family Aggregatilineaceae; genus CAZSXY01. The sequence goes on along the minus strand of CAZSXY010000079.1, from coordinate 8,585 downwards.
GGGCAGCAGGTAGTTCATCACCGTGAAAATCGACTTCTTAATTTCACCGGCGTAGCGCGTGCCGCCGATCAAGACCATGCGTCGCGCGAAATTGAGCAAGATGAACGCCCCAGACGAGGTGCAATGCACATCAGGAATCGCCGTGATGTTGGGGGCGTTGATCACCACGAATTCAGGGACATGGTGCCGTAGCTTCTCTGGGTCGAAAATCCGCACAAACATGTTGCGAGCGAACAGGCTATGCCACGCCGTCTCGGTTATCACACGGATAGGCAGGCGGTGGCTCGGATCAGCGCCGGCATACAGGTCTTGCACGAACACATCGCGGTTCTGGAAATACGCCATCATGCGGTGGTGCAGATCATCGAAGTTTTCCGGCGTGCACTCCTGGTTTACCGGACCCCACCAGATCTCGTGCTCAGTCGTTGATTCGCGAACGATGAATTTGTCGTTGGGCGAGCGCCCGGTGTGGTCCCCTGTGCGCACCACCAACGGCCCCAGGTGTGCCAGCACGGCTTCCCGGTGCCGAATTGCCTGCTCGTACAGCGCCGGTGTCGGCAGATTCCAGTACACGCGCTCGACGTTTTCAAAACCGTGATGTTCCAGACCGTAGTCACTGCGGTAGCTCGCATTCATAGGGTATCTCCTTCAAGATGTGTGGGTGCTCCGGTGTGGATAAGTACGATAACCTGAGTCCGGCTTAATGGCCACCCGCTCCCTCTGGCCTCATGGTGTTGGCCTTTTCTCTCCCCGCTGCGCTGAGGGGATATTGAAGCACGCACAGAGCAAAAACGGGAGAGAGGGTCAATGCACAACGCGCAAATCTTGCACGCCAGCTAGTCCCGAACTGAGGTTACTATAGGGATTATCCAAAGAATGGCAATTTTAGTCAACAGGTCTTGTGCAAATTGCATATCGCTACCACGTCTCGCCGAGCGCCGCTGTCTCCACCAGGTGCGGTGCCCACGCTACTTTTACCAGCGTCCATGCGCTTGAGGGAGCGGTTTGCTCCACGATGGTGAGGGACGTGTTGGTTAGCGTTGGGCGCTCGATGGGGCCGAACAGGCTTTCGAGTAGCATGCCGATCGTCCCGCCATGACTGACCAGCGCGATCGTTTGCCCGGTGTGGCGCGTGGTGATGTCGTCAAATGCGGCGCGGGCGCGGGCCTTGACCTGTCGGTGCGATTCGCCGTTTGGGATCGGGATGTTGTACCAGTCCTCGCGGTGAGCAGCGTAGCGTTCCGCGTCCCAGGCAGCGACCTCGTCGCGCGTCAGCCCTTGCCAGTGGCCCAGATCGATCTCGCGGAGACGCGGATCGGTGTGGGGCGGAAGCGCGAGCGCTGCCGTGATGGCCTGTGCCGTCTGGATGGCTCGCTTAAGGTCGCTGCTGATCAGCACATCAATGCGCAGGTCGTTGGCTGCCAGGTAGCGCCCCAGCGCGGCAGACTGGGCAAGGCCGGTGTCATTGAGCGGCACGGGAGCGTGTCCTTGCCAGCGCCCCGCCTTGTTCCAGGCGGTTTCGCCGTGCCGGATGAGCAGAACGCGCGTGATCGTGTGCGGAGTGGCTGGCGTCATTGTTTGCCCTCAAAGAAGTCTTCAAACACGGTTCCCAGTCCGGTGAGCAATTCGTTGGCCGCACGCACCGGCTTCGCGCAGTCCAGCAGTAGGTAATTTCCGGCCTCGCGCGGGCGGGCGTGGGTGGCGCTCGACAGGCGCAGGTGATGGCGGTTGACCAGGGCGTGCCCGCCCATTGGCGTGACAATATGCCCGCTGATGATTACGTGTTGGGGCGCGGGCGCGTCCGCGGAGAACGCTTTGAGATAGGCCTGGACGACCTGCAAATAAGCGAATTCGGCCAGGCCGATTTCGTTTTGGGTGAACAGCGCGTCCCAGAGTAGCTGGAAGTCCTCGCTCCGGTGGGCGATGATGAAGGCGCGCAGCAGGTGATTGTAGCGCGGGTCGTCGGGGCCGGTGATCGCCAGGTAGTGGCGTGCCGCTTCGTCGTATGGCAGGTCGTGCACGGCTCCATATTGCTGGTAATACGATCCCAGGTCGTCGGCCTGCGCCAGAGTCCAATCGGCATCGGACAGGATATCCTGGTGTGTGAAGGTACGCAGACGCTCCACGTGATCGATGACTTCGACGGCTGGGCCAGCATGGTTTAGCATCACACCGGCGGCGGTACGCACGGCAAGGGGCAGGCTGTCAAAGAACGTCAGGACGGTTTCCCGGTGACCGCCAAGCGCGTGCTCAAAACGCGGGGTGAATTCAAGGTCACCTTTGGCCAGCGATGCGCCGTATATGTGCGGCATTTCGTGGTTGCCCAGCACCATGATCACGGTGTCTGGGCCGAGCCTGTCGCGCAGCGCGATCACATCAAGGATGATGCTCAGGCTTTTGTCGTGTTGCGGCGGGCCGTAGCCGTGAATCAGGTCACCCAGAAATATCAGCCGTTGGACGTCTCCGGCAGCATGCAGGTCATGGAACCGCGTCACGTAGCGTGCGAATGCGTCACGGTCACCATGCAGATCGGTGACGATCATGGCGACACCGTCAGTCAGATCAAGAAAACGATTAGGCATGTGTCTTATGGTGTGTGTAAGGATGGCCAAAACAGGGGCGAGTATACCACAAAACGGCGGCGTGAGGTCGCAGCAGAAAGGGCAGGCGGGTCGCGATTCAGGTTGTCATGGGAAATGCTTTGGCGGTAAAATATTTGTCGAGAGTGTTAATCTCAGAAATGTTAATGGTTAGGAACCACTAAGGAGTACGAAGGTGAAAACACCGATTCGTGTGGCAGTGACCGGTGCTGCCGGTCAGATTGGCTACAGCTTGCTTTATCGCCTGGTCAACGGTGAAGCGTTCGGCCCGGACCAACCTATCATCTTGCAATTGCTGGAAATTCCCCAGGCGCAGGAGGCCTTGCGCGGCGTGATTATGGAGCTGGATGATTGCGCGTTTCCGTTGCTGCACGATGTTGTGGCAACCGACGACCCCAACGTGGCTTTTAGGGATGCGAACTGGGCGATCCTGGTTGGCGGCAAGCCGCGTGGCAAAGGGATGGAACGCGCTGACGTGATCAAAGATAATGCGCCGATTTTCGTGACGCAGGGGCGGGCGATTAATGACCATGCGGCCAGTGATATCCGCGTGTTGGTGGTGGCGAACCCGTGCAATACCAACGCCCTGATCGCCATGCACAGCGCGCCTGATGTGCCCGCCGATCGCTGGATGGCCATGACACGCCTGGACCAGAACCGTGCCAAGACGCAGATCGCCAAGAAGGCGGGCGTACCCGTCAGCGCCGTGACGAATCTCGCCGTGTGGGGGAACCACTCCCCGACCATGTTCCCCGACTTTGAGCACGCGCTGATCAACGGCAAACCGGCATTGGACGTGATCGCCGATCGCGCCTGGTTCGAGGGCGATTTTTTGAAGATCGTGCAGCAGCGCGGCAAGGAAATCATCAACGCGCGGGGCAAGAGCAGCGCGGCAAGCGCGGCTAACGCTGCCGTGAATCACATCCAAAGCCTGCTGACGCCCACGCCGGATGGCGACTGGTTTAGCGGGGCGATTCTCTCGGATGGCAACCCATACGACGTGCCGGATGGCTTGCTATACTCGTTCCCGCTGCGCTCGACGGGTGATGGTTCGGTGGCGGTTGTCGGCGGGCTGGAGCTGAGCGACTATGCGCGGCAGAAATTGCGGGTGTCCGCCGAGGAGCTGCAGACTGAGCGTGAGGCCGTGCGCGACCTATTGAAATAACCCTGTTCCTCTGGTAGAATCGCATCGCTAGACGGTTACGGCGTGAGGGTATTCTCACGCCGTTCGTACTCTGGTCACGTTGATCGCATCGTCCAGCCCTTGTATAATAGCTGTAAGCGTACATGAAGGAGAAGCGTTAACCCGCATGAGCCACACGATAGACCATCCGCGTGCGAGAAGCCGTCGTTCGGCTTTCGCCAGGATGTCGTGGGTGCTGCTGGCGTGTTGTTTGTTGCTCCTCATTATTCTGGTCTCTTTGCAGCTTTCCCCCTATGTGATTGAGCAACGGCGCGACAGTGGAATCTTTGCCTACACGGGCAAGGTAATCCGCGATGGCGGCTTGCCGTATATCGATGCGTGGGATAACAAGCTGCCGGGCATTTATTTTATTGATGCACTGGCATTTTTGGCGTTCGGAACCAATCGGTGGGCGCTGTGGTTGAGCGAGAACATCGTGCTGTTCATGGCGGGCATGACCATGTTCTGGCTGTTGCGCCAGCTTTATGGCGACCGCGCCGAAACATGGATTGGGCCGCTGATTCTCGTATTGCTGACCCGCCATCCTGCGCTTGTATCGGACACGAATTTCACCGAGCCGTATGCGCTGTTCCCGCAGATGCTCGTGTTTGCGACGGGCTACCAGTTTCTACGTAACCCGGGGTCGCGCTGGGGGTTTGCGGTCGGCTTCGCGGCGGGGCTGGCGTTTCTGATCAAACAGACAACGGTTGGCGTGGCGCTGGCTTTCGTTCCCGCCATCATGATCACGCGCCATCCTGTGCTTGGTACGCACCGGCGCTGGCATTGGCTTAGCGTGACCATCTTGGGCGGTCTGACCAGCCTGGGGATCGTGGCTGTGTACCTGCTGGCGTATGGCATTCTTGATGATGCCATCGGCGCATCGTTCACGGCGGCGAGCGTCTTTCATGAGTGGGTGAGCGATGAGTCGGTGTGGATCGGCAGGACGATCATCGGCACGTGGACGCGCAGCCTGGCTCCGCTGGTGATTGTGCCGCTATTGCCGTTTCTGGTGGTGGGGATGCGTGTGGCGTGGCGCGGCTACAAGACGCGCACAATCAATACGCGGCGCGTAGCAACGAACATCACGTTGCGGGTGTGGATCGTGCTGACGTTCTTCACCGATATGGTGCTGGTGAACATCACCAACCGGGGGTACGCGCACTACTATATCACCCTGATTCCGGCGATGACGCTGTTGACGACGATGAGTCTACCCGTGATCGCGCA
>CAZSXY010000079.1:0-3475 GCA_964611395.1 uncultured Anaerolineaceae bacterium | reverse complement strand
GAGCGCCAGAATTCGCTCGTCACCTATGTGGTCGAACATACCAGCCCGGACGACACGGTGCTGGTGTGGGGTGCGAATACCGTCCTGAATTTCCAATCCGGGCGCGACAGCCCGACACAGTTCCACTATGGCTATCCGCTGATTGTGCCGGACGCGATCACCAGCGATTACATCCGGGAAATGGTGCGCGACCTGCAACTGGGGCAACCGGCGATCATCGTGGATAGTACGATGGTCGATGGCGACCGTGTGCCCCCGCTCGACCCAACCCGCCGGATCACGTGGTGGGAAGCCGGGGGGCGGCGCGACGTGGCGAACCTGGAGCCGATCTATTCGTTTGTGGCTGAGCATTGCTGGATTGCGAACGAGATTGACGGGATCGTCATTTATCGCTGTGAGTATCCGAACACGCGGCGTTTGCCCCTGTCCCCGGTGACGGGGCCGCCGGTACGCGCGTTGTTTGATGCGCTGAACCCGGTGCTGGTCGATAGCTACACGTACATCGACTCCGAGTTCCGCCAAGCCTTCCCAGATGACGAACCGGTTTTAGCGTTGCCATAGTCCCATTGAGACGACAGGCGATGATGGCGCGAGCGATCCGCGCGTGCCAGGTAATCCCTGTTTTCAGCGATTCCCCTACGGGGGTGCGTTAGTCCTCAGCCGCTGTTTGCGCCAGATGTTTTCGACCCCTGCATTTGCGTCTTTAGAAGACCGCCCTGACCCTGAAAGCGATGCTAGCCATCTTGCAGCACACCACCTTTAATGCGCGCCTGGAGGTCTTTCAAGGCGTCCATGTCCCCTTTAGCAGCGAGGGCGGCCTGCTGGGGCCAGGTTTCGGTGCCGGCGACGAGGCGCACGCGCTTTTCCTTGAGCAGAGCTTCGAGGTCTGCGGGGGTCATGGCGGCGACCTGGGCAAAGGTGGTGATTCCCGTTTCGTTGAGAGCGGCTGCCGACTTGGGGCCGATGCCGTCGATTAGTGTCAGGTCGTCGGCTTGTGGCGCTTTGGGCGCGGCTTCGGCGGCTGGAGCGGCGGGTTTGGCTTCGGCAACCGGGGCCGCAGGTTTGGCTTCGGCGTGGGGCGGCTCGTGCCCGGTATACTGCGGGGTGGTGAGATCGTCGAATTTCTCCCAGGGACGCAGCAGGAACAACCAGCCGCCAATGCCCAGGAATGTAATGACGATGCCCACGATCAACAGGCTCGTGGTGATGTCGTCGTTGTCAATTGTGTCCACTGCGATGAGGAATAGCGCGACCACGATCAGCACGATGCCCAGTCCGATTACGTAAGCCATATATTGTTCAGTTGGGGAGAGTTTTTCTTGCGCTGGCACGGCACACCTTCCGTTTATATAAACTCAATCGAATTCGCACAATGTTTTGGGATCAGATTGTCTTTATTGTGCCACAGAAATATGCGAAACGACAATTCACCCGCGTAGTGTATACTCTGGATCAACAGGTGCTGCTACCACGTTCATTGGCGTGGGAAGAGGAGTGCGCGATGTCGCCGGACACGTGCTCTTATCTCACATTAGATTACGGGCGGGGCGAAGCATGAGTGTCGATTTCTATTGCGACGAGGTCTTGAGCGGGCGCACGCCCGTGCAACGTGTGCTGGAAACCGACCGCGTGCTGGCCTATTATCACACGCGCCCGTTCTATGAGGTGCACATCGTGGTGATCCCCAAACGGCACATCGAGTCGCTGTTGGCGCTGACGGCTGCCGAGGATGCGTTGGTGTTGGAAATGCTGGCGATCATCCGCCAGGTGGCGGCGCAAGTGGTGGCGGAGCACGGCGCGTGCCGCGTGATTACGAACCTGGGCCACTACCAGGAGTCGAAACACTTGCACTGGCACCTTGTATCCGGTGCGCGCGTGCGCTAGGCGAAGCAGTTGGCGCTGAACGTGAAAGTCCTTTATCCTCTTTGGAAAGGAAAGGAGTCGGCTATGGATTCTTTGACACGAAACGACCTCAAAGTGCTGATAGAAGCTGAAGGTGAGTGGTGCGTGTCGATATTCATGCCTACAGTGCGTGCAGGGACGGAGGTGCAGCAAAATACCATCCGGTTTAGGAATTTGATCCGCCAGGCCAGCGAGGGACTGCAAGCGCTGGGGATGCGTGTGCCGGACACCGAGCAATTGCTTGAACCCGCGACGGTCATGCTCGACGATGCGGATCTCTGGCGCAACACAGGCGACGGGCTGGCCGTGTTTCTGTCATCCGACCACGCGAGTTATTATCGCCTCCCGGTTCAATTTGAAGAGTTGGTGGTGATCAAGAGGAGGTTTCATGTCAAGCCGTTGCTGCCCCTGTTCAGTGGCGACGGCACATTCTTCGTCCTGGCGTTGAGTAAGGAACAGATTCGGTTCCTGGAATGCTCGCGGGACAGCGTGCGCGAGATCAAACTGTCCGGCGTGCCGTCAAGCCTGGTTGAAGCGTTGCAATATGACCAGCCGCAGCGCCAGTTCCGCGCTGTCGGTGGTAGTGGCGGAGGAGTCGTTTTTCACGGTCAGGGAGGCGGTGGTGACGATACGCCCAAGCAAGACCTTCTGCGGTATTTCCAGATGGTGGATCGGGGATTGCACGAGGTCATTGCCGACAAAAACACCCCGTTGATTCTCGCCGGCATTGACTACCTGCAACCCATTTATCGGGAAGCCAACACCTATCCGCACTTGCTGCCGGAGGGGGTGACCGGTAACCCGGATATGTTGAGCGCTAAGGAGCTACACCAGCGGTCGTGGGCCGTGATGAAGCCGTATTTTGAGCAGGCGCAGGCCGAGCAGGTGGCACTCTTTCATGAGTTGGCGGGCCGGGATGATCCCCGTGCATCGCACTACCTCAAAGACGTTGTCCAGGCGGCGCATGAAGGGCGCGTGGCGACGCTGTTTGTGCCGCGCGGGGTCCGGCAATGGGGCCAGTACCGGCCGCATAGCCATAAAGTGCACGTGCATCCGTCCCAACAACCAGGCGATCACGATTTGCTTGATCTGGCGGCGGCGCAGACGATTGCCAACGGCGGGATCGTCTACGTCGTGGATCGGGATGAAATGCCCGGCGGCGATCTGGTAGCGGCGATTTTCCGGTACTGAGACATTGACACTCATAGCGATTGGTGCGGGCCAGGAGTCAGGCGCTCCTGGCCTGTTTTGTGTGTGCAAGCGGACGTTGGGACGAAGGGAGACAACCATATGCCACTGAGGACACTACTGATTGATGATCAACCAGTTGAAAGCCATATCTTCATCTAGGGCAGAGCTATGCAATACAAACGATTCGCCTGGGTTTTCAACATGAACCCACCAGCGCCCACGTGGTTCGGTGATCGGCGTGATGAGAATCAGTGACTCGGCACGCACTGCGTCGGTGGGCACAACAATGGTGCCATTGGTCCACCCTTCGTTTGTCACCTGGCCAGCATAGCCGCTGTCGGATGGTACACTGAACCCTCTGAGAAATGTATGCTTACTCTCA
>CAZSXY010000078.1:7611-19706 GCA_964611395.1 uncultured Anaerolineaceae bacterium | reverse complement strand
TTTGCACTCGGTTCTTCCCTTGTTTGCTCGGCTGGAGAATGAAACCAGGGGGGTGAGGTCTATGTCACGCTACAGGCATGGCCGGAGCGCGGTGGTGCGCCTGGCGTGTTTCGTAAAACAAGCCGGAGATAACACACACCGCCCATAAGAACAAACCCGCACGAGAACGCGCGGGTTTGCCCAAGACTAAAACGAACTGGCTACTTCTCTTCCGGCAGACGAAGTCTTTCCCAGTCCGCCTTGGAGATGAACTTGGTCAGGTTACGGCCATCAGACGTCTTGGCACGTAGCCCGTAGCGGGTCTGCCCGTTCTTCGTTAGGAACTTCTTTTTCTTGACGTCTCTCTCGTTGATTTTAACCTTCTGACGAAGCTTTACATCATAGAATTCAATCGCCACGGTAATTCTCCTTCTTTTATGGACTCCACCTAGCATTCTGGTAAGTGCGATGCGCACCCCATGCTTGATTATTGTACCACGTTAGGCGAAGAACTGCACAACTTTTCGCCTGAGCCATTCCAGGTCGATATCTGGCCCGCAAGCGAAAGCCAGCAATTCTGACATGTGAGGAGCATTGTACTCGTCTCCCGCAGCGCGTGCAACCGGCTCCGCGGCGCTCCGCCTGCTCACTCCCGTGACGATGGCAGCGGGGTCGCGGTGGCACTGGCTGGCCTGGCGGGGTCGCCGCCCGGCGCATCACTCGTGAGCGCGAAGGCCGCCGTTTGCGTCGCCGGGGCGGGCGTGGGCGTGTCTGTGGGAGGAATCCGGGTAAAAGTCGCCGTCGGCAGCAGGGGCGTGAACGACGCGGTATTGGTAGGTCGCGGCGGCAGCGTCGGTGATGGTGACGGGGTCAGGGGCGGGCGCGTCGGTGATACCGTCCAGGTTGGCGGGGGCGTATCCCAAATCGACGTAGGGGATGGGCCGGGGGTGTTAGTCGGGCGCAGCGTCCGGCTGGGCGTTGGCGACATCCTGGGCGTCCACGTCGCAGTGGGCAGGTTGAAAAGCGGGGCCGGTGGCGTGCGCGGGCCGGTTGCCTCGCCGCGCAGATTGACGGCCAGCACGACGACAAACACCGCCACCACACCGACCGCCAAGATCATGATGACATTGCCTCGCGAGACCGGCGCATCCCGCGTGCGCATTTCAAGCTGCGCCGGACGCTTCCGGCTGGGAGGGGCGAGCGGCTCCGGCGGCTTACCGGCGAGCTTCGCATAGGCGGCCCTGGTCGTCGCATTATCGGGGTTGATCGCCAGCGCCCGCTCCAAAAACGCCATGCGTTCGGCGCGATCGGGTGCAACCGTCGCCAGCCACAGCCAGACAGCTTCCAGATCAGGGGCCACCTCAGCGATCTGTTCCAGCAACCGCCGCGCTTCCGCGTGCTGTCCGGATTGCGCAAGCGCAATCGCGTCGCGCAGCATATCTTGAATCTCAGAGCGGTGCATGGCCCGGCTCCCTATATTCGTTACGCATTACCGTTCATTGTACTATGTCACCGCAAAACCCAAACAGCCGGTGCGCCTGAGCGAAACCGCGTGGCGCGTCCGCGTTCCAGTGCTACCGGCTGACGCTGGCTCGTAGCATCGCCACAAAGCGTTCGCGCGATACGTGGCGTACAACGTCAACCTGCGGGACGCGCCGGGTTACGCCGATATGGTCGACGATCGTCTGGCCCCGGCACAACCCGTCACCGTCCACAACGGCGACATACAGGCGTCGCAACGTCGCCACCGATGGATCAAGGGCAACGGCCATCGTGACCGGATCGGGCAGGTCAAATCCCTTCAGCCTGGTGGTGGACAGCGCAAAAAGGTTCACAGCGCCCTGAATGTCCATGCAAAAGCGGGCCAGCGGGGTGCCGATGGCGCGAATTTCGTCGGCTTCGGCGGGATCGAACGCGGCAAACTTGCGCGAGATGTCCCAGCCCACCATCGTGATCGGCATGCCGGATTCAAACACGATGCGGGCCGCTTCGGGGTCCGCCCAGATGTTGTATTCGGCAACCGGCGTGACGTTGCCATAGCCCTCCCCTGTACCCCCCATGATCACGCAGCGCTCGACCTTCTGCGCCAGCGCGGGGTCTCGGCCCAGGGCCACGGCGATATTGGTCAGCGGGCCGAGCGTGACCAGCGTAATCGCACCGGCGCGGCGGTTGATCGTCTCGATCAACACGTCCACGGCGTGCCCCTCCGCCGGAGCACGACTGCCCAGCGACAACCCCATATCGCCCATGCCGTCGTGCCCGTGTACATCCTGGGCCGTTTCAAGCGGGCGCATCAATGGCGCGGCCAGCCCGCGATATACCGGCACATCCCCTGCGCCGCATAACTCCAGCGTATAGAGGGCATTCTGCACGCCCTGATCCACCGGCACATTGCCCGCCACCACCGTGACCGCCTCGATGTGCACCCCCGGATAGCGCGCCGCCATGACGAGCGCGACCGCGTCATCGGACGCAGTATCCGTATCAATGATGAAATGTCGCACGATGCGTCCCCTTTCGACTGCTTCCCGCCTACGGACAGTATAAACCGCCTGGCCGATTTACGCGTGGGATAACTATAAAAACGCCGTAAAAACCATGCGATCAGCCTGCCTGGCACGGGTTGGTCACGTCCAATTTCTGTAAAAAAATCGAATAATGTGTTGCATCTTGCATGTAACATCATCCATAATGAAAATAAAAACGCAGAAATCAAACGACCATCGAACGCAAACAGTCAAACAGTTCCAGGAGAAAAGCACCATGTTGAAACACCGGCTTTCACGAATGATCGTGCTGGTCGTGGTGGTGGCGCTGGCCGCCGCCCTGATGCCCGCCCTGCCCCGCGCAGCAGCCGCTGGCGAGTTTATTGCCTACGGTGATGTCGTCAACGGGACGATCACGGACAAGAACTATTTCGAGGTCTGGGAGTTCGCCGGGGCCAAAGGTGACCGCGTCCAGGTACTGATGGAAGGCGACGGCAACCTCGACCCCTACCTGGGCTTGCTCAATGCCGCCACCGAACAGGTGCTGGCCGAAGATGACGACAGCGCCGGTAACTCGAACGCCTATATCGAGATCACCCTGCCCGCAACAGGTATTTACCTCATCGTCGCCACGCGCTACGACTTCGACCTGGGCCTATCACAAGGCCAATACGCGCTGGCCCTGGCCGGGGGCGGCGGGCCAACCAACGTATCAACGACCACAACCGCAGCAACCGCCACCGAACCCGAAGAAGTCAGCCCCGGCGTCTTCTACATGGGCGACCTTGCCCTGGCGGAACCGGTCGGCGGCACCATCACCAACAACGCCTACGCCCATATCTACTCGGTGGAACTCCAGGCCGGGACAGAGTTAATCATCGCCATGTTCGCCGATGAGAGCACGCTCGACCCGTACCTGATCTTCGCCAACGAAGCCGGTGACGTCCTGGCCGAAGACGACGATAGCGGCGTGGACATTGGCGGCGGCCCGACGGATGCGTTCATTCACCTGACCGTGAAGGAAGCAGGCATTTACCTGATTGCCGCGACACGGGCCGGCACCGACACCGGTAAATCGAGCGGGGCATACGCGTTGATTGCGGGCATTCCCGACGAAACAGAAGCCGTCGAAGAACAACCTGCAAGCGATGAACTGCCACCCGGCCTCGCGTACATCGGTGTGATCGAGGCTGGCACGTCGGTGAAGAACACGATCGCCGATGACAGCTTCTTCCACATCTACGAGTTTGAAGGACAGGCGGGTGACGAGATCACGATCACGATGCGCGGCACGGGCGGTCTCGACGCCTACATCGGCCTGGTCGACCCCAACGACGACATCATTGCCGAAGATGACGACAGCGCCGGCGGAACCGATGCCCAGATCGCCATCACACTGCCGGAAAGCGGCACCTACGCCATCATAGCCACGCGCAACGGCATCGACGCGGGCACCACGACTGGCAACTACACCCTGGAAATCACCGTTGGTCCGCCGCCCGCGCCGGAAGAAGGAACCAGTACGAGCATCGGCGGCCTGCCCGGACGCGCTTTCGAGACGGACAGCGGCACGTTCTACCTGCGCGGCTTCGGCGGCTCCCGGCAGGGCGACAAATGCTCGTCACTGCTGGCCTTCGCCTCCATGTGCGAGGACGACAGCCTACCGGGACGCGGTGGCGCGTTCTCGTTCCACCCGGTGAGCATCACGCTGAACTTTGAGGAAATCAAGTGAGGTAACCCGCAGCGAAACAAGGTAAGCGACAGCCGGGGGAGCCGCGATTGGCTCCCCCGGTACAGTGTCAGGCACGCGGCAACTCACCAGCCAAGCTGCACCTTCAGGCGCTCGATCACGTTGAAAATGATCGGGCACAGCCCCGCGCCCTGCGCAATAACCGGATACAGCCAGCGGAAATCAGGCGTGAGCGCGGGATAATCGCGGCACGACCGGGGGCGGGAAGCATACACTGAACACAGGTTCCCGCGTAGCAACGGGCACGGCGAACGGCAGATTACGCCCCATTCCTCATGCCGCGCACCGGCTTCTCGATCCACGTAGCGAGCAATGACATCCTGGGGGGACATGGCCAGCGCATGGGCCAGCGGCGGCACATCTTCCGGCACAAGGCCAACCGTGATCGCGCGGCAGCAGTTGGCGCACGCCGTACAATCAATGAGCGGGATCACGTCTGCCGCAATCGCGGCAACTAGCGCGTCAAGCTCTGCGGAATCGCGCCTTTCGCACTCCCACATGCGATCGATATAGTGACCAAACGCCTCATAATCATCGCCCCGTTGGGCTGCAAGGGTCGCTATGCGCGTCAGATCGGTGATGACTGGCAGCATACGCGTTTACTGGTTGTCGTCAGGCCCGCCACCTGCGGTCTTTTGGGCGCGCGCCTGGAGTTGATCCAGAATCTCGGCAAAGGTCGCGCTCAAAAACTCGGTGAGTTCGGTCGATTCTTCCAGTTCTTCGTGCGCCACCTGGCGCATGGTGGCAATAAATGTCTCTTTGTCGATGACACCTTGCTGGATCAACAGCCGGGCGAGCGCCTTGGCAATGACAAACCCATCGACCCCGCGCGCGCCGAGGCTGACCAGACCACCGAACAAATCGCCAAAAATCTCTTGGGTGCTGCGAAGATCGTCTTGCACGCGCCTGTCCTCCTGCTAATTTCTTTTGGGGCAATCAAAGTTGCGCCCCCGATTGTAACGCGAAGATCATGAGTCTGCCGCTCTTGTGAATGGCTCAAGCGCCATTCCGGCGCGGTTGGGCCGCCCCCCTCATTTGCCCGGCACAGTGCCCCGACATTAGACTCATCGCGTGCCTGCACGCTCAAAGGGGGTCTCGATGCTCAACCGACGGACGCGCCTGGTTCGTATGGTCTTACGGCTGGGGGGGCGGCTGCTACTGCGCCTGCTGACGCGCACAACCATCACCGGACGCCACCATTTGAACACGCCCGGCCCCGTGATTTATGCGGCCAACCATACTTCGACGTTTGATGCGCTGCTGTTCCTGGTCTTGCTCCCGCCGGACACGGTGTTTGTCGGCCCCGGCGACTTCAAGCTGCTGTGGCCCGCCAACTGGGTGGTGAACTATGCGGGGCTGATCCTCATGAAGCGGGGCATGGCAGACCGCGCAGGACTCAAGCGCATGCTGGCGGCGCTCAAGAACGGGGGGCGGCTCGGCATTTTCCCTGAGGGCGGCACGTGGGAAAAGCCCATCGACGCCGTGAAACCCGGCGCGGCCTATGTATCGCACGTGACCCAGGCGCGGATCGTGCCGATGGGGTTCGGCGGCACGTACCAGGTGTGGCGGCGCATGTTCCGCCTGCAATTCCCTCGCGTGACCATCACCATCGGGCCGCCGCTGCCACCGGTCGCCGTGTCTGCCGACCGCCACCAGCGCCAGGCTGACCTGGACGACGCCTCGATCGACCTGATGCTCACGATCTACAACCTGCTTCCACCCGATACCCAGGCCCACTACGACCGGATGACCCGTCTGCGGTTCCGGGGCGAACTGGTGTCGCGGCCCAATCGCGTCGCGCTCAATGACCCGGTACTTGATGCGCTGGCCGAACTGGTCGCCAAGCCCAACCTGTTCAGCCCGTTGCACCGCAACGCCCGGTTGCCGGTGCGCCCGTTTGTCCGCGCCGGCAAATTCTACTCTCCCCGTGTGATGAAACGCGCCGCCGATGCGCTGGCCGGGGCCTTTACCGGTGGCGAATTCGCTGGCTATCTCGAATACCGGCTGGGCGAAGTCAAGGCGCACGAGGTTCGTACCGCCCTGGCCCTGATCAGCGCGTTGATGGACGAAGCCGACGCCGCCCGCGTGCGCGTGGCCTTTCGCGTCACCACCAGCGAGAAAACGCCATAGCCGCGACCCCATGTTGGCCAGGCATCATGCAGACGGGGGCCGGGCGTCAGGCACTTTCGGCGGCGAGTGTCTATACTGGGAACGATTGGAACGAAGCGCTGACGCGAGGAAAATACCGTGAATACGCGACTCATTGTGCTGGCAATCACGCTTACCGTGCTGGCCGGGCTTGTCCCTGGCGCTGCGGCGCAGTCCGGCCCATCGCCGACCATCTTCGCCTTCACCAGCGACCGCGCCCAGGTAACCGTTGCGGAAGTGGAGTCCGGCGACCTGGTGACAACGCTCGCCTGGCATATCGCGCATGTCACCGAACGCCACCGGATCGCGCTGCATACCTACCAGGGGAACGCATGGGTTCCGCTGGCAACGGAGTCGCCCCTGCCGCCGGTCGGAAGCCGGGAAGTCCCCATCACCTCACCGCAGAACTTCGGCCCGCCCACCTACCGGATCAGCGTGCTCGACACCTACGGGACGGTGCTGGACGAGCGCACCCTGGTAATCGCGTATGATCCGGACGATTTAGCGGCCCTCGAACCGGCCATCACGTCGTTCACCACGGTCACACAAAGCGTCAATGCCGCCGCGCTGACCTACGGGACGGCGCGCATCGAGGCGGCGTGGGAAGTGCGCGACCGCCCGCCCGACACGAACCTGGTCTTCGAGCAACTGCTGGAGGGGGAGCACGCGCAGAACATCGAGCTTCCCCGGCCCCACCTGTGGGTTCCATCCTCCGGCAGCGGGGTCGTCGCGCCCATTGAGCCGCCGGGCGGGGGTGAAGTTCGCCTCCGGTTGCGTCTCGTCCATGTGATCACGGCTGAAACGCTCGACGAAGCCGCGATCACGCTGCCGGTCATCGGCACGGCCCTGCCCCCCGCGCACCGCGAAACACCGCCCCCCGACTCCGCCGAAACGCTGCTCATGGCCGGAGACCTCGTCATCCACAGCGACTGCAACGCCGTGCTGGAAAGCCTTCCCCCGCGCGATTGGGTAGACGGCCCCGGCATCCCGTCCCCCAACACGCGCATGTATGCCTATAGCACCAACCCAACCGGAGACGCGCACCTGATCAT
Source organism: uncultured Anaerolineaceae bacterium (assembly GCA_964611395.1). Lineage (GTDB taxonomy): Bacteria > Chloroflexota > Anaerolineae > Aggregatilineales > Aggregatilineaceae > CAZSXY01. The sequence goes on along the minus strand of CAZSXY010000078.1, from coordinate 12,291 downwards.
CGCGCAGGCCGACGGCTCCGGCCAGATCGTGATCGACGCGCCCGACAAGGCGCTACCCATCGGCGTGCGGCCTCGCTGGTCGCCGGACAGCCAGCGGATCGCCTTTGCCAACGTCGATCCGGCCACGCCCGGCGGCGGCATTATCTATGCCGTCAACGCCGACGGCACGGACTTGCGCCGCATCGCCACGTACAAGGGAAGCATTGACGATCTCGCGTGGTCGCGGGACGGAACCCGCCTGTTTTTCACCAGTGGCGAAGTCCAGGGCAGCGGCCCTGACCTGACCGTGCGCAACTACCGGGTCTATGTCATCGTGGCCGATGGCCTGAGCCAGCCCGAACTCGTCGCCGAGGGGTGCGGCATCCTGCCCTGAGGTGGCACAGCAAAACGGCGACCAGGCATTCCACCCAGTCGCCGTGTTCGTGGGTACGGCAGTCCGGCGGGTTACACCCGCTCGAAGATTCCGGCTGCGCCCTGCCCGCCGCCGACGCACATCGTGACCATGCCGTAGCGGGCGTTCCGGCGGCGCAGTTCATGCAGCAGTTGCACCGTCAGCTTGGCCCCGGTGCAACCCAACGGGTGACCCAGCGCAATCGCGCCCCCGTTCACGTTGACCACGTCCGGATTCAAGCCAAGCGTGCGGATCACGGCCAGCGATTGCGCCGCGAACGCCTCGTTCAACTCGATCACGTCGATGTCGTCGAGCGTCAAGCCCGTCCGCTCGAGCACGCGCGGCACGGCGGCCACCGGCCCGATCCCCATGATTTCCGGCGGGACGCCCGCCACGTTGAACCCGACGAAGCGGGCGATGGGTTCCAACCCCAGGCGGGCGGCCATCCCCGCCTCCATCACGATCACACCGGCAGCCCCATCGCTGAGCGGACTGGAATTGCCCGCCGTAACGGTTCCGCCCTGCTTGAACACCGGTTTGAGCTTGGCGAGAGCTTCCACCGACGTGTCGCGACGCAGGTGCTCGTCGGTATCGAAGGTCACGGTTTCGACGTGGCGCTGCCCATCGACCAGCTTCACCTCCTCGACCTGCACCGGCACGATTTCCTCGGCAAACTTCCCGGCATCCGTCGCGGCGGCGGCCTTCCGGTGGCTGTTGTAGGCGAACACGTCCTGGTCTTCACGCGCCACGTCATATTGCTCGGCGACATGCTCTGCCGTCAGGCCCATGCCCATATAGATCGCCGGTTGTTCGAGCGTGCTGGCGTAGTGCGGGCTGAGCCGGAACCCGGTCATCGGAACCAGGGACATGGTCTCGACACCGCCCGCAATGACGATATCCGCGCCATTGGCCAGAATGCGCTCGGCAGCGATCGCGATCGTCTGAAGACCGCTGGAACAAAACCGGTTAACGGTCATGGCCGGAACATTGGCCGGCAGCCCCGCCTGCAACCCGATGGCCCGCGCCACGTTCAACCCCTGCGGGCCTTCAGGCATCGCGCAGCCCAGCACAAAGTCATCGATCTGGGCCGGGTCTAGCTTGTCCCCGGTCTGGCGCAACAGGTCATGCAGCACAGCTTTGACCAAGTCTTCCGGGCGCGTAGTTCGCGTCATTCCTTTCTTGGCACGGCCAACCGCCGTGCGCGACATGGCAACTATTACGGCTTCTCTCATGGCCTTCGCCTCCTTGCGGCCTCACATCTCCAAATGGTTCGTGTCCCTGGTCGAGCGACGGACCGCAGGCGCTCCCCGCCCCAATTCGCGCTCGACCCGGATTTCACCATCATGCATACGTGCAAACACAATGAGCGGCACTACAAACCGGCTCAATTACGCAGCGGTTTATTGGTCTGGAGCATGTGCGCAATGCGTTCGAGCGTCTTTGGCTCGTGGCACAACGCGACGAACGCCTCGCGCTCCAGGTCTAAGATGTACTGCTCCGGCACCCAGCCCGGCTCGGACAGATCGCCGCCACAGAGCACATACGCAATGTGGTTGGCGATTAGGGCGTCGTGATCGGAGGCGAACCCGCCATCCTGCAACGTGAACACGGCCATGCGCAGCGCGGCCAGCGCGTCGCGCCCCGCCGCCCAAACCTTCTGGGGCGGCAGTGGGGTATGGCCGCTCGCCGCCATGTGCAGCACCTCGCGCCTGGCTTCGGCCAGCAGGTGATCCTTATTGAGCACGATGCGGTCGGCAGGCCCCAGGAAGCCCATGTCGCGGGCGATCTTGGCGCTCTCCGATACCTTCGCCAGCGCGAGTTGCTCAAAGATCGTTTGCAGGTGGGGCAGCACATCGGCATTAGGGGTGCGCATGACGGGGTTCACCTTGCGGCGCAGCATTTCCTTACAGCCGCTCCCCGCCGGAAGCAAGCCAACGCCGATCTCCACCAAGCCGGTGTACAGCTCGGCATGCGCAACCACCCGCTGCCCGGCCATCAGGAATTCGGCCCCGCCGCCGAGCGCCATGCCAAACGGCGCGGTAACCACCGGCTTCGGCGCGTAGCGCATGGCCTGGAACAGGTTTTGCAGCTCGCGCGTGATGGCGTCAATCTTGTCGTACTCGCCATTCTGCGCCAGCATCATGATCAGGAAGATGTTCGCCCCGGCGCTAAAGTGATCGCCCTCGTTGCCAACGACCACCCCCTCGTACCCTCGCTCCAGGTATTCCAGCGCCCGCCAGCCCATCTTGATGATGTCATCGTCGATGGCGTTGGCTTTGGTGTGGAATTCGAGCAACAGCACGCCGTCGCCCATGTCATGAAGCGACGCGCCCGCCATGCCTTCCAACCGCTTGCCCTCGGCCCGCAGGGTTGCGATGTGAATCGTGCGCGGGTCTTTTTCGAGCGGCACGTAGCTCCCCTTGTCGCGGTCGTAGACGTGGGTGGCTACCCCGCCGGCATTGCGCTTGTAGAATGTCGCATGGCCCCGCGCGACCATGTCCTTGACCCAGTCGGCCACCGCGTAACCGTCCGCTTCCATGCGCGGGATCGTGTCTTCCACCCCGATCGCATCCCAGATCTCGAAGGGGCCAAGCTGGTGATTGAAGCCCCACTTATTGGCGTTATCAATCGAAGGGATGTCATCGGCAATCTCGCCCAGGCGACGCGCGGCGTAGGTCAGGTAAAAAGCGTGCAGATGCCATAAGAACTGTCCGGCGCGGTCGTCGGCGTTGACCATCGCCTTGATCCGCTCGCCCACGTCTTCAATCTTGCGGTTCGCACCCACGCTTTCGAAGCGCACCTTCTGCGGCGGCTCGTAGCCAAGCGTTGCGGGGTTGAGCGTCCAAAACTCGCGCCCCCTGTCCGTCTCGACGCGCTTGTAAAAACCCTGCCGCGCCTTGTTGCCGAGCAAGCCCCGCTCCAACATCTGCTGCATGAGCGCCGTTGACCGGGGGTTAACCAGCACCTCGCGGGATTCGTCGTCGGGGATGGCGGGGTACAGGTTGTTGTTCACATGCACCATGATGTCGGTGCCGATCAGGTCAAAGAGGCGAAACGTCGCCGTCTTGGGCCGCCCGATCAACGGGCCGGTCAGGTTATCGACCTCACTTACGGTGTAGCCATGTTCGAGCGCATAGTTCACGACGAACGTCCCCGACAAAGAAATAAACCGGTTGGCAATGAAATTAGGGGTGTCTTTGCACAGCACTACCCCTTTGCCCAACACGTTCGCGCCATAGTCCGCCATGAAGCGCAGCACATCCGCGCCTGTCATCGGGTGCGGGATGATCTCCAACAGCTTGAGATAGCGCGGGGGATTGAAGAAGTGCGTGCCGAGGAAATGGCGCTTGAAGTCGTCGCTCCGGCCCTCGGCAATCGCCTCGATGCGCAGCCCGCTGGTGTTGGTGCTGACGATGGCGGAGGGCTTGCGCACCGCTTCGATTTTGGCCATTAAGTCTTGTTTGATCGGCAGGTTTTCAACAATGGCTTCGACGATCCAGTCGGCATCGGCCAGCAAATCTAAGTTATCTTCGAGGTTTCCGGGGGTGATCAGGTCAAGGTCACCGGGGTGAAATAGTTGGGCGGGGCGGCTTTTCTTCATCGCTTCCAGATTGTTCAGCACGACGGCGTTTCGCCTGTCAGGCGGGTCGTCGGGAGCCGAATCCTTGGCGGGGATGTCGAGCAGCACGACCGGCACGCCGACCCCGGCCAGCAGCGCGGCGATGCCGCTGCCCATCGTGCCAGACCCGATGACCGCAGCCTTGCGAAGCTGGTAGCTCATCACGCAAACTCCTTCCTGGCTGCCAGATAGTGTTTGCTATAAGCCACAGCAGCGGCCCTGCCGCGTATTTCCAACGGCGCAAACACGACCTGGAGAAAACAAATCTCGATTTGATTTCTCTTTATTATGGCATAGCTCCGCGCGTGACGAAAGCACCCCCAAAAACAAAAACGAGCCGCAACATTGGCCCGTTTCTGTCTCGCCGTGTGTGTTTGCAGATGGTGGCAGCACTACCCCTGACGCTGTTTGTGCTTCGGGTTGACCGAGCACATCACGTACAGGCGGCCCTTGCGGCGCACGAAGTAGCACTTGTCGCACATCTTGCGCACAGAAGACCGTACCTTCATGGTAACCTCACCTTCCCGGGCTTGCGATAACTATCGCCAACGGTTCCCGCCCGCTGGCAACAGGTGTTTAGCTTGATTAGCTTCATAACGTGTTCGGCCCTGGAGCCGCGCCCGGCTATTATAAACGAAATCACCGCAAAATCCAGCCCGATTCGCGGCAG
>CAZSXY010000078.1:4816-7511 GCA_964611395.1 uncultured Anaerolineaceae bacterium | reverse complement strand
GCGGGCGGCACCTATGCGGCACCGCCCGGACGTTTTCTGAGAATGACGCGCTACGGCGTGTCGTTGTACACGCGGTAGCTGATCCAGATCGTCTGGCCGGAAAGGTTGTCCACGCGGATCACGGCGCGGCGCGTTTCGGCAATGTACATGCCGTAGACCGCACCGGTCAACACCTGGCCGACTGTCAGGCCGACCGTGTTGTTGATCACGCCCGACGTCAGCATGTCGTAGTGCGCGTTTTCATACGTCACGCCGCCGAGAATGCCGATGAGTGATCCGTTCAACATGCCGATGTTGAACCCGTCCCACACCAGGTCTTTCGTTCCGCCAAACAGATCCCACTGCGTGCCCGGCCCAAGCTGGATGTTGGTCTGGTTGGCGAGCAGCGGGTAGTCGGCGTGGTAGGTCACGTTGTAGGTGTTGTTGCCCTCGTTCAGTTCCGGCACATCATTATTGAGATCGGCTATCACAGCCACCTGGAACACGCCCGTACCGGTCAGCGTGCCAGTGAGTTGTACCTGCGCCGTCTGCCCACCGGCCAGCCCCTCGACGAAGTTGGCGGTATACACCGACCCCGGTTCCCAGGTCGCGGCGACGGCAAACCGCCCCGCCGCGCCACCACCGGCATTACGCACCGTCACCGTCGCGGTAAACGGCTTGTTGGGGATCGGTTGCGTCGGACTGAGCACCACCGTATCGATGACGATGTCCGGATTGGGCGGAATCGTCGGCGTGGGTGTTGAGGCAGGCGTCGGCGTCGGCGGCGACTGAACGATCGACACCAGGTTAATGTCACCGAGAATCCGCGTGTACTCGGCCTTGATCCAGCCCACGCCGCCGTTGAAGTCGATCACCAGCCAGCTATAGTCGGCAATCGCGCCCAGCACGCGGTAACGCTCACCCAGCGCGATCTGCCCCTGCTTGTCAAAGTTAAAGCCTGGCCCCGTGCGCACGTTCAGCGTATTGACCGTCACCTCGATCCATGTGCCCTCAAGCGTCGCCGTCGGGAACGGCGTTTCGAGCGGTTCTGGCGGCGGCTCGGTGGGCACCGGTTCGGGTGGTTCCGGCGTCACGCCCGGCTGATCGATGCGCAGGCGGGTCGCGTCGTCAAAGCGGGCGATCACTTCCGAACCGCCATGCGCCCCCAGACGATACACGACCGCAATACGCGCCAGGTCGCCGTTGCCGAACTCCGCCGGACGCAGCACGCCCTGCACCAGTGTGCGCGGCCCGGCGCTGAGCATGGCAGATTGCAAACCGGCAGGCGACGTTCCTCCCGCGATCATCGCCGAGCGCAGGAACCACATCGCATCATACGCCGCTACGGCCAGCGGCCCCGGCACTTCGCCATAGGCCACCACGTAATCGCGCAAGAAAATACGCGATGCCGCCAGCGGATCGGCATAAGACCAGGTATCAAACCCCAGCACGCCATCCGCGAGATCGTCCGGCAGGACTCCCGCGCGCGCCGCTTCGCCGGCTTTGCGGTAGGCAAAGACGCCGCTCCAGCCCGCATCGCGCAACGCGCCAAGCAGAACCGCCGCATCCTCATAGCCCCCCCACATGACGATTGCGCCGGGGTTGGCCCTCAGCAGGCGCGGCAATTGATCCATGATCGCGCTGCCACCGGGGAGTTGTATCTTGTCCGCCAGCGAGCGATCCTGGTCGGACAGAGCCGCTTCGAAGTCCATCAGGGCTTCGGTGAATTCCACCTCCGTCTGGACAACGGCGACACGGCTAATGCCCAGGTCTTCGACCAGCACGTCGGCAATTGCGCGGCTCAGCACCCGTTCAAGCGCGCGTGTGCGGAAGATCGCATTCGCCGTGTCCATATCGGTCAGCGCATCGCCGGTCGCGGGCGTCAGCACCGGCACCCCCGAATCGACCAGCTCCTGAATGGTATCCGGCGTGATCAGCGCGTTGGTGTCCGGGCCGAGCAACGCGCCAACGCCCTGGTCGACCAGGTCTTCGACGGCAACCGGAAGGGTTTCGAGCGTCAGCGCGTCATCGAGCACGACCAATTCAAGCTGGTATGTCGCGCCATCGACAGCACGCACCCCGCCAATGGCGTTGATCTGGTCGATTGCCAGTTGCGCGCCGTTGGCCGTTTCGGTGCCCGCCACGCCAAGATAACCGATCCGGAACACCCCGCCCTGCGCAGTCGGCGCAGCCAGGGCCAACGGAACAACCAGCCCCACCATGATCAGCAGAGCCAGTCCCAGCCCGGCACCGCCCCATCGCCGGACCAGCCACCGGGCCATCGTATGGTGATTCACATTCATATCGAGTCCTCCTAAGACGCCGGGCCATCCTCGTCAAGCCACGTAATGGGATTCCACGCTATCGCGCAGTGAGACCACCCCTCTGGTTATGCCTGCCGGTTGGGTCCCTCATCCGGCAGGCTATCGTAAAAGGCTTTCTAATGGAAAAACCGTCGCAACTTTGCATGAACTAAAAGTGATGAGTTGGGAGTGATGAGCTTGGAGCGGTGGCGCTGAGAAAGCTTTGCATTAGCTCTCACTCGCGCCAGACTCCTGACCCATAACTCACGATTCCAAACTCCTGCCGATTGTGCAAAGTCTATTTACGGTCTCCATCAGCACTCACCGGCCACCTTATTATAGTCAAGATAGTCAAGCCACGCCTGACGGGGAAACCATTTCAACTGTGCATGCACTGAAAGTTATGAGTTGGG
>CAZSXY010000078.1:0-4716 GCA_964611395.1 uncultured Anaerolineaceae bacterium | reverse complement strand
ACTCATAACTCCCTGCTCAGCCTCCATGCCGGTTGGGCAAAGTCCGCTGGTGCGCTTCTTTAAGTTGTACAATGAACCGCCGTTCGTGCAAATCCCCCGGCGGTCATGCCCCATCGCTGGCTCATCGCGCGACTTGTGCAAAGCGGCAAACGATGCGACAATGCCCCTACAAAACGCCGGTGAGCAACGATCAAAGGGGAAAACGGATGCAAGCAGTGGCGTATCCTGAGAGGGGGCAGGATGAGCGCCCAGGTGCCACGAGGAAACGAATCATGGACTACCATCGCCAGGCACTCCACCACCTGATCGTGCGTGCGCTCCAGCACAACACCTTCACCGCCGGCCAGGACATCCAGGTATTGGTGTTGGGCGACGATGTGCTGCTATACGGAACCGTGAATCACACCGATCTGATCCCCGAAGCCGTCGCCACCGTTGAAGCCGTCGCCCCGTTCTTGCGCGTGCATTGTCGTCTGCGCGTCCACGGCATACACGCCGCCACAGGCGTGTGATCCGCGCGATCGTGCTTCACCGGACAAGCATCACGCCACCCGGTCGGATGCGCGGTGGTTGTTTCTTTCCACCCGCGCTTTGTCCACCTGGTAGACGATGAACATGACAAAAATCACGGCGATTGTCGCCGTCATGTCGAAGTTGATATCCTTCGACACCAGCGCCGACGCCACGTCCGCCGCGTAGCAATACACCAGCGCCATCACCACGTTTTGCACAATCTTGCCCATCACCATCGGCACAATCATTTTCCGCCAGGAATAGCGGATCATCGCCAGAGGCACGATGATCATCAGGTCCGGCAGCGGGGTCGCCGACGCCAGCCAGACAAAGACGGGGATCACGCGCGGGTGCGCTTCGATGGTTCGCTTTGTCCAGCGAAAGAACGCGCTTTTTTCGAGATCATCAACGTGCGCCACGATGGTATGGGCAATAGCGTACGACGTGAGTTCCCCCACTCCGGCCCCCGCCCCCGCTGCCGTGCCGAGCGCGACCACTTCCAGGATCGTGTCGGCGTAAATCGCCAGGGTAAACAAGGGCAGCGCGTAAGGAATCAGGAATACGAGGGTCATATTAGACACCAGGCCAATCACAAAAAGACCCACGTACCCCCAATCCGTCAGCCGGTTCATAAAGGCGTTGACGCGCCCCTCCACCCCATCAAACACGCCTGTCGCGTTCATGGCCATCCCGGCGGAGAGGATCGCCAGCGTGATGAGGCTGTGCTTGATTTCAATGCGATACTTGTGCAGACGGGCTACCATGTGACGACTTTCTCAGTGGAAGATGGATGTACGGGCGTAAAATCCCCCTATTGTTTGATCGTTATACGGATACATGCGGATTACCAGCTATCCACCAGCGCCAGGGCACCGATAGCCAGGGTTCGGTGACGTGCCGGCCCAGTCCAATGCGCGGGCCTGCGCCCACCTCTCGATCAGGAACCGGAGGCCCCGCTTCGATCCACAGGCCGCCGCGCGTCGTGGTCATGTCAACGCGATTGTCGCCGCCGGTGATGCCAAGCGCGCGCGTCAAGCGCCCCGGCCCGCTCGCCCATTCGCGGAAGGGGCGAGCGGATCGCCGGGCCGCGATGACACTCTGCCCATCGAGCGGTTCCAGGGCGCGAATCAGCACCGCCGCCGGTTGATTCGCCGGTTCGCACACGACATTGAGCAGCCAGTGCAGACCATAGGCGAGGTAAACATACGCATGGCCGGGCGCTTCCCACATGGGCATGTTACGTGCCGTTTTGCCGCTGCGGGCGTGGCACGCCTGGTCGTCCGGTGTCCTGTATGCCTCCACCTCGACAATCCGCCCGCTCACGCGCTGACCATCGATGCGGCGCACCAGCACCGCTCCTAACAGTGCCCGCGCCACAACTCTCGCGTCCTGGGCAAAGAATTCGCGCCCCAGGATTGTCCCCATCACGAACGCCACTCCTCTGCGCCAATATCCGTACGGAACTGCCTGCCCTCAAAGTGAACGCGCCGCGCAACCTCATAAGCCCGCGTGACAGCCGCCGCCAGGTCTGGCTCCACACAGGTGACATTCAGCACGCGCCCCCCAGTCGTGACCGGCAGCCCATCCGCCGTATAGCGCGTCCCGGCATGGAACAACACGACGCCATCGGGCACATCGTCCGGCAGCACGATCGGCAGATCGGGGTCGTTGCGCTCCGGATAGCCTGCGGTCGCCAGCACCACCGTCACCGCCGCCGCGTCACGCCAGCGAATATCCAAAGCGCCAAGCGACCCGCCCACACACGCTTCGAGCACATCCAACAGATCGCTTTCCAGCAGCGGCAGCACCACCTGAGCGCTGGGATCGCCCAACCGCACGTTCAATTCCAATGCCTGCGGGCCGTCGTCCGTCAGCACCAGGCCCACATAGAGCACGCCCTTGAACGGTATCCCCTCGGCCCGCATCCCCGCCAGGATCGGAGCCAGGATGTGGTCGCGCACATGCGTGATCAGCGCGGGCGTAAGCGCCGGAGCCGGAGCCAGCGACCCCATGCCCCCCGTATTCGGGCCGCTCGCCCCATCGCGCAGCCGCTTATAGTCGTGCACGGGCGGCATCATCGCGATTGCATCGCCGTCGGTGAACGCCAGCACGGAGACTTCCGGCCCCACCAGTCGTTTTTCAAGGATCACGCTGCGTCCCGCGCCCCCAAGCGCATCGCGTTCCAGCAGCGCCCGGAGAATCCCTTCCGCGTCACTCTCGCCGCGTGGCAAGAACACCCCTTTGCCACGCGCCAACCCATCCGCTTTGATCACAATATCGTGGACGGGGTGGCGCATCAGGTGATCCAGGGCGGGGTCAAGCTCGGTGAATACTTCGTAGGGCGCAGTCGGGACGCCGCAGCGAATCATCAACTCTTTGGCGTAACTCTTGGATGTTTCGATCATAGCAGCGTTGCGCCGCGGGCCAAACGTGCGCAAGCCAACCGCCTCAAACTGGTCAACCAGGCCACCGGCAAGCGGTTCTTCTGGCCCGACGATGGTCAGGTCCACGCCTTCCGACTCGGCGAAATCCAACAGGCTGACGATGTCGGTGGTATCGATGTCCACGTTCCGCGCATTCGGGACCTGCTCCGTCCCACCGTTGCCCGGCGCGACGCTGATCCGCTTTACACGCGGCGACTGGGCCAACTTCCAGGCGAGGGCATGGGCACGCCCGCCCTTGCCGACCACGAGCACATGCATGAGCAGTCCTCCAGCGGGTGCATCATGAAGACTCACCTTGAATGGTGCAGGGAGATTCCGGCCCCAGCAAGACGCGCCGCCGGACGGCTGCGCATCTCATCCAGGCCCCGCGTTCACCCGATGATCTGCGCATAACGCAGCGCCACAAGGATGCGCTTATGGGCTGGATAGCTGGCGGGGTGAAACGGTTTGCCCGTTAGCATTTCGTAGACCTGCTGGTAACGCTGGCTGATCGTGATGATCATGTCGTCGGGCAGGGGCGGCAACGGGTCGCTGCCGTCGTAGCCTTGCGCCTGATACCACAACCGGACGAACTCGCGGTCGAAGTTCTCCGGCTCTTCGCCAGCGTCGAACCGTTCGTAATAGGTGTCCGCCCGCCAAAAACGACTGCTATCCGGCGTGTGCAACTCATCGATCAGCACCAGGTCGCCGTTGAGATCGAGGCCAAATTCGTACTTGCTATCCACCAAGATCAGGTCGGCCAGAATGCTAAGCTGCCGCCCGCGCAAGAACAGCTTGAGGGCGACATCTTGTATGCGTTCCCACAGCGCCGGGTGAATGCCCGCTTCGATCACCTCGGCATGCGTGAGTGGCCGCTCGTGGCTGCGGCCAAACTGCTTGGCCGTTGCAGTGACCACGGGGTGGGGCAATTCCTGGTTTTTGCGCAACCCATCCGGGAATTCAAGGCCGTAGATCGTGCGCTGTCCGGCCTCGTATTGCGTCCACAGGCTGGTGGCCGTCACGCCGCTGATGAAACCCCGCACCACCACCGCGATTGGCAGCGGATTCGCCTTGAGCGCGATGGTGACGTTCGGGTCTGGCACATCGATCACATGATTCGGCAGAATGTCCGCCGTATGTTCGAACCACCAGTTGGTGAGCTGGTTGAGCACCTGCCCCTTGTACGGGACGACCCCCACCTCCTGGTCGAAAATGGTGAAGCGATCGGTCGTTACGGAAACGCGCCGTCCATCGGGCAACTCGTAATTGTCGCGCACCTGTCCACGCTCCGGCAACAGGCCGGGCAGATCAATGGAATCCAGTGCGCCGGGGATGGCGGGGCGAATTTGCTTGGGGGTTAACATAATCGCTTGCCTCTTACATGGTCAGTCGTTGCGCGTTGGGTCCAGCGTCCGCGCACCGCCAATCGGGTATTTGCGTCCATTTGCGGGGCATCATCTCTTCTGGCTATAGTTTCCCCTCAATGATAATGCCGAACGCCCTTTGAGGAAAATCCGCCCCGGCATCAAAAATCTACCAGGCAAACTACACAGTCACCGACGTATTACCACGTTGACTACAACCATGCCAGTCTGCTATGATCAAAGCAGACGGTAGCCGTGCGCTTCCGCACCCGGCCTTATCCATCTATCACTGAAACTCGTTGGGTGAGCAGAGAGGGGCGCGTTATGGATAACCGTCACCTGCCACCGATGCTGTCGGTCAAGCTCAGCATCGACTGGGCCAACCCGCTGTGGTACTGGTTCCTTGGCGTAACCGG
>CAZSXY010000077.1:18664-19928 GCA_964611395.1 uncultured Anaerolineaceae bacterium | reverse complement strand
AGGTAGTAGTCGGGGCCGCTCATGGTTTGTGCGGGGATTTTGCGGTACACGCTGAATTCGCCCTGGACGGTGGGCGTGTTCGGCAACCCGGTCGAGACGGTGACCACGCGCACCAGCCGCCCGCCTTCGTAGGCCTTGACGAGTTGTTTGTTCAGCTCAATCACGATTTCTTTGCGCATGCGCGTGCGGGGCATCTCATCCGGGTTAACGGGCTGGTAGCCGCCGCGCATGGTTCGCCCGGTGCGCGTCACCGGGACGGTCAGCGTTTGCCCGACGCTGAGTATATCCGGATTGCGTAAATCGTTGAGCCAGGCCAGTGACATCCAGTTCACGCCGTAGCGGTAGCCGATGCGCATCAGCGTGTCGCCCGGCTGGACGATGTGTTTAGTTCCGGCCACGTTCATCAACGTTTCTGGAACCGCCGACTCGGTTGGGGTGGGGCTTGGCGTCGGTGTAAAGGTCGGCGTCGGCGGCGGGGTGGGTGTCGGGCTGGGGGCGAGTACCGGTTCCGGCGGCAGAATGTCCGGCTGGACGGTGCAAAGCCGCGCGCCGCCGTTGAACGATCCCTTGTTGGTGAGGCGGATCGTCTCGCCGGTTGTCACGTCCACCAGCGCGATCTGCACGTCGTCCGGCCCGCCCACCGAGGCGAGCAGGTGCGTGTCGTCGCCCCAGTCCCAGGCAATGTCCGCGAAGACGCTGTCGCGGATGACGAACGGTTCCGGCTGCTCGAAATCGAGCAGGTAAATGTCGGCGGTCTGTGGATCGTTGAGATCGGGCCAGACGGTGTAGGCGATGCGCTCGCCGGTCGGATCGAAGACCGGCCAGAGCTGGTTGCTTTCGCTGAATTCGGGTGGCATCACCGGGAATTCGCCTTCGACATCTTCCCCGACGACGGTGAGGAATACGTTCCAGGGGCCGAATTGCTCGCTGGAGAACAACACCTGGCGGCTATCGGGTCCCCATGAGGGGGACGTATCGCGTCCAAATTCGGTCGTGACCTGGCGCTGGTTGCTTCCGTCGGCATTCATCAGCCAGATGGTTGGGATGCCGTCATTCCGCGTCGAAACAAACGCGATCTGGCTTCCATCGGGGCTGAAGGCGGGCGCGAAATTCATGCCGGGCGAGTTGGTGAGTTGCACCGGCTCGGTCTGGTCAAGCGCCAGCCGGTAAATCTGGAAGCTGCCGCTCGCGTCGGACGCGTAGACCACCGACCGGCCATCGGGCGAGCACGAAGGCTCGCGCTCGTTGGCGGCGCTGCCTGTCA
>CAZSXY010000077.1:5591-18564 GCA_964611395.1 uncultured Anaerolineaceae bacterium | reverse complement strand
GACCGGCCATCGGGCGAGCACGAAGGCTCGCGCTCGTTGGCGGCGCTGCCTGTCAACCGGTGCTCGGCCCCGTTCAGGGTCATCAAGTAGAGGTCATCGGAGCCGTTGCGGTTGCTGTAGAACACGATCTGGTACGGTTCGTCGGGCGGCGGAGCGGGCGTGTTGGTTGGCGTGATGCGGGCCTGCGCGGTCTGGGTGGCCCCGTAGACGGCCACCGCCGTCTGGGTGAACGCCATCACCCCCGCGCTTGCCGTGTTGGTGAGCGCGATTCCGGTAGCCTCTGCCTGGGCCGCGCCCGTGAGGGTCGGCGTTCCCGGCGGCGACGGGGTGCTGGTTGGCGGTGGCGGCGTGGCGGAAGGCGCGGTTGTCGGCGTGGGACTGGCGATAGCTTCGGTCGGCGCAACGAGCGTGTGTGTTGGCGATGGTTCCTTGGTCGGCGGTTGGATGGTTGGCGAAGCGGTCACCTCACCGGCGCGCGTGGTGGCCAGGTCGGCCAGGCGGGCCAGGGTCGGCACGGCAACGGTGTCGTCCCCGTCGCTGCTGCACGCGCTGATAAATAGCGCCAGCCCGATCCCGGCCAGGCATGCGTATAGTCTGGAATGCGTGCGAGTCATCCTCATGATCACGCTGCTCTCCTGCTCGGCGAAGGTGGTATCATCGAAGCGTGTCGCCTCGCGATCATTGTAGTTCAGCCCGCGCGGTTTGACCAATGCATGGTGTTCGCGCGGGCAGAAGCGCCGTCTCGCCCGTGCGCGTGACGATTCCCGGATCGTAAACCCTTAATCGACTGCCTGTGTGCTGAGTTCGACGCCGGGCCGCAACGTCTTTTCGTATTGAATGTAGCGCCGCGTTTCGCGCATTCCCGCTTTTTCGTACAGGCGGGTAGCTCCGGTCAGGCTGGTGGCGTCAACGCCCAGCCCTACCTGGCGCTGTCCGCGCCGCCAGAATTCGCCGAATGCGTGCAGCAACAACGCCAGCGCGATTCCACGCCGCCGCCAGGGGCGGCGCACGCCCAGGTCATCGACCCAGCCCATATCCGGCTCACCGGGCAGGTGCGGGCGGCAGAAGCATGTCCCTGCCACTTCGTCACCATCCATGGCCAGGAACCACAGGGTCGGATCGAAGTCCGGGTCTTCTTCGACCCAGTGCTGCCACTTGTCAAAGGTGATGGGCAGGTGTCCCCAGTGATCCTGAAACGCTTCTTCGTTGGCGGCATAGGCGGTGTACAGATCGTCTTGCCGGTTGCGCAACGTTCGGATGCTGATTCCATCCGGCCATTGCGGGGCGGGAGGTGGGGTTTCCAGGGCGATGACCATACGCAAGAAAGTGCGCGTCATCGTGTAACCTTCGTTTTCGAACAGGGCCTGGGCCGCCTTGTTGGTCGCGTTGAAGCTCCCGCGAGCCGTAATGCGGGCATCGGGCGGTGCATCCGGAATCAACTCACAGGCGCGGGCTTCGGCCAGACGCAGCAGGGCCGTCCCCAGGCCGCGCCCGCAGAACTCAGGATGGACGCGCCCGAACAGATAGGCCCGCACACGCGGCTCGGCGATGTTCCAATGTGCGGCATGAGCAACCAGTTTCCCGTCCGGCGTAAAGATAGCCCAGGTGTCCCGCTCCAGGTCGAGACCGGGAGTACCAAGTTCGTTGCGTACCTCGTCCTCGGTGGTTCCCGGTACGCCTGTCTCGGCGATGGCGCACGTATTGGCCAATGCGGTAATGGCTGGAACGTCTTCAAGAGTGGCCGGACGGACAACGAAACCCGGCGGCAGGCTAAATGTGGCTGACATGGTTTGCTCCTCGGAATGCGTGACTTGACTGGCAACAGGACAACAGCGATAGCTCTCTGGCCCCTGAATACCATTGCGCGCTGGCCCTTTCCTGCCAGAATAGAGTCAGGGGAGTGTAACATACCGTATTACGCAAACGCGCGTGGACGTTGTCACAGGGACGCAGGCGGGCAGTGTGTCACAGGCGCTCCGGCGGCACGACATTCGGTCTGTATAATAAGCTGCTAATAGGGTATAATGGCCGCGCGCAGCGTGGCATGAAGATGGCTGGCGCACGCAGGGGAGAATGTCTCGTAAGGATAAGGTATGCCGGTTCCGTATTGCCATATTTGTGAACAGAACGAGCTTGAGAAGCGCCAGTACGGTGAGGCCTCGCTTGAGCATGGTGACTATTGCCCGATCTGTCATCGCCCGACTTGCCGGTATCACATGGGGCGCGTGCGCTGGCGGTGGAAGGCGACCGGGCGACTGGATAACGCGTTGATTTGCATTGAGTGTAAAAATGCATACCGCCACCGGGAGTGGGACGCCTACAACCGGGAGTGGATTAGTTAGCCGCCGGTGCGGTGGGGTGTGCGCTCCGTCTGGACACGTGGTGTTGGTTGGGCGCGGTGCTGAGACCGCGCCTTTAGTTGTCTTGCAGGTTTGCCATGACCGATAAGCCATACGATGAACGAATCACGATCTTCGAACCGGACGTGCAGCGTGATCTCACGCGCTTTGTGCGCCGCGTGTTCGCGCCCGAAGATGAGGTGCTGCGCGACGTCCGCGAGGACGCCCGCAGGCTGGGATTGCCGGAGATCAACATCCGGCCCGAAGAAGGCCAGATGCTCCAGTTCCTTGCGGTGGCGGTGGGTGCGCGCCGGGTGCTCGAAGTCGGCACGCTGGCCGGGTACAGCGCGATCTGGCTGGCGCGGGCCTTGCCTCCCGGTGGCAGGCTGATCACGCTGGAACTGAATCCGCACCACGCCCACATCGCCCGCGAGAACTTCGCACGGGCGGACGTGGCGGATCGCGTGACGGTGATCGTCGGTGAAGCCTCGGATTCACTGGCGCGGCTCGCGGACGAAGCCCCGTTTGATATGATGTTCCTGGACGCTGACAAGGTCGGGTATCCGGACTATCTGGCGTGGGGGCTGGCGCACGTCCGGCCCGGCGGCTTGATCGCGGCGCACAATGCGTTCAGGGGTGGGGCGTTAGTGCGCGGCGAACCAGACGAGTCCACCCTGGCCGTTAAGGCGTTCCTGGAAACGCTGGCCGGGCACGATCGCCTGACCGGCACCGTGATTCCGGTGGGCGATGGGTTGGCCGTGGCAGTAGTGCGCTAGCGGCTGCGCTTGACACCTGGGTTAGAGTTCCGGGGGGGGGCTGGCCGTCTTCCCACAGCTTGCCCCCGTGCGGCAGCAGGTTGTCCGGCACGGGCTGGCCCGCCTTGCGCAGCGTAAAGCGGGCGCACGTTTCATAGTCCCCTTCGCAATACATGTTCATGTAAACGCGTTTGGCAGATTGCCGGAAGTATTTGTAGATCGGGCAGCCCTCGATGAAGTGACAGGCTTGCTGGTGCATCCCTAAATCTCCTTCGTATCCCTCGCCTGTAGATATACCAATACAATGGCCGGGCGGTCATGTGAAATATGTCATAAGTTTTGCGCCAAGTGCCACCACTGAGGGCATAGTACCGGCCAGAATAACCAGCGCCTGGGCTGGGCGCGCCGTCACGAGGACGGCGATCCGGCGCAATTTCTGGCGAAAGCGCGGGATTCGTCGCTATTGCACGTGAACCATTCCCCCAGGCGTGTTACAATTGCTCCGTCGTGTCATCCGGGGGGAACACAAAAACAGAGCCGGGGCGACCAGCGTGAGACATGCCCCGCGCTTGACACACTTGAGGAGCAACCTTGAAGCGACAAACTGAACTTATCCTGATTATCACCTTGTTGATTCTGGCAGTGGTGCTGCGCACGTGGGACTTGGCGCATCTGCCGCCGGGCTTCAGCGACGATGAACTGGCACACATTCATGTGGTTGAGTCGGTTCGGGACGGCGACGTAGCGGTTTACTACCAGGGCGGCGATGGTCGGGCACACGCCGCTTTATTCGGCGTGTTTAATGCGCTGGTGACCGACTTGGTGGGTGAGGGGTTGCTGGCCTACCGGCTGTTGTCGCTGTGGGGCGGTCTGCTCACCCTGGCGCTATTGTACGCCCTGGCGCGGCGCTTGTTTGGCGTGCCGGTGGGGCTGGTGGCCCTGGGCGTGATGAGCGTCAATCTGCGGAGCGTGTTTCTGGCCCGCTCTGTCACCTCAGAGGCGCTGGTTCCGCTGCATGTCATCCTGACGCTGCTGCTCCTGGTCGAAGCCTTCAACCTGCGGCGTGCGATCACGTTCCGCGTGCCGGCAACCATGCCGTTTACGATCCTGGCCCTGCTCCTCGGCGGAACGGGTTACCTGCATTACACAGCACTAGTGCTGGGGCCGCTGGCCGTGATCTTCTTCATCCACCTGTTGATCACGCGCCAGCCGCTTGCCCGGCGCGTGTGGAGCGTGTGGGTTTATGTGATCGTGCTGGCGACGATCATCGCCACGCCATACCTGGTGTCCACGCTGCGCGACCCGCAGGCCAGCGAACTCCATGCCGCCTGGCGCGAACGCCCGCATGACCTGACCGGCGTAATTGACGGCGTGTTGAGCGCGGTGGGCGGCGTGATCTGGCAGGGCGATGAACGGGTGACCGCCAACGTGCCGGGCGTGGCGTTGCTGGGGCCGGTGCTGTCATTAGCGCTGATTGTGGGCGTCGCCGAGGCGATCCGGCGCTGGCGCGATCCGCGTTATGCGTTGCTGTTGATCGTGCTGGCAGCAGGGCTGCTCACCGATGCGTGGGTTGGCCCGGAAGTGACGTATGCAGCCAACCTGGTGGCGCTTCCGGCAGTGGTTATTCTGGTGGGCGTGGGTGCGGTAGCCGCCTGGCAGACGCTGCGTGTCCGTGGAACGCCGCATGCGTGGCAGCCGGTGGCGTTGGCGCTCGTGGTGGTGCTGGGCGTCAATGTGCTGGTGCTGCGTTCACGGTTGCAGGACTGGAAGCACCGTGCCGACGTGCAGGACGCGTACCACACCGGTTACGCGAATCTTGCCGCCTATTTCGATCGCACGCCGGACGGGTTGCCTGTGTCGGTATGCATGGCGCGGCTTGCCGAACCCGGCCCCTCCGGCCTGTCGCCGCAGCAGGTCCTGGATAAGATGATGCACCGCGACGATGTGCCGATCCGCCATTCGGATTGCCGCGCCGGGCTGGTGCTGATCAACGCCGGTGCGCCGATGCGCTTTGCCTTTGCCGACATTCGTGACCGCGACACCATGCCGCCCGAACTGCTCGACTGGCTCAAGGATGGCGAGCCGGTTCCGGTGGAAGGGCTGCCGGAGGGCGCGGTGTTGCGCCTGGATGTCGAGCAACGCCTGGCCGACGCCGGTGGGCAGTGGGCTGCCATGTCGCCCGTGTATTTCATGCCCGGCGACGATGGGAACATTGTTCGCGCCACCTTGCCGGTGCCGTTCGAAGACGGCCTGACGTTTGCGGGGTATGATCCGGCGCTGTTTGCCAGCGACCACGTGTCCGGCGGCGATCCGCTGGTGCTAGTGACGTACTGGCGCGTGGATAAGCCGTTGCCGCCCAACCTGGGCATCTTCGCGCATTTGCTGGCCTACACGCAGACGGAACCGCGCGTGCTGTTGCTGGAACCCTGGGCGGAAGCGAACACGATCGATGTGCGCCCCCGCGAACTGGAGCCGCGTGATTTCTTCATCCAGGTGTCGTATATCTGGCTGCGTGACAACCTGAAGCCCGGCGCGTATGCGCTCACCGTCGGGGCGTTTGTTGACGAAGTGGCCGTGCTCGAAAACCACCTGCCGGTGCTGGATGCGGCGGTTGAATACGGGCCGCATGGCGACCGGTTGTTGTTGGGCGATGTGACCATCGTCGCGCCGGTCGAGGAAGGGGCCGAGTCGTAGTGCAAGCGCTGCCCAAGATCGAGCTGCACCTGCATCTCGACTGTTCCCTGAGCTACGATGCGGTCGTCGCCATCGATCCGGCGTTCACGCCGCAGCGGTTTGCTGAGGCGATTGTCGCTCCGCCCAAGTGCCGGGACTTGAGCGATTACCTGGCGCGGACGCGGGCCAGCGTCGCGCTCTTGCAAACGGAATATGCGCTCCACATCGCCGTTGAGGACCTGGTGCGCCAGCTCAAGGGCGACGGGGTGATCTATGCCGAAATCCGCTTTGCGCCGCTGCTGCACCTGGAACGCGGGTTAACGCCCGAACAGGTCGTGCACATCGTCACGGACGCGACCGACGCGGCCTGCGCGCACTCGGATGTTGATGTGCGGTTGATCCTGTGCACGCTGCGGCATTTCACCGCCGAGCAGAGTATGCTCACCGCCCAGCTTGTCGACCAGTTCCGGGGCAGCCGCGTAGTGGCGCTTGATCTCGCTGGCGACGAGGCCGGTTTTCCGCTCGATGCGCATATTCCCACCTTTGAGTACGCGATGGCACGCGGTATTCCCCGCACGGCTCACGCGGGCGAAGCGCAAGGCCCGCCAAGCGTCTGGGACGTGCTGGACCAGTTGCAGCCGCAGCGCATTGGGCATGGAGTGCGTAGCCTGGACGATCCGAAGCTGGTCGAGTACCTGGCCGCGACCGGCGTCCACCTGGAAGTGTGCCCGACGTGCAACGTGCAGATCGACCTGTTCCCCACCCACGCCGATCACCCGATAGATGCGCTCTATCGCGCGGGTGTGTCGGTTGGTGTGAACACGGATACGCGCACCGTGACGCCGGTGACGCTCACCGACGAATACGACAGGCTGCTGGTGTCGTTCGGTTGGCGTGCCGGGGACTTCCTGGCAGTGAACCTGAACGCGCTGCACGCTTCGTTTGCGCCGGACAACCTCAAAGCGTCGCTCGAAGCGCGATTGCGCGAGGGCTATGCGCCTTATGTCGAGGGGACGAACGCATGAAGGGGCGGGGCCTGTGGCGGATGAACAAACACTGAGGAACAATCGTGCTTAGTCTTGACGGAAGCCGGGGCGAGGGCGGCGGGCAAATCGTTCGCACGGCGCTTGCGCTCAGCACGATTACGGGCACGCCGGTGCGGATCGAACGAATCCGGGCCGGGCGTAACCCGCGCGGCTTGCGCCCGCAGCATGTCGCGGCGGTGCAGGCGGCGGCGGCGATCTGCCATGCCGACACGGAAGGCGTCAGCGTCGGTTCCGAGGCAATTGCGTTCATGCCGGGCGACGCCGTCCAGCCGGGGGAGTATGAATGGGCTATTGGCACAGCGGGTTCGGCGGTGTTGGTCCTGCAAACCGTCATGCTGCCGCTGGCGTTGGCCGGGGGATCATCCGAGGTGCGCGTCTACGGGGGCACGCACGTGCCCAATAGTCCGTCGGGGCACTATCTGCGCGATGTGTATGTGCCGGTGCTGGCGGGGCTGGGCGCATCCGTGATGGTGTTTATGGAAACATATGGCTGGATGCCGGAAGGGGGCGGCACGATCATTGCCCAGATCGATGGGGGCGCGCGCCTGTGCGGGGTGGATATGTGCGAGCGCGGGCGCATTGAGCGCGTTTTCGGCACGGCGGTGGGGTGTAACCTGCCGTCGCACATCCCCCAGCGCATTGCAAACCGGGCCGTTAACCTGCTGGATTCGCTCGAAGTGCCGGTGGACGTGCGCCCGCTCCGCACGCGCAGTATCAGCACCGGCGCGGGGTTGTTCCTGGCGGTGGAATACACCAACGGGCGGGGCGGTTTTGGCATGTTAGGCCGCCGGGGGATGCCCTCTGAGGTCGTAGCCGAGAAGGCTGTTACGGCTTTGTTACGGTTTCACGCCAGTGGCGCTGCCCTGGACAAACATCTCGCCGACCAGGTGGTGCTGCCGCTGGCGCTGGCCGAGGGGCCTAGCCGGTTTTCGACGACGGCAGTCACGCCCCATCTCCTGACGAATATCGACGTGGTGCGCCGGTTTGTGAACCGCCCGATGGCGGTCGATGAGCGTGCTGGCGTCGTCACTATAGGACACGCATAGAGGTTTTATGTTCGAAATCGTCTTTCTTGGCACTTCTGCAAGCGCTCCTTCTATTCACCGCGGCCTGTCGTCGCAGGTGGTGATCGTCAAAAATCACCGCTACCTGATCGACTGCGGCGAAGGGACGCAGCGCCAGTTGCTCAAAAGCGGCATCGGCTTCAAGCGGCTCAACCGCGTGCTGATCACGCATGGACACCTGGATCACATTCTGGGGCTGGGTGGGTTGATGTCTACCTTCATGCGCTGGGAAAGCGTCGATTCGCTGGAGATTTGGGGCGGCAGGTGGGCGCTAGATCGCATCCAGGACTTGATCTACGGCGTGGTGCTGCGCGGGGTCAAGCCGCCGATGCCGCTGCACCTGATCGATGTCAAGGCCGGTGTGCTCATGGAAGATGGGGATTACACGATTTCCGCATTTTCGGTGACCCACCGGGGCCGTGACTGTTTCGGCTACGTATTTCAGGAAAAACCCCGCCGGCCCTTCCTCGTCGAGAAGGCCGAGGCGCTCGGCGTGCCTGCCGGGCCGGAGCGTGCGCGGCTGGTGCGCGGCGAGGCGATTACGCTGGCAGGCGGGCGCGTGGTGCATCCCGATGAAGTGTTGGGCGAAGACATCCCCGGCGCGCGCGTGGTGCTCACCGGCGATGTGGCGACGTTTGACGGGTTGGAGCCCGTAGTCAGGGGGGCGCACGCGCTGGTCACCGAGGCCACGTACCTGGACGAAGATGCCGACATGGCGGAAAAGTTCGGCCATGTGACAGCGGGGCAGGCGGCCCGGTTCGCGCGTGATATGGGCGTGCAGGCGTTGCTGCTGACGCACGTCTCGCGCCGTTACCGCGAGCGCGAGGTTCTCCAGGAGGCGGAGCAATTCTTCGCGAACACCTATGTGGTGCGCGACTTCGACCGTTTTGCTATCTCCAAAGGCCGCCCGGTGCAAAAAGTGCTACCTGAGACGAACCGGCGCAAAGACCAATGAAGACTCAACCCGAATGCTTGCCGTGTTTCCTTAAACAGGCGCAGTTGGCCGCCGGTCGCGTGAGTGGTGATCCGGCGTTGGCTTTCCGCACCATGCAGGCGGTGTCGGATGTATTGCCGTCGTTGGCGATCGAGCGCTCGCCCGGTGAGAATGCGACCCTGGTCTTTCGGGCGGCGGCGGATTTTCTGGGGGTGGGCGATCCGTACCGTGATGAGAAGCGCCGGTACAACGCTCTGGCGCTGGACGCCTATAATGCCCTCAAAGCGGCAGTCGATGCCGCGCCTGATGCGCTGAGCGCGGCGTTGCGCGTGGCCGCTGCCGGTAATGCGCTCGATCTCAACATCCTGGGCGACGTTGACTTGCCGGCGGTCGTCCGGCAGACACAAGCCTTGACCTGGGCCATCGATCACAGTGAGCGCCTGCGGGCAGACCTGGAGCGAGCGGAGCGTATCCTCTACCTGGTGGACAACGCCGGAGAAATTGTATTCGACCGCGTGCTGATCGAGGTGCTGCCGTCCGATCGCGTGACGGTGGCCGTGAAGTCCGGCCCCATTGCCAACGATGTGACGCTCGCTGATGCGCAGCAGGTGGGGCTGCACCGCGTGGCCCGCGTGATCGAGACGGGCACGTCGTATTTCGGCACGCCGCTGGCGCACTGCTCGGCGGAGTTCCGCGCCGAGTTCGCTGCCGCCGATGTGATCATCGCCAAAGGCATGGCGAACTTTGAAACGCTCGATGATGTGAGCGCCAACCTGTATTTTGTGCTGAAGGTCAAATGCCCGGTTGTGGAACAGGCGATCGGCGCGGCGGTAGGCGATCTGGTGCTGCTCGCGCAGGGGGAACGCGGCTGACCGCTGATGGCTGACCGCTAACCGCTGACGGCTGATCGCTGAAACCCTACTCCGGCAACACATACCGGAACGCCCCATCCACAAAATAAATCACTTCGCGGTCTTTCCACTGCGCGAGAATCTGCTCGACGGTCTGCCCCGTCGGGTCGCGGGCCAGAACGATGTCTCCGTCCAGGTACGGGCCGGTGAGCGCCATCAGCGCCGCGACATCGCGCCAGTGATGCTCGCCCCAGGCAATCACGACCAGCGGGCGATCCGGTTGGCGACGCATGTCCTGTACCCGGTCGATCCGCGCCTGGGAGACGTTCCCGTACCCGCGCAGCGGATCGAGGCGGGCGGGGGAATAGACGGCCAGCGCGTAAGCGGTCAACGTCGCCAGCGCCAGATAGGGCAACCAGGCCGGTGCCCCACGCCACCGGCGCGACAGCCATGCCGCGCCCCGCGTCAATCCCGCCGCGCTGAGCAGCGCCGCCGCCGTCAGCCCCTCGAAGTAATAACGCGCGCTATACAGCCCCGCGCCGAGCCAGTAGGCCACATACACCACGACCAGCGCCGCCGGAACTGCCAAGAGCAGCCATGTCCAGCGTCGCCGCCAGCCGGACAGCACCCCCAGCGGCAGCAGCACCCAGCTAAGCCCCGGACTCGTCGCCAGGCACGCGTTGTCGTCCGGCGTGGCGAGGCTGCCGGGTGGGGCGGCCCAGCCGTACAGGTCGCGCGCGGCGCATTGCAGATCGCGCCACGTATGACGCAGGCCGCGTGACAGCGTATGCCCCCCTTCGGCGCGACCGTGCCCCTCGCCGAAGCCCGCGCGGTCATACGGCCAGATGCGCAGGTACAGGTTGGTGTCTGCGTCACCGCGCACGAAGCGCCACAGGTACGTGGGAAACGACTCGCCCTGCCGCGCGCTGACCGTGTAATTGAACGCGGGCCAGATCAACCCGACGGCCAGGGCGCAAATCGCCAGCATGAGCAGGGGGAGCAGGTTAGGCCGGGAACGCCGGTGCACATGCACCACGAGTCGCCACGCGCTGACCGCCATGAACGGGAAGGCGACCCCGGCGGCGGTCATCGGGCGCGTGATCAGCAGCAGGCCCAGCGCGGTTCCGGCTATTGCGCCCCACAGCCTGCGGCGGGCGCGGTTTTCCAGCCGCCAGAAGCCATAGAGAAATAGCGTCGTCCAGAACAGGCTCGCCGTGTGCGCCATTAGCGTGGCATTGAGCAACAGCGCCGCCGGACTGGTCGCCGTCAGCAGCGCCGCGACCGCGCCGGTTCGCCGGTCGAAAATCTCGCGCCCCAGCCGGTAGGCCAGCGCGACTGTAAGCATGGCCAGCCATGCATTGACGATCCAGGGCGCACCGGAGTGCACGCCGGTGGCCAGCGCCAGCGGCCAGCCGGGGGGATACTTGCCGAAGCGGTTGCCGCTCATCGTCACGGTGAACGGCTGCCAGTACGCCCGGCGCGGCAATTGCAGGGCGACATGCGTATCGCCGCGTGCGAAGATACGCGCCTGGTACAGGTAGGCGAACTCGTCTTCGAGGTGCGGCAGGCGCTCGAAGACATCGCGGCTGACGGACAGGCTGGCCGCGAAGGCGAGCAGCGCGCACAGCAGGACGATCAGGGTTGGGCGGGTCATGAGGTGTAGTGTAGCGCAGGTTGTGCCATGCGCGAGTCGGGTGTGCCCTGAGAGAATGCGGTGGTTGACAGTGTCGTGCCCGTTTGTTACCATGAGGAGCACAATTGCACAGCGCAAAGGCTGTGACGGAGAAAAGTACGCGCGCCAGCCACTCGCCAGGGAGT
This sequence comes from uncultured Anaerolineaceae bacterium, assembly GCA_964611395.1. Classification (GTDB taxonomy): domain Bacteria; phylum Chloroflexota; class Anaerolineae; order Aggregatilineales; family Aggregatilineaceae; genus CAZSXY01. The sequence continues at coordinate 7,084 of CAZSXY010000077.1, read as the reverse complement.
TCGGGCCGTAGACTGCAAGCCCGGATGAGCGTGCCCGCGCCGAAGTTCGCTCCTGAGCCGACGGGTGAACGTCCACGCCCCGCGTGGGTCAAGTAGTCCGCTCCGCAGGCCCGGCGTTATCGGGGCAGCCCATCTCGCATAAGGCGCGACGTGGGCGCGAACGAAGCGGGGTTGGTCCGGCAAAACCGGACGACCCAAGCAGGGTGGTACCGCGGGAATCCGATCTCGTCCCTGATCCGGTAAGGATTGGCGACGGGATTTTTGCTTTTCATGGTGGTTGTGAAACAATAGGTCGCCGTGTGACAATGGGGGAATGGCCCCGGCATGCAGGCTTTCGACGAGAGGATGTCTATGCTAGCACAACTCGAATCCATCTACCGCCAGGCCCAGGTCGAACTGGAAGCCATCACCGATAGCGACGCGCTGGCCGAGTGGCAGCGCCGCTACCTGGGCAAGAAGGGGGAAGTGACCCTCATGCTGCGTTCGACCGGTAAACTGCCCCCGGAGCAACGCGCCGGGTTCGGCAAGCGTGCGAACGCGATCAAGAACGAACTGGCGGCGGCCTACAGCGCACGCGCCGAAGCGATCAAACAGCATGAGCTGGCGCAAACGCTCGAAGAGGGCGCGATTGACGTGACGCTGCCCGGTCGTCGCATCCCGACCGGTGGCCTGCACCCTGCCACGCAGACGCTCCGCGAAATCTATGCCATCTGGGCGGAGATGGGCTTTCAGGTCTACCGCAGCCGCGACGTGGAGGATGACGAAACGAATTTCACCTTGCTGAACATCCCGCCGCATCACCCCGCCCGCGATATGTGGGACACGTTCCACACCACGACGCCCGGCGTGATCCTGCGCACGCACACCAGCCCCGGCCAGATTCGGGCCATGCGTGACTATGGCGAGAACGGCACACAGCCGATCCGCGTGATCCTGCCCGGCATGTGCTACCGCTACGAGCAGATCTCTGCCCGCAGCGAGATTCAGTTCAACCAGGTGGAGGGGCTGGCGATTGGGCGCAACATCCGTATGACCGATCTCAAGGGAACCATCGCCGAGTTCGCACAGCGCATGTTCGGCGAGGATCGCCGCGTGCGTTTTCGCGGGTCGTATTTCCCCTTCACCGAGCCGAGCATCGAGGTCGATGTCGAGTGTATTCTATGCGAAGGGCACGGGTGCTCCGTATGCAAGTACACCGGCTGGCTGGAGATCGCAGGCGCGGGCATGGTTCACCCGGTCGTGCTGCAAAATGGCGGCTACGACCCCCGCGAATGGAGCGGATTTGCGTTCGGCATGGGGCCGGAGCGCATGACCATGCTCAAACACGGGATTCAAGACATTCGCTACTTCTGGAGCAATGATTTGCGCTTCCTGGAGCAATTTTAGCTGATCGCTGACCGCTGAAAGCTGAAAGCTGATCGCTGACCGCTGACTGCTAATCGCTGATCGCTGAAAGCTAACCGCTACAAGGAGATTCTTGTATGCTACTGAAC
>CAZSXY010000077.1:0-5491 GCA_964611395.1 uncultured Anaerolineaceae bacterium | reverse complement strand
ATCGCTGATCGCTGAAAGCTAACCGCTACAAGGAGATTCTTGTATGCTACTGAACCTGAAAACTATTCACCAACCGGAGACGCTGGATGCCGCCATCGCGCTGTTGGGCGATCCGCACACGTTTCCGTTGTACGGTGGGGCCGCCTTGCAGCGGCATCCGCGCAAGGATGTTGAGGCGGTGGTCGATCTCGATAAGCTGGGGTTGGGTGATGTGCGCGACAGCGAGAACGCGCTGCACCTGGGCACCATGCTCACCCTTGAGCGCGTGCGGAAGGCATGCCTGGAACGTGCGGATCGCCACCCACTGCTAGGGGCGGTAGCCGCTATGCTCAAGGAAGACATGCCGGAGACGCTGCGCAACACGTTCACGCTCGGCGACTTGTTGCTGGAACGCGATCCGCAATCGTCCACGTGGACGCTGTTTCTGGCGTTGGGCGTCGTGCTGAAGCGGCTTGATGTGGACATGCGCTATCCGGCGGCGGCATGGCTGGCGACCAGCGACGATGTGTGGCGCATGCTTGTGGCGCACGTCGAGGTGCCGCGCGGCCCGCAGCGGGCGTCGTTCGCTTACGAAAAAGTCTCGCGCACGCCTGCTGACGCGCCGATTGTGGGCGCGGTCGCGGTAGCCGAAGCGCGCGGTGACGGGGTTCACACGTCGCTGGCGTTGTGTGGCGCAGCGGCGACACCCGTTGCGCAGCCGGACGTGGCGCAGGTTTTCGACGAAACAGGCGACATCGACGCGGCATTGGATAAGCTCGAACTCGATCCACCGGACGATCACTGGGGCAGCCGCGCCTACCGCACCGAAATGGCGCGGGTGGTGGCTCGCCGGGCGCTGCTCCGCGCAGCAGACGGCGTGGCATAGGGTGCGCGTGGCGGCCCCGCCCGTCGCTGACCGCTGACGGCTGACCGCTGAAAGCTGATCGCTGATAGCCAATCGCTGAAAGCTGAAAAAACCTCATGACCATTGAAAACGACGACGATCTGCAAATGCTCCTGCGCATTGGCCGCATTTGCGGCGAAGCGGTGCAGGTGATGCTCAAGGCGGTCGGGCCGGGTGTCACCACCGCCGACCTGGACGCGATCGGCGCGGAGTTTCTCAAGAAACACGGCGCGCGTTCGGCCCCCATTCTCGCTTACAAATTCCCCGGCCATACGTGCATCAGCATCAACGATGAGGCGGCACACGGCATCCCCGGCCCGCGCGAAATACAGCCGGGCGATCTGGTGAATATCGACGTGTCGGCGGAACTCGACGGCTACTGGGCGGATACAGCGGCGAGTTTGATCGTTCCGCCGGTGTCGCCCGAAGCCGACCGTCTGTGTCGCTTCACCAAGCGGGCGCTGGACGACGCGATCAAGGTGGTGCGGGCCGGGCAACCGCTCAACCTGATCGGCAAGGCGGTTGAGCGGATCGCACGCAAGGGCCGCTATGCCATCATCCGCGAGTTGCCGGGGCACGGCGTCGGGCGGCATATTCACGAAAAGCCGAGCGTGTTCAATTTCTATCACCGCAAGGACAAGACGGTGATGCATGAAGGGATGGTCTTTACCATCGAGCCGTTCTTCAGCATGGGGAGCGGGCGCATTTATACCGGCAAAGACGGCTGGACGCTGCGCACGGTTGATCACAGCCTGTCGGCGCAGTACGAACACACGGTCATTGTCACCGCCGACGGGCCGATCCTGGCAACGGCGGTGAACTGATGGGGGCCCACACGCTGCAAATGGATAGTTTTGGACTGATGGCTGACCGGCTGATGGCTGATGGCTGACTGACAGGAGACACACGCTTCATGAAAGTTCCAATTTCGTGGCTCAAAGAATACGTAGACATCACGCTCTCCATTGAGGCGCTGGCCGAGCGCCTGACGCTCGCCGGGCTGGAGGTCTCCAGCATTCGCTATATCGGCATCCCGCAGGGCGAGCCGCCGGAGGGTATCAACCTCCCGCCGTCGAATCACCTGGTGTGGGATCGTGAAAAGATCGTCCTGGGTGCGATCCGCGAGGTGAAGCCCCACCCGGACGCCGACCGGCTGGTGCTGGCGATGGTCGATTACGGCGGCGACGCGCTGGAACAGTGCGTCACCGGCGCACCCAACCTGTTCCCTTACAAGGGCCAGGGGCCGCTTGATCCACCGTTGCTTGCGCCGTTTGCGCACGAAGGGGCGGAAGTGATCGACGGGCACAAGAACGACGGCGCGCGTATGATCCTCAAGGGGCGCAAGCTGCGCGGTATCTACAACAAGAGCATGGTCTGCTCGGAAAAAGAACTGGGCATCTCCGACGAGCACGAAGGCATCCTGCTGCTGGACTGGGACGAATTCGGCCATCTGCCGCCCGGCACGCCGTTTCAGGAGGTGCTCGGTGACGCGGTGCTGGACATTGACATGCTGCCCAACATCGCCCGCGCCTATAGCATTGTCGGCGTGGCTCGCGAAGTCGCCGCGCTGACCGGCGCTGAGTTGCGCACTCCACCGCTGGATGTGGTCGCCGAAGGGCCGCCCCTCGCGGGCGAGGTGTCGCTCGACATCCGCGCGCCGGAACTGAACCCGCGCTTCACGCTGGCGCTGATCCGCGACGTGGAAATCAAGGAATCGCCGCAGTGGGTGCAGCGGCGGCTCAAGCTGTGCGGCATGCGCCCGATCAACAACATTGTGGACGCGACCAACTACGTGATGCTCGAACTCGGCGAGCCGCTCCACGCTTTCGACTGGGACATCCTCAAGCGGCGTGCGGCGGGCAGCCCGCCGGTGATCATCACCCGCCTGCCGGAACCCGGCGAGCACCTGGTCACGTTGGACGGCGTGGACCACGAACTGGATGATTACAACATCCTGGTGGCGGATACGGCGGGGGCGCTGAGCATCGGCGGCATCATGGGCGGCCTGGAAAGCGAAATCTGGGACCCGGCGAGCATGTCGGTCGCCGAAGACCTGTCACCCGAACAGCGAGCCTTGTTCGACACCCGCCCGGCGACGACCAATGTGCTGCTGGAAGCGGCGGCGTGGAACTTCATCAACATTCGCCGCACGATGCAAAGCCAGAAGATGAGCAGCGAGGCAGGGATGCGCTTCAGCCGGGGCGTCCATCCGGCGATGGCTGAGCGCGGCTTGCGACGCTGCATCGAGTTGATGCGCCAGATCACCGGTGGCGTTGTCGCGCAAGGGATCATTGACGAATATCCGCTGCCTGCCGAGGTCGTCGAGGTTGATCTGCCGGTTGCTGAAGTCCGGCGGCTGCTGGGTTTTGCCATTACCCAGGATGAGATCGTGCGCATCTTGCGCTCGCTCGAATTCGAGGTGACCGAAAACGGGGATGTGCTGCACGTGGTCGTGCCGGATCACCGCCTGGACATCAGCACGGGCATCACCGGGCAGGCCGACCTGGTCGAGGAGATCGCGCGCGTCTACGGTTACGACCGCATCCCCAACACCGTGATCGCCGATGCGCTGCCGAAACAGCGCTCGAACGTGGCGCTGGAGCGGGAAGAGGCGCTGCGTGACGCGCTGGTCAGGGCCGGGCTGCGCGAGATCGTGACCTATCGCCTGACCACGCCGGAGCGCGAGGCGCTACTCACGCCGGACGGGGCCGAGTCGGGCTGGCCGGACGTGCCCTATGTGACGCTGGCGAACCCGATTTCTGCCGACAAGACGGTCATGCGCCATACGCTGCTGGCGAGTATGCTTGATGTTGTGGCGGCGAATGCCCGCCACACCGATCGCCAGCTTTTGTTCGAGATCGGGCACGTGTATTTGCCCCGCGATGAGCAACTGTTGCCCGACGAACCGGCGCGGCTGGGGATCGTGATGACCGGGCCGCGCGACGTACCGCAGTGGCAGGGGGACGGCGCTGCTGGCGTGATGGACTTTTTCGACCTGAAGGGCGTGATCGAAACCGTGCTGCGCGATTTGCGCATCGCGGGCGAGGTGACCTTTGCGCCGGTCGAGCACAATACGTTCCATCCGGGGCGCGTCGCCATGCTGAGCATCGGCGGGCGCGAGGTTGGCGTGCTGGGCGAGGTACACCCGTTGGTGCGCCAGGCGTTTGAGTTGGGCATGGACCTGGATCGCCCGGTGCTGGCTGCCGAGCTTGACCTGGACGCGCTGCTGGCCGACGTTGAACTGGTGCGCGAGATCGCGCCGGTGCCAGCACAGCCCGCCGTATACCAGGATATCGCGCTGGTCGTGGACGAAACTGTGCCCGCCGCCGAGGTGCACGCCGTGATCATGCGGGCGGGCGGCGCTCTGCTGGAGGAAGCGCGGCTGTTCGATGTGTATCGCGGCGACCCGATCCCGGCGGGCAAGAAGTCGCTGGCCTATGCGCTGACCTACCGCGCGCCGGATCGTACGCTGAAGGACAAAGAAGTCGCGAAGGTTCACGCGCGGATCGTCAAGGCCGTCGAGCGCCAGCTTGCCGCCGAGGTGCGGAAGTAATACCAATTGTGTTTGATGGCTGCGTGTAAACTTCATCGCTTTCCGGAGACGGGAATCAATTTACACGCAGTGCTTTCGCAAAGTTGGGGTATTCAGTACGATAGTCGTACCTGTGATTTTCGTTAGGTTTTCCCGCAGGGCATCTGGGTGAGGCGGCTCAACCTCTCTTAATCCTGCGGGAAACCAATTTACGATGAAGGCTATCCAGGGCTGTAGTACTAAATAGTTGGGCCGACAGAGGGGTGGAGATTGCACAATGGACGAGTACATCGGAAAGATCGCTTTCGTTTTATTGGTTATCGGCACTCTCGGTCTACTGACAAATGAGTTTCTCTTTGATTGGGGAACGATCGCAACACTGATATTCGCTGCGATCAATGTAATCGGGCTTGTTGCATTGGGGATTGCATTCTGGCAAAAGAGACAAAGCACTGCACCGTAGTGTGTCATGCGACACGCCTGTCATTGGTTTAACACAATGGGTCAGTGATCGACTGCTGGGCTTCTCGTTCAATGTTTGGACGCGCAACAGCGCGCGCGCTGAAGGAACGAAACGTTGGCAACCGCGATTAAGTTTTACCTGGATGAGAATGTGCCGGTTGCGGTGGCCGAGCAGTTGCAGCGGCGCCGAGGTGCGGAAGTGAGCTGTCGTTTGCTTGCATGTACCGTGATGAGGCGGTTTCTCGCATCGAGGAGCCGCCCTGTTTATGGTTGGGCGCAGTACGCTATAATCTCTGGTGACAAACTGTGAGGATATGAACAATGGCAACCGTGCTCAGTATCAACTTGATTGCATCCGATCCCCAGGTGCGGGGTGGGCGTCCTTGTATTGCTGGCACAGGGATTCGGGTGTCGGATGTGGCCATCGCCACGGTATTCCACAACCAGTCACCTGATGAGATTGCCGCATCCTACGCGCTGACCCTGGCCCAGGTTCATGCCGCGCTGGCCTATTACTACGAACACAAAGCCGAAATCGACGAGGATGTGCGCCAGCAGATCGCGACAGCGCGCGCGCTGAAGGAACGAAACGTTGGCAACCGCGATTAAGTTTT
>CAZSXY010000076.1:0-20235 GCA_964611395.1 uncultured Anaerolineaceae bacterium | reverse complement strand
AACTTGACCCCTCAGCAGGTTCAAGCTCTCACTGTTATCCCGAACTGAGGTTATAATAAGCTGCATTGTCTCCGGGCGACCGGTAACGGGTTTACAGCGACGGCGAAAAGGGGCCGCCGCAAGTGAAAGGCATGGGATTCCCGCTATGGTGACACCTCGACACCCGAATGACACGGTCACAATCGCGCCAGGGGTATTGCTGACCATCGCGCGCCTGGCCACGCTGGAAGTGCCGGGAGTGGTGCGCATGGGTAGCACGCCGGGCGGTGTTGACCGGCTATTGCGTCGCGTCCCAGCGGCCAACGGCGTCCAGATCGCAGTCTCCGAGAATACGGTCTCGGCTCACCTCTACATCGTGGCCGAAGCGACCGCCAATTTGCGAGACGTGAGCACGCAAATTCAGAAATCGGTCGAACGTTCGATCCGAAATCTGCTGGGCATGAAAGTCGAGTCGGTAAATGTCCATATTGAGGACGTTGTCTTCACATCCCCGACTGAGACAGACCAAGACTAACCGAGGCAAGATGAGCACCAACGATTATCGGCATGATGCACGGGTGCTGGCGCTTCAAACATTATACGAAATCGACAGCACCGATCACCCGGTGGGCACGGTTTTGCAGGAGCGCCTGGAGCAAATCGATCTTCCTCCACAAGCAGCCGCACTGGCTATTCACCTGGTGAACGGCGTGCTGGAGTTTCAGTCCCGGCTCGACGTGCTGATCCGCCGGTATGCGCCTGAGTGGCCGTTGGATCAGATCGCCATCATCGACCGCAACATTTTGCGCATTGCCATCTATGAGATGGGCGTCGATAACGGGGTCCCGATCAAGGTTGCCATCAATGAAGCAATCGAACTGGCGAAAACGTTCGGGTCTGAAAGCACGCCGCGCTTTATCAACGGGGTGCTGGGAACGCTGGCCTCCCGCCCCGATGACGTAAAAGCGGCCATCAACCAGACACAAGTAACCTGACACACCCAACCGCAACCACCTATGTCCAAACAGCTCTCCACCAAAACGACCGGCGAACAACCCAAACCCTATTCGGCCTGGACGGCCATCGCAGGCGACGAAGACCAGACACCACTCACGCTGCTGGATCATCTGAACGAGCTGCGTTCCCGCCTGATTCGCTCGATGATCGCGCTGGCCGTGGGAGTTCTGTTGGCGGCGGTTTTTACGGGTGAGTTGCTGTCCTACCTGATCCGGCCTTACGGAACCGAACTCCAGGTGCTCGGCCCGACCGAGAGCGTGGTCATGTACTTCCGGGTCGCGCTGCTGGCGGGGGCCATCTTCGCCATCCCGTACATTACGTACCAGCTTTTCATGTTCATTGCGCCGGGCCTCAAACGCAGGGAAAAACGGTGGATTCTGCTGGCTTTACCGGCGACGACCGGACTGTTTCTGACAGGGGTCGCCTTCGCGTGGTTCATCATGGTTCCGGCAGCCTTAGGTTTCTTGCAGGACTTCGAAAGCGATGTCTTCAAAGCCGAGTGGACGGCTGAGCGTTACATCGCCTTCCTGACATCGCTGCTGTTCTGGATCGGGGTGGCATTCGAGCTACCGGTTGTCGTCTTTGTGCTGGCCCGGCTGGGTATTTTGGGTCCAGGCCCGTTGATCCGCAACTGGCGGCTGGCCGTCGTGCTGATCACTGTGGTAGCCGCGCTGATCACGCCCACCGTCGATCCCTTCAACATGATCTTGGTCATCGCGCCGTTGCTGGTGCTCTATGTGTTGAGCATCGGGCTGGCTATCATTGCTTATCCCCGTACCGCGCGTAAATAGACGTTCCGTAGGGCGAATGTCCGCCGGTGCGGTTTTAAGATAACTTACAGGAGTTTTCGCATGTCTAAGACGCGTGTCTTGATCATGGGCGCCGCCGGGCGCGACTTCCACAACTTCAACGTGTTCTACCGTGACAATGACGCTTATGAAGTCGTCGCCTTTACCGCGACACAGATTCCCGACATCGAGGGACGCACCTACCCGCCAGAGTTGGCCGGATCGCTGTACCCTGACGGCATCCCCATCTACGACGAAGCAGACCTGGAAACGCTGATCCGCGAGCATGCCATTGACGAAGTCGTGTTCGCCTATTCCGACGTATCACACGAGTACGTGATGCACAAGGCCAGCCAGGTGCTTGCCGCCGGCGCGGATTACCGTTTGATCGGCCCCAAGCACAGCATGCTCAAGAGCACCAAGCCAATCGTCGCTGTGGGCGCGGTGCGTACCGGTTGTGGCAAGAGCCAGACCACCCGCGCCATCACCCTGGCGCTGCGCGCGTTGGGGTACACAGTGGCCGTGGTGCGCCATCCCATGCCCTACGGTGACCTGGTCAAGCAAGCAGTGCAACGCTTTGCCACCTACGAAGACCTTGACCGGCACGATGTCACCATCGAAGAACGCGAGGAATACGAACCGCACATCGACAACGGGAACATCGTTTTCGCCGGTGTAGATTACGAGCGCATCTTGCGCGAGGCTGAAAAAGAAGCCGATATCGTGCTGTGGGACGGCGGCAACAACGACCTGCCCTTCTATGCGCCGGACCTGTACTTTGTCCTCGTGGACCCGCACCGCCCCGGCCATGAACAGACCTACCATCCCGGAGAAGCCAACCTGCGCATGGCCGACGTAGTTGTGATCAACAAGATCGACACCGCCGATGCCGAAGGCGTGCGGCAGGTTCGCGAGAGCATTCGCGCGTTAAACCCCGCCGCCCTGGTCATCGATGCTGCTTCGCCCATCTTCGTGGACGATCCCGATGCCATTCGCGGCAAGAAAGTCCTGGTGGTTGAGGATGGCCCGACCCTCACCCATGGCGAAATGGCTTACGGGGCAGGCGTGGTCGCGGCGCAGCGCTTCGGCGCAGCCGAACTGGTCGATCCGCGTCCGTACGCCGTGCGCAGCATCGCCGACACCTTCAAGAAGTACCCCGGCAGTGGCACGTTGCTACCGGCGATGGGCTACGGTGAAGCGCAAAAGGCCGACCTGGAAGAGACGATCCGCAACACGCCCTGCGACCTGGTGATCGTCGCCACGCCGATTGACCTCTCCCGCGTGATCACGATCGACAAGCCATCGCAGCGCGTGCGCTACGAGCTACAGGAAATCGGCCAGCCGACGATCTACGAAATGCTGCTGGCCAAGTTCGGCAAGAAGGCCTAATGGTGCCGGTTGCGAAGCGCGCTGGCAGTGGCGCGCTTCGTTTGCCCCGCAAGACCGCACGACGACCGCCTCAGCGACTTTTCTCTCCACCCGCCGACAAGCAAGCCGGTCGCGCTCAGTTACCGCTTGCTCAGCGGCGTGGATATTGATAAGCTCAGTCCGCAGGAGGTGGCCGGTTTCATTGCGCCCTGCCCGACACCTACAAGATATGTGCCATCGAGGTCTTCGACCGGGCACATCGGGGAGATTCGCAAGCGTCGATCCATCGGAAGGAGTCGCCTGTAATGCTCACCCCAATGCTTCAACCCGCCAACACCATCCTGGTCGTTGACGACATGCCAGTCAATGTCAGGCTCCTGTCACGCATCCTGAACGCGGAAGGCTACCGCGTCCAGACGGCAGCCGACGGCCTCGAGGCGCTGGCACGTGTCGAAGCGGATCCGCCAGACCTGATCCTGCTGGATATTCAAATGCCGGAGATGGACGGGTATGAGGTCTGTGAGCGCCTCAAGGCCGATGAGCGCTTCAATCACATCCCCATCATGTTCATTAGCGCCCTGACAGACACCGAAGGCATTGTCAAGGCTTTGCAGTTGGGGGGCGTGGACTACATCACCAAGCCGTTCAAGGTGAACGAAGTCACGGCGCGGGTTTCCAGCCAGCTTACACTTGTCAACCAGCGCAAACAAATCGAAGCGCTGCGCGAACAGGACCGCCGGCAGTTCGAAGCATTGAACGCCATGAAAACGCAGTTCATCAACATGGCCGTACACGATATAAAAAACCCGCTGGGAGTCATTTGGGGCTACGCCGAATTGCTCGAAACGCTGACTGTCCCCGCCGACCAGCAAGAGTTGCTCGACATGGCCCTGGAAGGCATCACGCGCTCCGCCGCCAAGATGCGCCAGCTCGTCACGGATATACTCGACCTCGCGCAGATAGATACCGGTGTGGGCCTGGCTATCGCGGCCGTTGCCTTGACGGAGTTTCTTTCGGCGTGCTTGCAATCCTTCGCGGTAGCTGCCGACCAAAAATCGATCACCCTCACCTTTGAACCACCGGCAGAGGAGCTGTTTGTGCCCATCGACGCCACCCGCATGGAACGGGTGATCGCCAACCTGGTGTCAAACGCGATAAAATACACGCCAGACGGTGGATCGGTGACCGTCGCGGCAGCCCGCGACACGGATCACGCCGTGATTACTGTCACTGACACCGGCCTGGGCATTCCAGCGGACGACCTGCCATACATCTTTGACACCTTCTATCGCGTCAAAGCAGAAACACACCGAACAGTCGAAGGGACGGGCCTGGGGTTGGCGATTGTTAAACGCCTGGTCGAACAACATGGGGGCACCATCGAGGTGACCAGCGAACTGCACCACGGGTCTTGCTTCGAGATACGGCTGCCCATGGCATCATTCTTATAAAATTTGTCGAGAAAGGTTGCTGGCTTGATTCCAAGAATTATCGTACACGGTGGAGCCTGGAAGATCGCCGAAGAAACGCACGCCGCCCACATTGAGGGCACGCGCCGCGCCGCCGAGGTCGGGTGGGCGATCCTGGCCCAGGGGGGATCGGCCCTGGATGCCGTCGAGAATGCCGTCGCCGAGATGGAAGACGATCCCACATTCGATGCGGGCGTCGGCAGCGTCCTCAACCGCTCCGGCGGCATCGAAATGGACGCGATCATCATGGACGGCAAAACGCTCACTCTGGGCGCAGTCGCCGCCGTGCGCGGCATCACCAACCCCATCCGGCTGGCGCGTTTGATCGCTCAAGACACCGATCACAACCTGCTCGTGGGAGAAGGCGCACGCCGCTTCGCCGAAACAAAGGGAATGCGCCTGTGTGCCGAAGCGGAACTCACCGTCCAGCGTGAAATCGAACGCTTTCACCGCCTGCAGAATACGCCCAATTACCACCTGGCCCATGAGTTCGCGCCAGACCCTCAAGGGACGGTCGGCGCGGTCGCGATTGACGCTGAGGGCAACGTCGCGGCGGCCACATCGACCGGCGGCGCGGCCTACAAGCTACCGGGGCGCGTCGGCGATTCACCGCTGGTCGGCTCAGGGGCCTATGCCGACAACCACACCGGGGCGGCGTCGGCCACCGGACACGGCGAAAGTATCATGCGCGTCGTGCTCTCCAAGTCGTCAACCGATGCCATCGCCCGTGGCATGAGCGCGCAAGAAGCCGCCGACTTCGCCATCCAGACCATGTTTGAACGGGTCAATGGCTATGGCGGGATCATTCTGGTAGACTACCGGGGACAGGTTGCCTTCGCCTACAATACGCCACACATGGCGGTCGCCTGGACAGACGAAGACGGCCAGACACACGCTCGGATCACATAGCGCCATGCGCCACAGCGCGCGATGATGGCCGCACAGGTAAGGGGAGAGCGGGGAAAGCATGAATCGCCGGTTCGCGCTTTGGATGGCTATCGGGGTGCTGGGCCTGGGCTTTTCAGGCTGCGGGCTGCTGCAAGATGCGCCGCCAACAGTCACCCCGATCTACATCACGGCCACACCCGAAGTGCCGGTGATCCCGATCGTCGCAACTGAAACGCCACGAGCCACCGCAGTCGTGGCGGCAACCAGCGCAGCCCTGCTCCCCACAAGAGGCCCCGCACGCACGGCCACGCCCAGCCCGCTCCCGCCCATCACCAATACCCCTACCTTCACCCCCACCGCGACCGATACGCCGGTCACACCGGGGGCCTTTGCCTACGCACCGGTCGGCGGCGTGGAAAGCGTTAACAATGTGGCCTCCGGCAGCGGGAACTGCCCCACCATACCCGGCGGCGCAATCGGGGTACTGGTGCAGAGCGATCCATCGATTGCCGGGGCTATCGGTTGTCCGCTGGCGGCAGCGGCCACCACCGCCAGCAGCGCCTACCAGCCGTTCCAAAATGGGGTCATGATTTGGATATCATCCCTGGGCACACATCCCCAGCCCGTCATCTATGCCTTGTTCAGCAACGGCACTTACCAGCGCTTTAACGACACCTTCGCGGAAGGGATCGATCCGGAAAGCGGGGGCGCGGTCCCGCCGCCGGGCCTGTTGGAACCGGTGCGCGGCTTCGGCAAGGTGTGGCGTGAAAACCAGGCCGCCCGCGACACGCTCGGATGGGCACTCACCACAGAAGCTGGCGGCACGGCGGAAATCTTGCGCTTTGAGCGCGGGGAGATCATCCGCGTGCCCCAGGCGGGACAGACCTACATCATGATTACCGGAGCGCCGGGCACATGGAGCGCGCGCACGGGCTAGCGTTTGACCAGGAGAGAAAGCAATGCGACACGATGACGGCAGCCTGCATATAGCCCCCCGGCACGACCGCGACCTCAGCGCTTTTCACGTCCATCAAGGCAACTCGAACGATTGCGGGCCGCATGTGGTCGCGATGGCGATCAACTTCTGGCATGGCCAGGCATTACTCGCCGCCGATGAGGTCGCCCGCCAGATGAACCACCCGCGCGTCGGGGCTGGATTCCCGCCGCTGGTCGTGCGACGGGTTCCCAGTTGGGCCACGTTCCCCTGGGGCATCGTCGATATGCTCAAATCGCACGGCATCGAAGCACGGTGGCAATGGTGGGCCAGCGAAGCGGATTTGCACCGCGCGCTCGAAGAAGACCGGATCGCGCTGCCGATATACGGGGAACCGTTTCGGCGGCGTGGCTGGCGCTGGACGGGCTGGTCGCATGTCGCCATTCTGTCCGGTTGGGAACCGGCGACCGACACGTACTGGTTTGTCGACTCGTCGCGCTCCGTAGCGCCCACCAGCCGCCCCCGCGATGACTTTTTGCGGCTGTGGCACAACATGGGCCGCCTGCTGATCGAAACGAGCTAATCGGCCAGCGCGATCGTCGCCCCATAGGCCAGGACGGCCCCGGTATCGTCCACCACCTCAACGTTCTCATAAGTTATCCCGTCGGTGGTGTACAAACCGGTGTATAACACCGTCGTATCCAGCGGCAACAACAGATCAAACCACAGCACCAGCGTATCGCCAGCACGCCAGTACCGCCCCGGCCAGGAAAAGCGATCTTGCTGGGTCAGGCGTTTGCCCTCTGCATCGAGCGCGTGAATGAACGCCTGATAGTCAGCCGCCACAGGCCCCGGCAACTGCCAGACCAGAGCCACCCCGCCAGCTTTGATGGCATAGCCTGTCAAAAGTGCGCCGTTAGCAAAACGCACGGGCGATGGTAGCGCAGTGACCGCTGCAAGGGGCATCGAGTGCCGGGCGGGTCGCAGAATAAGCGGCGCTTCGCCGGGGCGCTGCTCGAACACTTGACTACTGCCCTCCCGCCAGCACGCGTCATCGGGGCACGTCCGCAAGCCGGGCGTCCAGATCACCAACTCCAGCGCATCGCCAGCCGGAAGCACGGCGGTGTGCGTCCCATTCACAAAACGCACATGGGGAACGGGGTCGAGCAGCACGCCCCATACTGCCGGGTCCTGTTCATAGGGAGCGAGTTCCTCGGTTCCCACAACGATGACATCGTCCGGCGCACGACTCAACACGGCGTCGCGCACATCGAGCAAATAGTGCAGCGGCGTGCCGAAGCCGCCCGGCGTGGCGTTTTCATCCACAAAGTGAAGCAGCGCCACGACATTGAACACCTGGAACCCGGCGATCACCACCACCAGCCCACCGATCGCGATCTGCACAGCCCGGTGGATTTTCTCACGGTGGGCCAATCGCCCCAGAACAGCCGCCCCCGCTCCGCAGGCACTATAGGCCGCGGGGAGCAGGGGGATCATGTAGTGGGGCACGACCTTCGTCCACTCCCACGTGAAAGCCACCACCGGCAGCACGATCCATACCGCCAGGACAACATCAACCGACGCCCAGGTGCGCCGCCGCGCCGCATGCCATAACAGGCCCGCCACCGATGCCGCCGCCCCAAGCGGCACGAGCTTGAACAAGTTCCACGCGTCCGGCACACTGTCCAGATAGTCACGGAAGGCCTGGGGCCCAGCCAACGAATGGATATTCGTTCCGGCAACCATAAACCAGGCGTCATCGAGCGCGGTAGAACTGATCACGCGAAGGTGTTCCTCGCTCGTTTGCACGCGCTCCTGGATGGCCGATGGCGACAACCAGCCGTCTCGATACGCGCCCGCCAGCGCCGGGACAGCGGTCAATGCCGCCAGCGCCAGTCCGATCCACAGATCGCGCCACACGACGCGCCGCCACCACAGCCCGATGATCACCAGGCTCAGCGGAACCAACACAAACGCGCCGTAGTGTATCTGCACCGTGATCGCAAGCAGGGGCCACGTAACCAGGCGCGCCCACCGGCGGCCTTCGGCATACCCCAGCAAGCCGGTGATCACCGTCGCGAGGACAAACGGCGGCAAGAGGTCTTGCGCCCAGATTTTGCGGGAATAGATCACCGCCCAGGGACTCGCCGCATAGAGCAACGCCGCCACAAATGCGGCGAACGGCCCGTAATAACGGCGTGCCAGCCACCACGCCAGCCCCACCGCGATCACGTTGAGCGCACCGACGAAAAGAGTCGCGGCAAGTGGGCTATCATCGACCAGGTACGGCAGCGCCAAGAGATACGCGCTGATCGGGGGATTCGGCACATTCACCGACGAGGTGATCCCCAGCAACGGCAGGTCGCGCCCGCGCGCCAGATCGAGCGCCAGCCGCGATAGATTCGCCTCATCACGCTTGAATTCGGTGATGCCCGGCGCGCCCAGCCGCAATGCCCCCGCCAGCAACAGAATGATCGCCAGCAGGAGCAGTTCACCACGCCGGGGAGGCGATAATGCGCCGTTCATGGGGGAATTACCCTCGAGCTAAATGGCGGAAAAGCAAACCGTTACCGGTGCGTATAGGGGTACGAAAAAGCCGGACAGAGCATACACGCTGCCCGGCTGAATTTCAAAACCGGACGGTTATTCGTCTTCGCCAGCGAAGGTTTGCCAGGGACCGTGCATCCCGTCGTAGGTCACGCCGTAGTACACGCGCAATTCGCCGTTCACGCGCTGCACCAGGTCGTAACGAACCGCCCCGCCGCGCTTGTAGCGTTTCCACAGGCCAATGTCGCCGTGCCATTCGACTTTTTCCGGCTGTACGGGATTCGACTCTTTTTCAAGGATCGCGTAATGCCACAGCCGCCGCGCCGATTTGCGCGTCACATTCTTGACCACGTTCCCGTTACGCAGGTCGCGCATCATGTGGTACATGAGCCCTTTGCGCATTTCAGACCCGATGATTTCCACGCCGGTGCGCGGCGGTTCGACCACGTCCTTCGTTTTGGGAGCAGGGCTGGGGGGCAGCGATACCTCCTCGGTCGTCGGTGCGCTCGCCGGTTCCACCGGGGGAGCCGGGGGGTGCTTTTTCAGGTGCTGCGCGACAAGTTGCACGATCTCATCACGCACGGCCAGGTTCGTTTCCGCCTCATCGCGGACATAGATTTTATAGTCGTCAATGGCGTAGGGCGGGTCATCGCCGCGCGGCACTTGAATGCGAATCACCGGCTTGCCGTGTGTTTCCAGTGCGTCGATTTCAACCTCTAGGGGCGGGGTGATCTTGTGCTCGATCTCGGTGCGCAGTGTGGCGATGGCGTCGCTGACATTCTGCACGCCAGTGGGCTTTTCTTTCGGTTTGGCGCTTGCGCCAACGTAAATTGTGCCGCCGTTGGTGTTCGCCAGCGCACACACATCGGCAATCACGGCATGGAGGCGGCCACCGCGCCGCGTCATGCCTTCGTGGAATGCCTGGACGATATTCGGCCCTTCTTCCCGCGCGGCCTGAACGTGATCATACGGGTCGTGGCTGGCGCGATAGGGGCGCGTGCGGGCAAAGTCATTGCTCTGGAACACCGCCAGCAACGCCTCGAATGTCCGCTCTGGCAGCAGCACCTCGGTCACACGGTCACCGACTCCCAGGTACTTGGTATTGCGTGGATCGGCCATCAGGCGGTGCGCGTCTGATCCCTGAATACACCGCATCCGGCGGGGATATTCGGGCTTGGAACCGTCGAAAAAGCGAGCGGTGCTGCGCCGTCCCTTGCGATCCAGATCGGTTACTTCCAGGGCGTGCAGGTTCGGGTCTTGGGTATAGGCGATCTTGGTCTGCCCGCCAAAGTCAAAGCCGCGCATCGCCACGCCATGACTGGAGTTGGCATGCGCCGCGATGACGATTCCCCCCGCCTGGTTGATCATGCGGTAGGCGGTCAGCACGTCGGCTGACGCCCCCACGTTGGACGACCCTTCATCCAGCGCCGTCGAGGGAATGTTCAGGCTGAGCAGTGTGTGCTCCAATTGCCGGATTGGGGTGTCCGGCGAGAATATGCCCAGGATATGAAAACCAAACGTCGCCGTGAACTCAAACCCCGGCAGCACCAGGATTTTGTCGAGTAGGCGACGGTACTCGGCCAGTTTGCGCTTCTCATCAGGGTCAATGCGCTGCAGGCGCTCCAGGTATTCAAGCTGGGCGATTTCTTCCATCATCTTCCGGTAACCGGCCACGGTGTTGTGATCGGTGAAGGCGATGATGTCCAGGCCCCGCATTTCAGCGTGGCGTAGAATGTCTACAAAACTGACATCTGGCTCCTGGTAATCCATCGAGCCAGGTGTATGAAGATGCAGGTCCATGCGGAACCAATGCATCTTCGAGCGTCGTGATTTTGAACTCACAGAGATCCCTCTCTAACGTTATAATGGCTATGCCGTACTTGGTTCGTACCGACGTTGAGAAGGCAGGTTATCCAAGCAGATCGTGAAACAAAGCTGCTAGCCGGCTGGGCTCAAATGGTTTGATTAAGAATGCATTCGCGCCGGCTGCCAGAGCTTCATCTTGCATGTCAAGTCCGGAGGTCATCACAATAGGAAGTCGGGCGAACTGGTTGTTGGCACGCAACCGGCTCACGACTTCAATCCCGTGCATGTCTGTCAAATGGTAATCGACCAACATCAAATCTGGCGTGTCCGCATGCACAGCTTCCAGCGCAGCTTCGCCGCGCCCGGCCACGACCACCTCGAACCCGTCCATCTCCAGCAAGGTTTGCAGCAATTTGACAGTCGTCCTGTCATCGTCAACGATCATTATTTTGGGCAACACAGCCTCCCTGTTGATCCCACACAAGCGCACCGTGAGCCGCCAACCGGTGCGCCACCCTGGCCCGCTATACTTTCTCCGCTGGGGCTTTCCCCTTTTTCTTTCGCCGGGACGCTTTCTTTCCGTCGGAGGTCGTCTCGTGCTGCACCGGCACGCCAGACGAGTCACCTGAATCGCCTTTCTGTTTCAGAGGGGTCAACGCAGCTTCGAGTACGGCGGTCACGTCATCTACGAAAATGAAAGTCATCGAGTCGCGCACTTCTTGCGGCACGTCGTCAACGTCCGGCTCGTTGCGGCGTGGCAAGATCACGGTATCCAGCCCCGCACGATGCGCCGCCAGCACCTTCGCCTTGACACCGCCGACCGGCAATACCTGGCCCCGCAGCGTGATCTCACCGGTCATCGCAACATTGCTGCGTACAGGCCGCCCCGTGATCAACGACATGAGCACCGTCGCCATCGTCACGCCCGCCGAAGGCCCATCCTTGGGCACAGCACCCGCCGGCACGTGCAGGTGAATGTCATGCTGGTCGAAATAATCCGGGCGGATTCCGAATTCGGATGCCTTGGACCGGATGTAGCTGAAGGCCGCGCGCGCGCTTTCCTGCATGACTTCGCCCAACTGCCCGGTATACTGGAAGCCCTTGCTGCCAGGCATATGCGCCGCCTCGACAAACAGTATCTCCCCGCCGTAAAGCGTGACCGACAGGCCGATGGCCACGCCCGGCATATCCTTGATGCGCTCCTCGATCTCGGTCTGGTAGCCAAAGCGCGGGTGTTCGAGCAATTCGCGGATGTCTGGCCGGTCGATCACTATCTCTCCGGTCTTGCCTTCAGCGATCCGGGTGACGATCTTGCGGGCCACGCGCCCGATCTCGCGCTCCAGGTTACGCACGCCCGCTTCGCGAGTATAGTTGCGGATGATTTCCAGCAGGGCATCATCCGTGAACGACAGTTCTTCAGGGCGCAGGCCGTTTTCACGAATCTGGCGCGGAATCAGGTAGCGTTGGGCGATCTGGACTTTTTCCTGCTCGGTATAGCCGCTGAGTTGGATGATCTCCATGCGGTCGAGCAGGGGCATCGGGATCGTGTCGAGAGTGTTGGCCGTTGTAATGAACAACACCTGCGACAAGTCGAACGGCACGTCCAGGTAGTGATCGCGGAACTCGAAGTTTTGCTCCGGGTCCAGCACCTCTAGCAGGGCGGATGCCGGGTCGCCCCGGAAGTCGCGGCCCAGCTTGTCGATCTCATCCAGCATGATCACTGGGTTGCGGCTCTCCACCCGGCGCAGCGTCTGGATCAGTCGCCCCGGCATCGCGCCGATGTAGGTGCGGCGGAATCCCCGGATTTCGGCTTCATCACGCACCCCGCCCAGCGACATGCGCGTGAACTTGCGCTCCATCGCCCGCGCAATTGAAGCGCCGAGCGACGTTTTACCCACACCGGGCGGGCCGACAAAACACAGGATGGCCCCTTCGCGCTCGCGGCGCACGTAGTCGGTCTGCGTTCGCTGGGCGAGTTCTTCGGCACGCTCCTGGCGCAGCTTGCGCACGGCCAGATATTCGAGAATGCGCTCTTTGATGTCGTCGAGGCCGTAATGATCTTCATCGAGCACGGCGCGTGCGTGAGCAATGTCGAGGTTGTCCTCGGTCATGACGTCCCACGGCAGGCTTACCATCCAGTCCAAATACGTGCGGATCACACCGTATTCGGCGGCAATCGTCGGCAGCTTCGCCATGCGATCGAGTTCGCGGCGGGCTTCCCGCTCGGCCTCTTCCGGCATGTGCGCTGCTTCGATCTTCTGCCGGAATTCCTCGATCTCGACCGTCTGCTCGTCACCCTCGCCTAGCTCGCGCTGGATGGCCTTCAACTGCTCGCGCAAGAAGTATTCGCGCTGCGTCTTCTCGATCTCAGACTGGGCCTCGGTCTGGATGCGATGCCCCAGTTCAAGCACCTCAAGCTCCTTGTTCAGGAGCGTTATCAGGGTGCGCAATTTCTCCAGCACAGAGTCCAGTTCGAGCAGCTTTTGCTGGTCTTCCAGGTCTAGCCGGATATACGTCGCCAGCGCGTAGACGAGGTGGAGCGGGTCATCCACATTGAGCGCCGCGTTGATCAGCTCGCTGGGAATGCTCGGCACGAGGTCGGCCATGCGGCTGAACTGTTCGACGATGTTGCGCATCAACGCCTCGACCTCGATCCCCTCTTCGACGGTTTCGGGCGCAGGCACCACACGCGCCTTGAGATACGGCTCGGACGCCGTATAGTCCTCGACGCGCATCCGGGCCATCCCCTGCACCAACAACCGGATCGTGCCATCCGGTGCGCGGAACAGGCGGTGTATCTGCGCAATCGTGCCGTACCCGTAAATCTCGTCGGGGCCGGGGGTTTCGAGTTCCGGGTTGTGGGATGCGACCAGCCCAATCAGGCGGTCGCCGGCCACCGCTTCGTCAACCAGCTTGATCGAGCGCGGCTGGCCTACTGTGAGCGGGATCGTGGTATGCGGGTAAACGACCAGCCCGCGAAGGGGCAAGATCGGCAATTCTTCGGGGGATTCGAACTCAGACTCAGGAGGTTTTTCTGGTTTTTCTTCGCCGGTCTGCTGATCCTCTGCTCCCGAATCGGTCACATCTAATGTGCGCGGTTCCTCGTCTTCGCCGGAAACGGCGGTGTCAATCGTCTGTTCGTCTTCAGGCTCGTTCGGGGACGAAGTGTTGCCCACTTTTTCGTCTGGATTCGTCATAGGCTCTATTCTTCAGAAGTCGCTTCTGCATCTGGCGCGGTATGCTCGTCCTGATCGATCGTTACAATCCGAATCTGCTGCGCCGGAGCATGCGGCAACTCCACGCGCAGGAAACCATCACGGTAACTGGCCGTTACCTCATCACGCGCAACGGGCCAGGGCAAGCTCACCTCAGTGCGGAATTCCCCATAGGGGATTTCCAGTTGGTGATAAGCACAATCCTTCCGCGTCGCGCGTTGCCGCACACCGCTGATGATTAGCCGTTGTCCCTGCAACGTGACGCTGAAATCGTTATGGCGCATGCCCGCGATCTCAACAATGACCATCAACCGGTCGTCCTGTTCGTAGACATCTGTTGGCGGATGCCATACAGAGGCGTGACGGACTACAACCCACCGCCGGACAATACTACCCGCTGCCGCCTGGTAGCTGACGTCAACCGGCGTTCTGCCAGGGCTGTTATAAAGAATTGTCTCGTCAGACATGGCTAACGGATACCCCACACACTTTCGATCACGAGCGGGCGTTGCCGCGCGGATTGTGCTCCAAGTTATGGTGATGATACCACACCCATGCATCAGGCTCAATAAGAGGAACAGTAGAATGCTGCTCCCCGGTGTTCTCCCTTGGGCCGCCGGTCATCACGGGGCCGGGTGTCTTGCCCCGCCAAACCTCTTATAGTATGCTGATTTTGCCCTTTACCCACGGGTTCGCTCCGGTGGGACGACCCAGCCGGAACTGGCACACGCAGAGGGAAACAGACTGATGTCCATACTTCATCTGATGAAATCCGTCGGCCTCTTCAGCGGCCTGTCCGATGATCAACTCCAGCGATTGATTGACATCAGCAAGGAGGAGGTCTTTCACGATGGGGATATCATCTTTGAACAGGGGGCCGATGGC
Organism: uncultured Anaerolineaceae bacterium; assembly: GCA_964611395.1. GTDB lineage: Bacteria > Chloroflexota > Anaerolineae > Aggregatilineales > Aggregatilineaceae > CAZSXY01. The sequence goes on along the minus strand of CAZSXY010000076.1, from coordinate 5,339 downwards.
GACAAGCTCTATTTTGTCAGCGAAGGGCAGGTCGAAATCCGCATTCGCTCGTTCCCCGACGGGCCGGAACGCTCCGAAATCTACCTGGGGCGCGGACAGATTTTTGGCGAAATGGCCCTAATCGATCGGGGCAAGCGGTCGGCCACCGTCCGTTGCAGCCAGAACAACACGGTGCTTCATTCGATTCAGGGAGACGCCTTCACCGCGCTATGCGAAGAAAACACCGCGATCGGCTACGTCATCATGCGCAACATGGCCGTTGATCTATCGTTCAAGTTGCGCCATCGCAACCTGGACCTGGGCGCAGGCAGCCTGTAGTTCCGCCGCGCGGAAGGAGCTAGCGATGATTGTCTACAAGGTCAGCTATGTCGTGATCGGCGGTGAGCACCCAGGCGCAATCGTGAACGAATACCACCGCCCCCAGGTCGGCGGGCGTGTCACCATCGGCAAACATACCTTCGAGATCGTCGAAGTCCACGAAATCATGCCGCCGCGCGACGACTTCGCCTTCCTGCACGCGACGGTCAGGCCGGTCAAGGCGAACAAACCAGAAGTAAATTCCTGAGCGGAATCCATAACCCTCTCAAAATGCAAAAAACAGCCTGCCGTTCAGGGGCAGGCTTTCTTTATTCGAACGTAGCCAGCGCGTGCCTTAAACTGCATCTACAGCACGACCTACAGCGAGAGCACAAGTTCAACCACGCGAGGAGTCAACGCCACTTCCAGTACGGCGGCTATGAGCAACAGCGGCAAGACCAGCCCCACGCCAATCTTGGCGGCATCCGCGGCGGCCATCAACCACGCCTCACCGACGGTCATGCCGTCGGGCGGGTGCGTGACGATGCTGCCAAGCCGCACCGCCGCCGCACCGGCCAGCACAATCGCCGGAATCTCGACTACGCCATGCGGGATCACGGCCACCATGAACGGCAAAGGGGCCAGACCGGCCATCGTGACCTGCGCCAGAATAAACCCTAAAAGCCCAAACGGGACAGCAACCAGGATCAACGCCACCACACCGAAGGTGAAAATCGCGAGCAGCGTCGCCGCGACCAACACGCGCCCGTTTTGCACGACCGCCATGACCACGAGTTGGGGGTTATCCTGGCCCAACTCGAACCACGACCGCAGGTTATCCAGCAGCGTTTCGTCATTGGCGTCGAATTGATCCAGCGGGATCGTCCAACTTTGCGCCGCGATCCAGCCCCCGGCAAAAGCCGCAACAATGCAGATCAACACCACAAGCGCGCTGCCCCGTAGCTGGCGCACAGAAGGGAAGACACTCAGCCGGTACCAGCGCCACAGGTTGAACGCTTCCGGCTGTGGCCCGCGAAAATAACGCCAGAGGGTGCGCCCAATCCAGCGTAAATTAAGCTGGTCGAGCGCGCGCCCCAGCAATTCCTCGCGGTTGAAGATGCGCGCGCCCATGCGCACCAGGATCACCACCGTGACCAGCGCCCCCAGCGTGATATACCACAACAGGTAACGCTTGTGCGGCTGCACCATGATCGTGCCCTCAAGCATCACCAGCATCGACATGGGGATGATGATGAAGCTCGCCAGCAGGTTCGCCGCGCGGGTGGAGGTCGTCTGGCTGGACACGACAACCGCCCCGGTGACCATCACCAACGCCTGAACCGTCGTCAGTAACACGATCTGCACCACCAGCAACGGTTCAGGTCGCCATTGTTGCTCGCCGAGAATCAGCCCGGCCATGTAGATCGCCATGCCGCTGTAACTTGCCAGCAAGGGCGGCAGCATCGCCGCGAACGACTTACCGAGGTAGAGTTCGGTATTGGTCAAGGGGGTGGACAGCAACGGTTCCAGGCTGCGCCGCTCCTTTTCGCCGGCGAACGTTTCCAGCGCAATCACCAGCGAGATCGAGACGGGGAAGAACCCCACAACCATAGGCATGAGCGGCAGCAAGGCCGGCAACAAGTCTTCTGCGCCGTTGTTCTCAAAGAAATTGGTGAAGATGCGCGTCATGACATTGGCCAGGAGCGGGAAGATCAACGTCAGCATGAAGATCGGGGCCATGATGCGCCAGTCGCGCAGGCTGTCGCGCACCTCGCGGCGCGTCACGATGAACGCGTTTTGCAGGGTGCGGCGCACGTTACGCCTGCTTAGCCGCTCATCCGGTTCAATCCAGACGGACGGGCGTTCCTTAATCCGATCCGTGATGCTCGACATCGTGTTCCAACCCTTCGTCTTCTTCCACGATCTGCAAGTACACGTCTTCGAGCGTTTGCGACACTTCGCTCAGGGTGATGACGTCCAGCCCTGCACCGGTCAGGCGGCGGAGCACCTGGGGGTTGGTGGCTGCCGGTTCCGGCGTCCTGTAGCGCAGCCAGTTCTCGCCCCGCTCAACCACATCGACCATGCCATCCAATTCGCTGAGCGCGCCGTTCAGATGCTGCGCCAACCGCAACTCCATCAGCGGCATGCCCACAAAGCGTTGCGACAGCTCGCGGAACGTGCCGTTAGCGATGATGCGCCCCTTGCGGATCACGGCAATGTGGTCGGCGAGCGCCTGGGCTTCGGTGAGATTGTGCGTGGTAATGGCGATCGTGCGCTCCTCGCGCCGCAGTTCCTTGATCGCTTCGCGCACCAGCCGCGCACTTTGCGGGTCCATCGCCGAGGTCGGTTCGTCGAGCAGAAGCACCAATGGATCGTGCAACATCGCCCGTACCAGGGCCAGCTTTTGCTTCATGCCCTTCGAATACTCGCCCAAGCGCTTATCAAGGGCATCGCCCAATCCAAAGTGCTCCATGAGTTGCAGCGGGCGACGGCGGCGATCTTCGGTGGAAAGGTGGTAGATGCGGGCGAAAAAGTCGAGGTACTCAATCCCCTTCATGCGTTCGTAGAGGCCATGTTGCTCGGTCAGCACACCCACCGAGGCCCTCACCGCCGTCGGTTGCGTGACGACATCATGACCGGCCACCCGCGCCCAACCGGATGTCGGCTTGAGAATGGATGTGAGCATGCGCACGATGGTGGTCTTTCCCGCGCCATTCGGCCCCAGAATGGCGAAGATCGTGCCGGGCGACACCGAAAATGTCACGCGATCAACGGCGCGAAAATCCTTGAAATCCTTTGTAAGCTCAAACGCCTCGATCATCCCACGCCGCTGCCTTTCTACCAGTCCCTTATCTTAGATTGTAAAGGGCGACCACACTCACTCCAATAGCTCAAAGGTGGTAACTCGTGAATTTCCTCTGAATAACCGGTGAAACCAACAAGGCGCGCCTCTGCTGGCACGCCCTGTGTATTAAAGACCACGCGTTGACTTATGCTTTGCGCGACCGCCGCTGAGGACTCCCGCCGCGTACACGCGCCAGCAACGTCGCCCGGTGCCGGACGAGCAACACCAGCACCGCCAGAATCGCGGCTCCGGCGCTGACCGCCTGTGACACATTCACACCACCCGAAAGGGTGACTTCAAGGCGCAGGAATTCCAGAAAGTACCGCGCGGTTCCATAGGCCACCAGATACAGCAACAAGAAATCGCCCTTCTTCAGCCGGTCGCGGTAGCGCAACCAGACGGCCAACAAAACGCCAACGGTCAACAGGTTCCACAACGACTCGTACAGAAAGAGCGGGTGGAAATGCGTCCCGGTGGCATACTCCGGCGGGGGGTTCGATACCGTAAGGCCCCAGGGGAGGTCAGTCGGCTTGCCGTACAATTCTTCGTTGACATAATTCCCCCAGCGTCCAATCGCCTGGCCAAGCGGCACGGACACCGCCGCCATATCCAGCCAGGCAAGGGCATCGAGTTTGTGCTTGATCGCGTACAGCACGACACCCAGTATGCCGCCCAACACCGCCCCAAAGATCGACAGCCCGCCGTTCCAGATGATGAAGGGGCCGTCGTGGAGATCGAAGGGATGGGTCAGATACCATTCGGCGGTGCGCCCGGCCTCAACCGAGGATATCGAGGGAAACAACACATGCCACAGCCGCGCAAAGACGACCGCCAGCAATACGATCCAGAGCAGCGCATTCCACACGTGGTCAGGGTCTTTGTCCTCATCGCGCTTCGCCATCCAAGAGGTGAGCCATGCCGCCAGCAGGATGCCGGTCACGATGATCAACCCATACCAGTGCAGGGTCGGGTGTATCTCCAGGCCGAACAGGTCAAAAGGGCCAATTTCAAGGCCGCGACGGTGAAAGGTCATGATGATTCTTCTCCCTGCCGCTGTATCAACACACGGCGTACATACCAGACACGCTGCAACACGGTGACGTTCGTACCGATGGCCAGAATCCACAACCCCGGCACAACCCAACCGGTGAGCAGCATCACCAAAATGACGACCATACGTTCCATGCGTGTGAACAGGCCAACTCTGCAATCGACACGCAAGCTCCCTGCACGTGCCCGTACGTAGCTCACCAACTCGGTCCCCAGCAGCGAGAACACGGCCAGCACCGTCCCCGTCTGGTTTCCCTGCTGGCTATAATAATACACCAGCGCGGCAAAAATGAAGCCGTCCGCATAGCGATCCAGCACCGAGTCCCACAGTGCGCCGAACTTGTCTTTGCGCTGCATGGCCCGCGCGACGGCCCCATCAACCGCATCCAGAGGGGCCCCCGCGATGATGATAATAGCCGACCAGAAAAACTCGCCCTGCGCGGCAACATATGCAGCAACCACCACGACGACCAACCCCACGAAGGTGATCAGGTCGGGGTGAATGCCCGCACTCGCCAGCGCGTGCCCAACGCGCGATGTCAGGCCACCGGTCAAGGTGCGCATAAAATCGGTCAGTGTGCCAATTTCACGGAAAGATTTTTTCTGTGACATCTTCGAATCCTGTAGGTGTGGCCAGGGCGCGCACCGGCAACTTTACCCTTGTCAAGCCGCCCTGGGTACGGTACACTACGTGCTGCTTCGGGGCGTGGCGCAGTTTGGCTAGCGCGCACCGTTCGGGTCGGTGAGGTCGGCGGTTCAAATCCGCCCGCCCCGACTGCAAAATCAACGACCGCGTTTCAAAACGGGGTCTCCCAATCCGCCACGTGTTGGTTCATACTGGCGGATTTTCGTTTTCCCCGATGGTTCTGAAAACTCCGCAGCGCACGGCGATGGGACGTTTGGGTCGTCGCCGCATAGCGCAGTAAGAAACGCTCCACCGCATCGTGCAAAATCATCGTCGTTACTCCTTAATAACGATCCTCTTAGCCCAAACCAGATGTGCCGATGATAACACATTTGGGTCTTCCTTTGGGCATTGAAGGAGCATGACAGATGAAACATACACAGAACACACTCATTCCGAACAGCTTTCAGACCCCAAACCTATATATCGACCGGCTGATGCCGCTGCTGCTCCGCGTGCTGA
>CAZSXY010000075.1:0-20251 GCA_964611395.1 uncultured Anaerolineaceae bacterium | reverse complement strand
GGCCAGGGGTGAGGTAAACCACACATTGCTAGGCGCGACAAATGGCTGACAACCCTCAAGAAGCCCGCTAGGTTTTGATACAATTGCCCTGTACTGTTGGCCGGAATCGCACGCTTTAGGGCGCGCGCGCATACTCCGGCTTGCCGTAGCGCAGCGCCACGCCCAAGGCGGCCCCCATCATGAGCAGCGCACCGACAAACACCGCTTCGTAATCAATCAGTTCGACCAGCACGCCACCCAGCAACGGCGAAACCAGAATTCCAATGGCCGACATAGAATTGAACAGACCAGCATAGACCGGGCGCTCTTCGGGTGTGGCATATGAGATCACCCAGTTCAAGAAACTCAGGCTTGCTCCACCGGCCAGCCCCCCCGCGAGAAACGCGCCATAGAGGGCCACCGGCCCCAAACCGGTCGCCAGCAGAGCGAGCAACGGCTGGGTAAGCCCCGCGGCCAGCGCCAGACGGATAAAACCAAGCGACCGCCGATCTCCCCGCCAGGAATACAACAGCGAACCGGTGACGCTGCCAAGCGTTTGCATCAGCAACAGGTTGCTGACAGCGACATCGCTCGCCACCTTGAGGCGCACTGTGGCAAAGCCAATGTAAAACGGGGCGGCCATCATGGCGAACGTCGCCAGCACACGCGCGGCGATGATCGCGCGGTACGGCGCGTCTTGCCGGATCACGTGCGCCAGGCCGGGCAGGTAGTCGCGCAATGGTGGCGTTGTCGCCTGGGGCTTGCCACCGGGCAGCTCGCGGACCAGCATGATAATCGGAATAGTGATCAAAAACAGAAAGCCTGACGCAGCAAACAACACGGCGTAGTTGTTGGGGAATTCCAGCCTTTCGTGGCCGAGAATCAAACGCACAGCCGGAGCCAGCACTAACATGATGATCCCCGTAAGCGCATAGCCCAGGCCAAACATGCGCGTTCGCCGCCGGTCGTCCAGGCTGCTACCCATCATGTCCATCCACGGGACGCCAACCAACCCATCGCCAAGCCCCGCCAGGGCATAAAACACGAAAAACAAAACCAGGATCACGCTGAGGTGGTCACTGCCCAGCAGGATAATTGTGCCGCTGAACACCAGAATCAGCACCCGCACCGGAATATTAGGGCCGACAAACCACCACTTCTTGCGCTCGACACCCACCAGCCACCGCGCCACCAGGAGCTGCGGGAGCAGCCAGCCGATCTCGAACACCTGGCTGGACATGGCGATCAGAATCTCGGAGTCGGTGAGCTTGCGCACGAAGTCCGGGATCACCGTGGTGCTGCCGATCAGACTCAGTCCGACAGCAAACAACACAAAATCGCTTAGAAACAAGACGAAGTTACGACGATAGATGCGCTCGCGTTCGGCGGCAGACAACATGGCGCCGCTCACCCCTGGGGACGCAGTACTGTCCATCAGCGAAACAAGCCTTTCAGGAAATCGCTCACCATCCGGCCTATTCTACGCGACAGGGGGTAGCGTGTCCATTTTGCAGCGGGGTGTGCGTGGTTTCGGCCTGATTTGCTTATAATCTGGGTAATTTACTCGGAAATGTTCGGATTTTGATTTTGAAAATAATTTAAAATTCCGCGTGCTGGACGGCGCATCGGCTGATTGGTTCGTGGCGGACATCGTGGGTCTGCTGGAAGGCTGGCAATGAGCTGGATCGCTGCCCACCGCAACCTTGCACGCGGGCCGATTGCTACCGGGAGCTGTAGTACTGGACGAGGGTGCTCTCGATCATGGGCAGGCAAGAGGTGAAATCGACCCAATCACCCGCCGTCCCCACGTTCCACAGGTGGAAACCGCGAACATAGGGGTCGAATTCCAACTGCCGGGTGTACTGGATCACGTCGCGGACAACGTCCTCGCATTTGATCTCTGTGCTCCCGTCGCCGGGGCCTGCTTCCGTCAGATATACGGGGATACGGATCGCTTCTGGTATCTCGGCCAGCATCGGAGTGAGCAGCATCCGGTGCCTGAATCCAAGCGTGATCCCTGATTCTGACACCAGCGTTGAGCCATTCACGCCGTACGCATGCAAGGCGATCCCGTGATAGCGTCCTGGCTGGCACGGATTCTGCAGAATGTAGTCAAACACCGGGCGCAACTGGGCGAAATACTCCGGTTCGGGATTCCCCACGCTGAATGAGAACAGCAACAGGCATTGCCCCGCCTGTCCGGCGACCCTCATGGCTTCGATGGAGAACGGAACCAACCACGTGACAGGCGGCTGGCATTCATTCATAACCTCATAATAGTCTGCCCGCACCGACTGCCAGTAAGGTTGCAATCCCGCGATCCAGATGCGCGCCTCACTGATCGGGTCTCGGCTGGCATTGGGGCAGTCAACCTGTCCCTCAGGGGTCAAAAGTGATCGATACACGATGATGGTCTCAGGGGATATGGCCTTCACGTCCCTGAGGATGTCCTCCGTCCCGGACGTCCCCTTGAGCGTCCCCAATGGGCGACCGATGGCACGCAACTGCTTCGCCAGAGAAAGGATCGGCTCTTTGCGTGCGCCCACGACGAGGTGCAACCCCATCAGCGTGCGCGGCGTTGTGTCAAGCGCCGCGAACTGGATGGCGGGGGGTATGAACACGAACTGCAGCGCCAGGTTGTCGATGCGGTAGTGGAACGCGGTGTCAGGACTCAAGGCAAGCACAGCATCCGCCGATCCGGCGCTCGCGCGAATGCGCAACCGTATGACCTGCCCGCGATAACTTGTCAGGTCAACGATGCGCCGCGTCCAATCGGTCTCAAGCCCGATCTGCTGATCGATCATGAACCAGGACACGCCCCCATCCAGGCTGAGATCGATGGCGACGAAATCGCTGTCGGGCAGGTACCCCCGCTGGCGGAATAAAAGCTGGGCGCTGAGCGTCCCCGTCAGATCGATGGCGGGAATAAGCTCCAGGATACTCGTCATCTCGCGGGCCGCCCCGTTCAGCAGCCACCCCGATCCGTCATAAGCCGTTTTGGTGTCGAATTGCCACGCGCCTGAGGCCAGCCACCGCGCCGGGGACTCGAAGGTGTCGGCGAACGGCAGCGCCACGACCGACGCCATCGCCCCCGCCGGTGCGGACGCAGTGGGCGTCGCGCCAGAGGAAGCCCCCGAACCATCCTGCGCCATCACAGGGGATAGCACGAAGACAACCAGGGCGGCGAACGTGACAGGAAGTAAAAGGAAGTGGCTCAATCGTGTGGGCACCATGCGCAGCATTTTAGCACAAAAGCGGCCCGTGACGCACAATGCAGCCAGCTGCCGGGTGCGTGACACGCGGGCGGCTGAGGAAGGGCAGCATGCCGCCTCGGAATGTTGGCATCCATGCCGGTTATGACTATGATGTGCATAGTTGTATATGGTTACCCTGTGTGTGAGTAGGAGGGACACATAAACTCATGCAAGATTTAACCGATGCTTTTACGGAGCTGATTCGGCGAGCGGCTACGCAACTCCCTTCCGATATGGAGAAGGCGCTGCGTGAGGCCAGGGAGAAGGAAGAGCCTGGCTCAGCAGCCGAAGGAGCGCTCGAAACGATCCTGAAGAATATCGAGTTGGCGCGTGAACAATCGACCCCGATTTGCCAGGATACGGGCACGCCTATTTTCCAGATACACTACCCCCTGGGAGTATCGACGCGCGTCCTGGCCGACCAGATTCGCAAGGCCTGCGCCATCGCAACCGAACGTTCCTTCCTGCGCCCCAACGCCGTTGATAGCCTCACCGGGGAAAACAGCGGAGATAATACGGGGATCGACTTCCCGACGATGCACTTTCATGAATGGGACGAAGAGGGCATCAAGGTCGATTTGATCCTGAAAGGTGGCGGCTGCGAAAACGTGAGCGCCCAGTACAAGCTCCCCAATTCCGAGCTTGGCGCAGGCCGCGACATGGAAGGCGTGCGGCGGGTGGTGTTGGATGCCGTTCACCGGGCGCAAGGTCTCGGCTGTGCGCCGGGGGTCCTGGGCGTCGCTGTTGGCGGCGATCGCGGGTCGTCCTACGTCAAAAGTAAAGAGTTGTTGCTCCGCCCGGTGGATGACCAGAACCCGAACGAGGAACTGGCAGAACTCGAAGAGCGCCTGCTGGAAGAAGGGAACGAACTCGGCATCGGCCCGATGGGGTTTGGCGGAAAGACAACGCTCATCGGCGTTAAGATTGGGACGCTCCATCGTTTGCCGGCTTCCTATTTTGTGTCAGTCGCGTATATGTGCTGGGCCAATCGCCGGGCAAGCATGCGTGTGATCGGTGAAGAGGTGACCTATGCGTAAGCTCACAGTGCCCATTAGTGAGGAAACAATTCGCGAGTTGAAGACGGGCGATCCGGTGCTTCTTTCGGGGGTGATCACCACCGGCAGGGATGTCGCACACAAATATATGATAGAACATTTTATTAAGACCGGCGGGCATCCCCCGGAATCAGAAGCCGCGACTTATGACACCTTAAAACAACTCCTGGAAAACGGCGTGATTTATCACTGCGGCCCTGTCGTACGGCAAACCAATGACACGTGGACGTTCGTCGCCGCAGGGCCAACCACCAGCATCCGCGAAGAGCCTTACCAGGCCGATGTCATCGAGCACTTCAAGGTACGCGCCGTAATTGGGAAAGGCGGCATGGGGGCGAAAACCCTCCAGGCCTGCCGGGACTTTGGCGCGGTCTATCTCCACGCCATCGGGGGAGCCGCTACCTACATCGCCCGCAGCGTGAAAGAGGTTCTGGCCGTCCACAAGCTGGACTTTGGTGTTCCGGAGGCATTTTGGGTCATTCGGGTCGAAGACTTCCCCGCCGTTGTGACGATGGACAGCCACGGGAACAGCCTTCACCAGAAGATGAAAGAGGCATCTGCCGCCAGGCTCGCCGAATTGCTCGAACGTTAGCTTCACCCCAGCGTTACACCGGAGATGTCCCGGTCATTATTCCAGGGACATCTCCTTATCCACGCAATCAAGCCGCCATAGCAAATTCTCGTGCGCCGCCACCGGGTTTGACGACTTCCCATAAAAGAACGTGTCGGCCTGGCACACGTACCTGACCCACGCAAAGGGATTGTCCCACTTTGCGCCGGGGTGTTGCGCCTCGTAGCGCGCCCGGCGCACCTGCGCCAGCAGCGTCTTGATGTGATACATCGGGTCTTTGCGGGCCAGGATCGCTTCGGGCGTGGGCTTTTTGCGCAGAAAACGCAGCACGCCCGGATAAAGCATGCTTCGGAACACCAGGCTCAGCCAAAGCCCCGGCCCGCTCGGCCAGGCTTCGGGGTGATCCTCCAAAATCCACGCCCACATCGCGTGAACGTAGGCGCGCACGCCGCGCGGAAAACACTGCTTGCGCCTCAGATTCCTGGGGCGGAGTCGCTTCAGCGCGGCAGCCAGTTCGGGGATGGCCTGTTCAGAATCCCAGCGCACACGGCTCAGATCGTGCAACGTGCGTTGGATCGTGGTTTCGAGGACGGCCAGTTGATAAATGGTGCGCCGCTCTTTGGCCCGCCGCGCCGGGGCGCGCCCTTTAGGCCCCTTCGAACCCGGAAAACGCGAGTTTTCGCCCCACTGGATGCCATACTCCTGCACCATCTCCAACCACAACAGGTTATCCGCTTCGAGGTGATAGGTCTCCTCGTCGAATCCTGCGTCAGGCTCAAACGAGGGGGCGCGCCGCACTCCCTGACACGGGCGGGGAACCATACGCTCAAGCGGATTCTGCACCTGTGTGCCCAGCCGGTCATGGGGCAACGGATCGGCGGCCACCCAGTCTACGTTCTTGGGGTCGCGACCGATCACCCGCGCTGAGAAGGCGGCATCCCACCGCCGCCCAAACAAACGCCGCCCGCGCAACAATTTCCCCGGCCATTCGGCAAACTTCTCTAACACACTGAGCCGCGCCGAGGCCGGATACCCATCCAGCCGCCACGCGAAATAGGATGCCGACGATCCCCGCGCCACATAGACAATAGGGCGACCGTCTGCCGTTTTCTGGACATCTTCCCACCGCCGCCGGTATCCTTCCTCGTGCGAGGCATACCCGACATCATGCACCTTGATGCCGGCCAGGAGTTCCCCGGCGGTGAGTTCCCGTTCCTGGTCAAAGATGTGAGGATCGAGTTCGACGAGAATGGTCAATCCTTCCCAGTCGCCCTCGTGCCGGTTCGCCCAATCGTCATAGTAGTAATGGAACCAGTATTGGAGCGCCACGCGATTGCAGCGCACATCAAACGGCCCGTAGGTCGGCCCCTGGTCGAGCAATGTTTCTGCGGAAAGAAGTTCAGAATCAAGCGGCGCGCGACCCTGCACGACGCGCCCGTAGATCACCGAGCGGCGGGCGGCAGGCGGAGAGGTCGCCAGCCGGTCATGGTAGTGCTGCCAAAACTTGATATTCTGCGAGCGCTCAAGGGGCAGGTCGAAGCCGCGAATGCGCGCGGCAAGGCGTTTTTGCATGAGGCTTTTCCAGGCGACACGGCGGCGGGCGGCTTCGGACAACGCCCGGTAGCGGGGATTCTGAGCTATCGCAGCGACGGCCTGCTCAAACTCTCGTGACGCGATCGTTTTCTCGACTTCGCGTATTTCATCCTTGTAGTTCCTGTCCTTGAACCACAGGTTCGGATGCCGCAGGAGGAAGCGTTGCCGGTAGTGGATGGATGCCTCTTGCAGAAAAAACTCCACCGCTCGCGGATGGTATGAGCCGCGCATGGTGTAAACGGCATCCCCCTCGTCGGGATAGGGGGCCTGTTCCGGCAGTTCGGGAAACAAGACCAGGACGGGAGCATATTGGCGCAGCAGTATCTGTTGTTCGCTGGGGAATAAGTATCGACGCTGGTCAGGCATGGCAGCTCTCCAACAATTCACATCCTCGCATCCCGTCACGCGATTATAGGCGACCCTTCCGGGGTGAGCGAGTCACCGGGATGTAAGGGATGATCGGCGGGTAGGAATCGCGGAGCCGGAGCCTGCTACGTGCGGTGTGCGGCAAGCAATTCCTGCGTGCGGCGCTTGACGGCGGCTTCCACCGTCGTGGCTTCGAGCAGGCCATCCGCAAGCGCCATCACCTGGGGCACATCGTACACCAGCTCCCGATCGTGGGTCACCACGAGCACCGTGTGCCCCTGGTCGCGCAGTTCATGGAAGACGCTGAAGACGTTGGCGGCGCTCATGCGATCCAGGTTGCCGGTTGGCTCGTCGCCAATGATCAAGGGGGGATCGTTGGCCAGCGCGCGCGCAACAGCGACACGTTGTTGCTGCCCGCCGGAAAGCATGTCAGGTGTCTTGTAGGCCTGGTCGGCTATCCCCAACCGTTCGAGCAGGTGCATGGCCCGCTCGCGCCGTTCCTGCGGGGGATACACATTGCAAAAATCCATCGGCATTTTCACGTTATCCAGGACGGTTAAGGTCGGCAACAACTGGAAGAATTGAAAGACGATGCCGATATTCCGGCCCCGCCAGCGCGTCAGTTTGCGCTGGGGCGTATTGACGACATCCGTTCCATCCACGATGACGGATCCGGCAGTCGGGCGATCGATGCCCGTCACCATGTTCAGAAACGTGGTCTTGCCACTACCCGAAGGGCCAATCAATGCGATGAAATCGCCCTTGTTGATCTGCAACGTGATCCCGCGCAGCACGTTGAGCGGTCCGGCGGGCGTATCAAAAGTCTTGACCAGATTGGTAATTCGGATAAAGGGGTCTGTCATACGAGTCCGTCCTTGCGTACACTCCAAACCCATCACTCATAACTTCCAGTTCACGCAAAGCCGATATGGTTTCTCCATAAGCTAAAGTAGCCAATCCATCGAATCGATAGGATTATCCCAAACGCCTCACGGATTCACCAGCGCCATGATGGCCGGAACGACGCGTTCGGCGAAGCTGGCGGAGCACGCGGGCGTCATGTGTACGGCGCTGTCAGTATAACACGCGGCATCCGGCAAGATATTGCCGAGATCGAGATACGACCAGCTATTTTCTTCGCTCACCTCGCGCATCCATACGCGAAATTTGTCATAAACCCAGCGCGGGTAAAAGAAATTATAGCGTAGATCGCTGTTCTCCCCCTCGCTGATGAGCATCGGCTCGTTGATCAACAGCACCGGCGTATCGCCCGCGCGTTCGATGCCAGCCCAAAGCACCTCAAACGCCAGGTCTTTCGCCGTGAAAATGTCTTCGGTCAGGCCACGCCAACGTTCATCGGCAGGCAGATCAACGGCACGCGGGGTGTAATCCTCGCGGTACTCCTGATCGATCCCGGTGACGGCCCAGGCGACGCCGTAAAGCTGCAACCGCAGCAGGTCTGCAAACGCCCGGCGGCGACCAAACAACGTTTTGTCCCACGTCGAAAGCTCGATAAAACGGGGATCGTCGGGGTTCTGGTGGAGCGCATAGCGCTCAATGAGCGGGCGCACGGCCTGCGGGTTGTGCTGGAGAATGGCGGAGTCCAGTTGGTACGATTGCCCGAATGATTCCAGCGTAAACACCCACACGACCAGGTCGGGATCGTAGCGCAGACTGTAATCGAGCAACACCAGGTCTTTGGTCAATGACATCGTCGGGTAGCCCAGGTTGTAAAAACGGATGCGCTGCCCGGTGGCGGTGCGGAGGTTGGCCGCGTTGAGTTGCCCTGCCAGCGTCTCCTCCGGCCTCAGCAGCACCCCCCACAGCGACGAATCGCCGATCAGAACCACGCGAAATTCGTCATCCGGTTTTTGCCGGGCAATCTCGTGCGAGGCAAACATGGCATCGAGCTGAAACAGGCTCAGGTTGTACGCCGCCTCCGGGTTTTCGCCATAGGGCAAACGCGCGCGCCCCTTGAAAAGCACGTTGTAGGCTGAGATTTTGCCCAACGTCGGCAGGGGGTCCACGAGCACCAGCAACACGTTGCACGCCACAAACAAGAGCAGCGTCTTCACCAACACGTTGCGGGCAAACCGCCAGTCGAACGGTTGGGCGGGCTTGTACAACCATGTCCAGGTTTTCATGCGAGCACCCCAAACAACCGCGTGAATACGTCCCAGCCCGTCTGCATATCAGGCAGCGCAAACCACAGCCAACCGACCACGACAAAATGAAACGTGACGAGGACGCCCGCGAAATGCACGGCGCGACTCATGCGCGGGTGGCTCCTCAATTGCAGGTAGGTGCGCCTGGTGCGGTCGCTCCAGGCTTTATGGACAAACAACCCCAGGCCGTGCCACAGGCCCCAGGCAATGAAGTTCCACGTGACCCCGTGCCACAGCCCGATGACGATCATGGTGGCCAGTTGCCCAACAAACGCCAGCGCGAGGGGCGAGGGTTTGCGCCGCCGCGTGAGCAAATAACGGCTCAGGGGAGAGAACACATAGAAGCGCACCCACTGGCTTAAGGTGATGTGCCAGCTTTGCCAAAAGGCGGTGATGTTGCGTGCCAGGTAGGGTTGGCGGAAGTTTTCCGGCAACTTGATCCCGAAAAGCTGGCCCAGGCCAATGGCAATATCCGAGTAGCCGCTAAAGTCGAAGTAAATCTGGAACGCGTAGGCATAGAGCAGCACCCACAGCGCAGCGGATGAGACGGCTTGCTCCGCCCTGGTCGCATTCAGCGCAAAGGTGGCGAGGCTATCGGCGATGACGAACTTCTTCCCGATGCCGATGGCGATGCGCATGCCCCCCTGCACGCATTGGCCCGGCTCAGGCCCGGCCAGCACCTGCCAGTCGGTCAGGAAGCGCTCGGCCCGATCGATTGGCCCGGCGGTTAGCGCGGGGAAGAAAATGACATAGGTCACATAGTCGCGCAAGGAGAGGGCGGGGAGTTGCCCGGTCTTGCGATCGCGCAGGGTGTGTATCAGCCGGAAAGCGATGTAGGAAAACCCCAACCAGCGCAGCTCTTCGCTTCGCGCCAGGTCAGGGTCTTGCCCCTGCCACACGCGGAGGACGCGGCTGGCTTGCTCGGCCAGCGCCTCCGTCTTGAGGATGGCGAACAAGCCCAGGATCACGAGGGCGCTCACCAGCGCGAGCCGTGAGCGGCCCACCGGCAGGCGATCCACCAGCAACAGGACGGCAACAATCGCCGCCAACCACGCGACCACGATTTCGGGCGCGGGAGGGCGCGACGGCGTGACGCGCAGTTCGGGCACGATATAGCGCCCGAATGACAGGGCGACCACGAGGCCCACCATCACACTGGCGGCGATCCCGTCCTGGCGGGTGACCGGCTGGCCGACGCGTCTGGTCACCAGCCACGCCAGCGCCACCAGCGCCAGCGTCGCCGTTGGAAAGACAAAGTCGAGTCTGGCGATGCGGGTCAGGGGTTGCAGCCAGTACATAGCCACGACGCTGCCGGAGAACAAGACCCATCTACGCCACGAACGAGGAAGGATAGCCAGGTATAGGACAGCAGCAGCCAGGAAGATCAGGATGTGACGTAGGGTCATGGCAGTATGGGCGCGGGATTCTCACGGAACACACATAGGCTTTGCACAACCGGCACGGGTGCTGAGTAGCGAGTCGTGAGCCAGGGGTTATCGCTTCAGACTCACCAGCACCAACCGGTCATGATGGCGAACGCAGTCATTCTACAGGTCGAGGGCAATCTTGCCAATTGCGCCAGGGCACATAGTCGGGACGCTCCGACGTCGGGCAAGCGTGTCCGCAATTCAAACCTACGTTACAATACGCCAGGAGCACGGGAGACATACCAACGAGATCATCAAGCTCTCCGGAGCACAGCAGGGAGATCGCGCATGGGAAAACATAAGGGGCTTGTCGCCGGTCTAATTGTGGTCGCCATCGTGGTGGCGTCCTGCAACTTCGGCCAGGACACTACGCATGATGCCCAATCCCTGAAGCCGACCTTAGGCTCGCCGATTCCCTGGGCGACCGCGCAACCGGAGCAAGTTACCGCACACACCCCTGCCGTGTTGGCAAACGCCACGAACACCCCGACAATGTTGCCCAGCCCAACGCCGCGCGCACCCTCGACCGCGCCGGCGATATCCGCGCCGGTGGTGCCGACCAAACAGGTACTGCCAACGCTGGCCCCTACGCTCACGCGCACGCCGTTTGTCATCGTGACCCCGGCTCCGACGCTGACAGCGCCGTTAACTCGCGCGGTTCTGGTCACACCTACGGCAGCTCCCTCGCTGACTCCTGCTGTAAGCCCGGTCATCGCGCCGCCGCCCACGTTCACGCCCTACGTGTTTTACACCTTTACGCCGCTGCCGACCGCGCTACCCAGCGCCCAGGTTTGTGCGACGTGTGGCAACCTGCGCTTGCGCGAAGACCCCGGCACAGCCGGAAACATTGTGACGCTCCTTGCCGCCAACACCCCCCTGACGATCATCGGGCGCACGGCAGATAATACGTGGGTTCAGGTCGTGCTCGCCGAGGGTCTGAACGGTTGGGTGGCGTCGGAGTATCTTGATATCAACATCGACCTGACGGTGGTGAGCGTTACCGGCGCGGCGCAGGATGCCCCAACAGCCGTCGCGGTGACGGCTAGTGGGGGCGTTGTCTCTGGCGTATCGTCGAACGCGCGGCGCATCTTCCTGGATGGGCTGGCAAAAGGCAATCTGCCGCACGCATTCACCAAAGTTGGCGATAGCATAAGCGCTTCGCCGCACTTCCTCACGCAAATCGGCAGCGGAATCTACCAGCTCGGCGATTACGGCCATCTTGGGGCAGCGATCAGTTTCTTCTCCGGCCCCAATGGGCGGGGGTTTAACCCCTTTTCGGCGGCGTCGCTGGCGGCTCACAACGGGTGGAGCACCGAAAGCGTGCAGAATCCCGCCAATGCAGACCCCAACGTTTGCAAACCAGGCGAAACCCCGCTCCAGTGCGAATATCGCCTGGTGAGGCCAGCGGCGGCCCTGATCATGCTGGGAACCAACGACGCAGGGGGCATGCCTGCGGCCACGTTCCGGGCGAATCTTCAAGCGATTGTCCAGACCTCGATCAACATGGGCGTCATTCCCGTGCTGAGCACGATCCCGCCCAAGCACTTCAACCCGGCCACCGACGGGCGCGTCGCCGAATTCAACCAGATCATCATCGCCACCGCCCGCGCCTACGATATCCCCCTGTGGGACTACTTCCAGGCGATGAGCAGGTTGCCCAACGAAGGACTATCCGGCGATGGCGTCCACCCTTCGATTGCGCCATCCGGAATCAGCACCCGCTTTGATGCCGAGCATTTGCAGTATGGCTATACCGTTCGCAACCTGACGGCCCTGGAAGTGCTCTATACGCTCTGGCAGCAAATACTCTACGATGCCGATCAGGCGCTTCCGGCAACGGCTGCGCCGTCCGGCGGGCAACCCGGCGTCGTGAATGATCCGTCCTGTCAGGGAGTCCGACCGCCGCGCCTGACCGTCGGCGGGCAAGGACGGGTTACCCCTGGTCTTCCGAACAAAGTGCGCAGCGCTCCCGGAACCGGCGCGGCGCAAATCGGCACCATCCCCGGCGAGGGCGTCTTCACGGTGATCGGCGGCCCCCAGTGCGCCGATGGTTATTTGTGGTGGCAGGTCAATTACAATGGGCTGGTCGGCTGGACGGCTAACGGAAGCGCCGATGAGTACTGGGTCGAACCTGTGCCATAGGGGAACTTTACCCGGCTCCGGGCACGATGGTTATGCGGGGGTTACCGGTGAGAGCAGCGCCCTGCTGCCCCCACGTTGCGCGCGTCCCAAACCTATTGCATGGCCCCGCGCCACACCGCATCGAGGGTTTGCATCGTGACCAGGTTGCGCATGTTATAACCCGCCGTAAGATACGGCGCAGTCAGGTAGCACGATGTGCCGTATGACGGCTCTCCAAGATGGAACCCGTCAGGCTCCAGGCCATGATTGGGCAGCGATTCGAGCGCCAGCCACAGGTTGATCAGCGGAATGTCATAGTCCCAGGCGATGCGCACCACGATCTGGTTATAGAAGATGGTGCGATCCCAGAAGCCCTGGTTGCCGGGGAACGTGCTCAGGATGGGAATGACCCCGGCCTGAATGCTCTGGTCAACGATCTGGCGCATGTAGAAATCGAACTCGCTGGGGGTCATAACCAGCAGGTCGCTCGTGCCGAACATGATAACCGCAACGCTCGGTTTGTGGAGCCGAAACTCGCATTGCAAAGGCGACTCCCCCGCCCCACAGGCATAGGGATTGGCCCACGTCGGCGACAGCACGGCGTTCGCGTTGAATCCGTTGTGCGTTGCCTGGCTGTCATAGGCGAGCGATGCGCCAAAGTGGTTGATTGCGCCTTGCAGGTTGGCGTATCCGCCCAAAGCGTACTCTCCCCAGGCAAAGGGATTCAGGAAATACCAATGCTCGGACGAACAATCCCCCACCTTTGCCACCACATGGGGATTGTTGCCCCTGGCCCGGCCTTCATAGAATATCTGGCGAGCGCGACCGGTCGCCCGCCCGACAATCGGCACAGACGCGAGGTCGATGCCCGCCACGCGAGCGGGGTCAAAGCTGCCCATCGGGATTCCGGCATAGGAAATGGCGGGGGCACCTGCGGCGGCTCCACCTGCCGGGGGCGCGATCAGTTCATCGCTGAGCGGCAGGCTCGCCGCACTGACTCCCTCGAAGCGCAGGTACAGACTGGCCAGCCACCCGCGTACCGCGTTGTCCGGCGTGTGTATCAACACCCACGAGCTATCGCCGTTCCGGGCTTCGAGGATCACCCCTGTGCCGGCGGGCAGTTGGCCTAAAGCGCTGTGATTCTTCCCCGGCCCGCTGCGCACGTTCATCACGTAATTTGTGTAGGCTCCCACGCCGCTCGCCCCAGGTGCGGGGGCCGGTTGGTCGCTTTCCGCCGCCGGTTGATCGCTGGCAGGCACCGGGCCGGGCACGATCTCGTCCGTGACGGGGAAGCGGAAGGCGCTAACCCCCGGCTGGAACGCCAGATACAGGCTGGCCAGCCACCCGCGATAGGCCCCGTCGAGGGTATGAGCCAGAACCCAGGAGGCATCTTCGTTCCGGCCTTCCAACACCAGACCAGTCCCCCCCGGCAGCATGGTGATCTTTTGGAAATTCGTGCCGGGGCCGGTGCGCAGATTCAGATCGTAGGCAGTTGAAGCATCGCCGCCCTGCGCGCTGGCCGGGCTGCCAGGGATACTTCCAGTAACAACCAGGATGAGAACAACGGTGAGCGTCGCCAATGTTTTTCGCGTGGACATCTCGGTCCTCCTTCAAGCCGGGTTGCGCTTACTCTCAGTTTACTCCATTCCCGGCGTGGTTGAATCAGTTCATTGCCCCGCGCCACACCGCATCAAGCGCTTGAAGCGTGACGAGGTTGCGCAGGGGATAACCGCGCCGCAAGTTGTCGCCTGTCAGATCGCCGGATGTCGTGTGGGGCGGGCTGAGATGCCGCCCATCGGCGTTCAGCCCGTGATTCGGCAACGACTCCAGGGCCAACCACAAATTCATGAGCGGGATGTCGTAATCGAGCGCCACCTGCACCACGATCTGGTTGTATTGAATCGTTTGCTCCCACAGGTGAAGGTTGCCGGGGAACGTGCTCAGGATGGGGATGACGCCCACCTGTATGGTTTCGTGGACGATCTGGCGCAGGTTGCGATCGAACGCAGCGGGTGGCGTAAAGAGCAGGTCTTGCGCCCCGAACATGATGATCGCCACAGCGGGACGGTGCACGCGATATTCGCAGCGCAACGGCGTTTCGCCGGGCAGGCAGGCGAGCGGGTTGGCAAACAGGGGATCAAGAACGGCGGATGTTACAAGGCCGTCATACGCCGCCAGGCTGTCATAGGCCAGCGATCTGGCAAAGTAGTCGATCACGTTTTGCAAGTGCCTGTAGTTGCCCAGCGAATAATCGCCCCAACCGAACGGGCTGAGGAAATGCCGGTTATCGGAGATGCAATCCCCTATCTTGGAGACGGTATGCCGGTCTGCCCCGACAATTTGCCCCCGCTCGAAAATGTCGCGGGCGCGCCCCAGGCTGTTCGGCACGACGGGGTAGCCCGCCAGGTTGATCTGCGCGGCGGCCTCCAGCATCGGTCGCTGCTCTGGCACGTAGATAACCTCGTTGCTCACCCACAAACGGGCCACTTTGGCATCCGGTGTCAGCGCGAGGTAGCGCGTTTCCATCCAGCCCCGCACGCGCCCGTCGGCGCTATGCCCCAAAACCCACGAGGCGTCGATGTTGCGTGACTCCAGAATCACTTTTGCTTTAGGATTAAGAACGCCGACGATGTGGTTCGACCGGTCGGGGCCGCTGTACACGGTGAGCGCGTAATGGGTAAGCGCTTGCGAGTTGCTCTGGGCCTTGACCGGTGTGCTGGTTGCCCAGGGCAGCAAGGCAATGAGTATGCTAAACACAACAAGAAACGGGCGCATTCTATGATCCATAGAATTTGCGCCAGGGGACACCCTGCTTTAGCGGGGTGGGGAATGGCGCTTACCTCCTCTCAGATTTTATTCCTCGAACGAAATACGATATGCTGGCGTTGTCGAAGTATGGTTAGAGTGATAAGATTGCGAGTAGAACATCCTGCCGCACTCGCGTACTTCGACAATCCGCAATCTTCGGCGGGATGTTTGGTAAATCTATGATCCGCACGTACAAATACCGCCTGTACCCACGCCGCGCCCAACGCCGCCAGCTTGACTTTTTGCTGGATCAGGCGCGGTACGTCTATAACGCGGCGTTGGAGCAACGGATCGCGGTTTACAAAGAGACTGGCAAGGGCGTCACCTACCCGCAGCAGTGGGCGCATTTTCGTGACTTGCGCCGCGAGAACCCGAACACGTTGGGCCAACTCAATGCCACCAGCATGCAACAACTGTTGCGCCGCCTGGACAAGTCGTTCAAGGCGTTCTTTCGTCGCCTGCAAGCGGGCGAAAAGGCAGGCTTTCCACGTTTTAAGGCGGCCCACCGCTTCCGCAGCCTGGAATTTCGGCACGGCGATGGTTGCAAGCTGCGCGTTGGCGAACGAGTGATGTTCCATGTCCAGAATGTGGGTGAGATCAAAGTCAAGTATCACCGCGCCCTGCCTGAAGGCGCTGAAATCAAGCAGGTGGTCATCAAGCGCAGCGTCGGTAAGTGGTACGCCTGTTTGCAGGCCGAAGTTCCCAATTCGTTTGTGCCCAGAAATACTGGCCCCGCCATGGGGGTGGACATGGGACTGCATAGTCTGCTGGCGCTCAGTGATGGCACGCGGGTTGACAACCCGCGCTGGCTGCGCCACAGCTTGGCCAAATTGCGCAAAGCACAACGAAGATTGGCCCGGCGCAAGAAGGGCAGTCGCCGCCGCCGGAAGGCTGCGTTCCAGGTGGCGAAATTGCACGAACATATTGCCCACCAGCGCCGCGATTTCTGGCACAAGCTGACCCGTGAGCTTGTGGCGACATATTCCCTGATTGCTCTTGAGGATTTGACGCTCAGGTTCATGACCGCCAATCACCACCTGGCGCTGAGCGCACATGATGCAGGGTTGGGCGAGTTCCAACAGTTGCTTCGGTACAAAGCGGAAGAGGCTGGTACCGAACTTGTGTTGGTCAAACCCGCCTACACTTCGCAGGTGTGCAGTGATTGCGGCGTGATGGTCGAAAAGGACTTGAGCGTTCGTGTACATCGTTGTCCTCATTGCGGTCTTGAACTTGATCGGGATATCAACGCGGCCCGAAACGTGTTAATCCTGGCGTTGAACTCCGCCCGGACGGGGCGGTCAGGGCGTAACGTGAGCGATTGCGCTGAGCGTGCCCTGAGAAGCTCTCTGCTTTAGCGGGGAGAGTCGTCACAATGGTTCCTGTGAGGCCGACGCTCGCTATTGCACGTGGTTGGTAGTCTGACTTTACACTAACGTGGCCCCGATGTAAACTCACGCCAGATAGGTAGGGAGACTGCTGTGACGAAAAGAACCTTAGCCCTCATGTTTCTCGTCTCGCTGTTTATGCCCCTCATGATGATCGGGATGAACACCGGCGAGCATGTGCCTGTCAGGGCCTTCCAGGACCCAACCCCAACCCCCCTGGCGGTGGATGCCCCGGTGATGGGCGCATTCGATCCGGACGCGATCGCGCAAATCGATTTATCAGCCCTGCCGCTTGTGCCACCGATCAGCCGCTTCGCCCTGACGGTCTACCGCAACGGGTTGGCTCGCGGCAACGATCCCCGCGCCTTTGTGAAAGTGGGCGATTGCATGACGGACAATCCCTACTTCCTGATCCCGATAGGCGAAGGCGATTATGCGCTGGGTGACTACGATTACCTGGAACCGGTCATCGCGCAGTTCATCCAGGATGATCTGAACTCGTTTGCGCGCCGCAGCCAGGCAGCAGCCGGTGGATTCAATGCCGCCAGCGTGCTGGATGCCATCTGGACGAACCCGGAGTTCTGCGAAGCCGGTGAGTCGCCGCTCACATGTGAGTTTCGCCACCTGCGCCCCAGCATCGCGTTGATCATGTACGGCACGAACGACGTGCAGTACCTGACTGCAGAACAGTTCGATTTCTTCTTGCGCGCGCTGGTGGTCGAGACGATTCGCAACGGGACGCTGCCGGTCTTGAGCACCTTCCCCCACCGCCCCGAATTCCCGGAAAAGACGCTGGCTTTCAACCGGATTACCGCGCGGGTCGCGCTCGATTACGACCTGCCCTTGATCAACCTGTGGCTGGCGCTGGCTCCGCTCCCAGACCAGGGCGTTAACCTGGAGGACCCAACGCACATGACGATTCCGCCATCCGGAGCCGTGTGCTATTTTGTCGATGAGAATATGCAGGCGGGTTTCACGGTGCGAAACCTGCTCACCCTGCAAACGCTTGACGCGATTTTGCAGGCGGCAGGCGAGGAGTGAGGCGAGCCTTTACTGCTTGCCACATAGTTTCCATTCGCCGTCTTCCTTGACAGCCCGGTATTGTGTTTCGGCGAGGCTTTGCTCGCGGGGGTCTTCGCCGCGATACTGGATAATGAGTGTGCCGTCGCAGATCACCAGGGTAGCACCGCCGTCTGCGCCATTTTCACGGCAGGCCAGGTCTTTGAGTTCTGCTTTGACGGACTTAAAGGGGGCTGCGTCCAGGGCAGCTTGCGCTTCCCATGACTTGCAGGAAAGGCTGACGAGCTTGTTTTCATCGCCGGATATTTTGGCCTTCAAATAGCTTTCGACGACCGTGGAAGCGGTGCTTTCTTCGGCGCAAGCGCCAAGCACAAGGGACGCAACCACAAGGAAAATCAAGAACGCAAACCGGCGCATCCTGGCCCCCTTCACTAATTACGATCCAGGCACAATATGTGCCGCGATTATAGTGCGTTTTAGTTCATACAGTCCACCTTCGTTGCAATCATGCCACCGGACGTTTAGCGTAGTGGATGGAGGAAGGCACCATGCGGCTCTTGCGATTTGGCGTCATTTGGGGTGTAGTCTTCATACTGGGCAGTGGCGGAACTTTTACGTTATCAGAAAACGCATTCGCGCAAGGCGGCGACCAGTGCGCGGCGTTGGCCGGACAGGCTATCGCCGAAGCCGAGGTGTTTTGCGGCGACCTGCTACGCGGAGATGTGTGCATCGGGCATGCGGTGGTAACCGTCCAGACGACGGGCGCAGCTTCGCCCGCCATCGCAAACGCGGGTGACCGGTTGGCGCTATCCACCATCGATGCGCTGATCACCTCGCCCGCCGCGCCCGATGCGGGCGATTGGGGCCTTGCAGTCCTGAAACTGCCCGCAAGCCCTGCCCAGGCGGTGACGGCGGTGCTCCTGGGGGACGCGCGGATGGCACGCCCGCCCCAGGCGGAAGCCGAACGTCCGGCAGTCACCGTTTATAATCGCGGCGGGGCAGCGATCAACCTCCGCAACGGCGCGGCGATCACCTACGAGGTCGTCGGGCAACTGGCCCCAGGGGAGGAAGCGCTTGCGGATGGCCGCAACGAACAGGGCGACTGGGTGCGCATCCAGTTCTCAGGCGGGATAGCCTGGGTATTCACCCCGCTCATCGGCTGGGATGGCGACCCAGACGCGCTCAACGCGCTGGAGGTGTTGCTGCCCAACGATGTCACCCCTGTGGTTCAGCCGGCGGAACCCTTCACGGCCTTTACCCTTACCTCAAACACTGCTGCATGTAACGCGGCCCCATCAGGGTTGCTGCTACAGGGTTCCGCCGGCGAACCGGCCACCCTGCAAGTGAACCAGATCACGCTGGAATTTGCAGACGCCACGCTGTTTGTCACCGCCGCACCCGGTGGCGCGATGGACATTCGTGTGCTTGACGGGACGGTAACGGTCACGGCACGCGGTATTCCCAACGAGGTTGGCGCAGGGCAGGCTGCACGCGTCAGCCTGGGCGGTAGCGACGGCCTGACTCCGCTAACCGCGCCGGATGTGCTGCCGTCATTTGCGTTTCTTGAGGTGGCCTATACTCCCTTCAGCCTGCTGCCTGATGCAATCGACTGCATGGTAGGGAATCCTGCAGCTCAGGCCATCGTGCCGCTTCGTGTCGGCCCCGGCGAACAACGGGGGATCGTGGGCGATATAGCCTCCAACGCGATCTACACGGTGATCGGGTGGGCCAGTGACCCCAACGGCGCGCCCTGGTGGCAATTGGATACGGGCGAGCAACCGTCGTGGGCACCCCAGGCGGACGCTCGAGCGATCGGAGCCTGCGAGCTGGTAGCCCAGGTGGAGCCTCCCCCGTTAGTGCTGGGGCCAGCGGCCAGCGTACCGGCTGGCGGCGAAGGCTCCGGCGGCGGCGCGGCTGACTTTGCACCGGCGGCCAACTCCGTCTGGCAAATGCGCCCCGGCGCAGACAACCTCATTGGCCAGTGCTCCGGCGCACCCGCCATCAACTTTTGCGATCACCTTGCCGCGATTTCGCCAGCGCCCGGCGGCATTGCCTGGAAGGGCATGGAAGCGAGTCCCTACTTCCTGACCCGCGTCCAACCGAATGTCTATTCCTATTCCGGCCCTAATGTCCTGGGAACCGGCAGCGTCATGATGACCCTGGCGTTCACCAGCGAAAACACGCTCAACATGACCATGAGCATGGTGCTCAACAGCGAACCGGACTGCCAGCACGTCTACTACTACACGGGGACGCGCAACTGGTAGCAGCCCCGCCGTAATTCTCCGGCCTGGGGCGCTATCGCGCTGCAATGCTCCTGGTGATAACGCTCCCTAACGCCAATGGGCGGCATCAACCGCGCCGCCCGGCGGCGTATACGCCTGCACTGTGCCGTCCGTGCGAATGATCCACAGCTTTTGAACGCCCGCCGACCGGGATGTCACCAGGACGGCTGACCGGCTTTCGTTCCACTCCGCCGCGACCAACTCCCCGGCAACAACGCGCGA
>CAZSXY010000074.1:18698-20416 GCA_964611395.1 uncultured Anaerolineaceae bacterium | reverse complement strand
TTCATTGGTTGCATCTTACCCCATACTCTTTGCACCGCAAACGGGCACGGGTCACGCATCCGCATGACACCGCAGCCATCTTTTGAAGCTCGGCCTACATGTGACCAGAGGACTACCCAGCACATGCCACAGTATACGCTTGCACCCCGCAAATTGTCCATTGGGATTCAGTTAGTGTTGGGCCGCGCCTGGGAAAGTCCGGTAGAATGGGCAAAAAGCAGAATGAGTCCGGTCGGTATCCATGCATCGCACACTGATTTTATCGGCATTTGGTCTGGTTGCTCTAGCGTCCTGCACGCTGATCACTGCCCCCCAGTCGAGTACCCCACCCCCGCTCACCGCGCCGGGTGTTTTCAGAGACCAAACGCCGGTTGCGCCAGGCCCTACCCCGGCGAGCGCCTCGCCCCTGTCTGCGCAGACCGCACCGTTCCTCAACATGACCGGCGTGATCGACGATATCTGCTTTGACTACCTGGACTCGTTGGGCGATACGACCTTCGTCTGGTGGAATGATCGGGACATACGCGCCTTCTTCGAACGCGCCAATGCGTCTGGGCTATGCCCGCGCATCGTGGCCCCGCCTGCGGTTGATTTCGCAACCCAGGTCATTGCCGGAGCGATCAGTCAGGCAACCGGCTGCGACGCCGCCCACCATGTCATAAGTTTCACGTCCGGCATCACAGCGCATACCTATGAATTGACCTTTCAGTTGGACGTACGATCCGGATGCGATTATGAACTCATCGAGCCGGTGATCGTTGGGTTGCCGCGCCCCCCAGCCGGCACCACCATCACCGTATCAGTGACGGCGGGCTGATACAGTTGGGGGGTGGCCTCAGGGAACAACCACGCCTATAATCGGCACCATGCCAGGGAGTGACCGCACAAGGAGTAGCCGGTATGTCAAGTATGCGAATTGCCTGCCACGCCTGGGCCTACAACGATCTTCCGCTCAACGAGGCAGTTGGCACCATAGCACGGCTGGGCTTTCGCTTTATCGACCTCGGTTCAGGCCCGCATCTCGATTTTGGGCGAGCAGCCGCCTACCCCGAATCGGAGGCATCAACCATCCGCCAGTTGCTCGAAAAGTTTGACCTGACGCTGACCGATCTCTACCTGATGCTGCCCGCGATCAACGCGCCCACCCCGTCCCAACGCGAAGCGCAGATCACCATGTTTGAGCGGCTGGTGCCCTTTGCGGTCGCGCTGGGAACACCGGGCATCACCATCTCACCAGGTCTCATCCACAGTGACGGCCCGGCTCATAGCCTGGCGCGGGCCATTCCCGCTTTGCTGCGTATGCTCCGGGCCGTCGAAGATACCGATTTGCGCGTTTCGTTCGAGCCACACATGGATTCTGTGACACAACGCCCTGAAGACGCGCTGCTGTTGTTAGAAACAGTGCCCGGTTTGAGCGTCACACTCGACTATGCCCATTTTGTGTACCAGGGAATCGTAAGCCGCGAGATCGCCCCACTCCTCGAACACGTGGCCCACGTCCATGTGCGCCAGGCGCGACGCGGCGCATTGCAAACGCCGCACAACGAAGGCACTATCAACCTGGATCAACTCCTGACCGACTTACACACGGCAGGCTATCGCGGCGTGTTGACCGTGGAATACATGACCACATTCGGCTGGCACAATATGAAGGAAATCCGCGTCAGCCATGAAACAGTGCGCACCCGTGACGCGCTCCGCGCCGCACGCGCACGCCT
>CAZSXY010000074.1:14906-18598 GCA_964611395.1 uncultured Anaerolineaceae bacterium | reverse complement strand
TCGGTGGAAACAGACGAACCATCCGCCAGGGAAACAACGGCATGAAGCGCATGATCGCCGGGTTGCAGTGCCCACCAATAATCAAATGGCGCGTTCTCCACCGTTGCCAGCAACGTTCCATCCAGCCAATAGGCGACGCGGTTCGCGTCCTCAGGCGTGATCACAGAAAAGCGAATCCGCTGCAATTCTTCCGGCAGCAAGGGTGTCAGTCGAAACACGGTGTAGGGGTCTGGCGACAACAACCGCGCCTCGACCTCGTCGCGGCCAACAAGTGTGGCATCAACAGGAGGCTGGGGAATGCCCTGACGCAAAGCCCAATCCTGCGCTTCCGGGGGAAGGATGAGATAGACGCGCTCCTCCTGATATGCTACCGGCGTGTGTTCGTCTGCCAGCAGCCCGGTGCGGCGATCAATGAGCAAGGGCTGGTAAAATGTGTCATGCTCGGTGGGCACTGTGCCCTTGATAAACCACTCCCAGCGCGTTTTCGGACAGTAAGCCGTTGGCAGCAGGCCAGATGTCGCGCAAACCTCGGCACGCACGACCCCTTCAGGCACAGGAAACTCAAGCTCAGGTTGCCCCAGCAACACCCGTCGCATGAACTCATGCCAGATTGGGCCAGCGCCGCTGATGCCGCTCACCTCCACCATTGGGGAATTGTCCGCATTGCCTACCCAAACCCCAACCACGAGGTTGGGAGTGTAGCCAATCGTCCAGTTATCACGAAAATCGGTGGTGGTTCCCGTCTTGGCTGCCGCCGGGCGGCCAATGTTCAGCGCGCTCGCCGGGCCAAACGACGGAATACGTGCCTCGTTGTCGCTCAGGATGTCGGTGATCAGGAAGGCGACACGGGGGTCAAGGACCGGTTGCCCCTGGGCTGGTGGTTCCCAGGCGTAAAGCAGGTTGCCCGCCTTATCGCGTATTTCAAGAATATACACCGGATCAACGCGATACCCGCCATTCGCCAATGCGGCATAAGCAGCCGTCAGATCCAGCAAACGCACCTCACCCCCGCCCAACGTCAGTGACAGGTCCAGACGGCTGGTATCGGTAAGGGTTGTGATCCCAAGCCGCGTCACCAGGTGTACAAGCGCATCGAGGCCGATATGTTCCAGGGTTACCACCGCCGGAATGTTGTAAGACGATGCCAGCGCCTCACGAATCAGCACCGGCCCATGCTCCACCAGGCCAAAATTGGCAGGCGTATAACTTTCCAGCCGTCGCGTGACAAACGGCGTGCCGATATCAAGGATCATCGTCGCTGGCGTCCAGGGATAGGGGCGCTGTGGATCGAAAGCGGCAGCATAGGTGAATGGCTTGAGCGCGGAACCGGGCTGGCGTGGAGCCAGCGCAGTGTTAACGGCCCCGTCGATGCGCTCATCGAAATAGTCAGGGCTACCGAGCATCGCCAGTATGTGCCCCGTGTAAGGATCAAGCGCGACAAGGGCGGCATTATGCGCATTGTGCGGGGGCTGCCCCGGTGGCGGGTTGTTGAGCCGCTCTAGATGACGCTGGGCAGCGTCCTGGGCAGCCTGTTGCCAGGTTAAATCAAGCGCCGTGATGACTTCCAGGCCGCCAGCGTAGAGTTCTTCGCCAAAATCCCGCTGAAGTTGCGTCCAGACCGCAGCGACAAAGTGGGGAGCCACAACCGGAAACGATGCGGATGCGTATTGCAACTGCTCGGCATAGGCCCGGTCGGCCTCGGCCTGCGTCAATGCCCCAACCTTGACCATCAACCCTAACACCGTCTGTTGTCGCTGCTTGGCGGCTTCGGGGTTGGTCAACGGATTATACCGCGCTGGCGCTTGGGGCAACCCGGCCAGCATCGCGCATTCAGCCAGCGTCAGCTCACCGGCTCCTTTACCGAAATACGCGCGGGCCGCAGCTTCTACCCCATAGGCCAGGTTGCCGTAGTATGTCTGGTTGAGGTAAAGCGCCAGGATGTCATCACGTGAGTAGCGGCGGGTCAATTGCAAGGCAAGCACGCTCTCGCGCAGTTTGCGGCGCAGGGTGCGCTCAGCACGCTGGTTGGGGTCTAATAGCAAATTGCGGGCAACCTGCTGCGTGATTGTGCTGCCCCCTGCGACGACCTCACCGCCTTTAAGGTTGATCCACAGCGCGCGTACAACGCCCTCGATATCAACGCCGGGATGCCGGTAAAAATTAGCGTCCTCAGTGGCCAGAGTAGCCTCAATCATACAGTCGGGCAGTTCATCTAACGGCACGACCTGGTTCACACCGGTTTGCGGATCGGCGATCTGGTACAACAGCCT
This sequence comes from uncultured Anaerolineaceae bacterium, assembly GCA_964611395.1. GTDB lineage: Bacteria > Chloroflexota > Anaerolineae > Aggregatilineales > Aggregatilineaceae > CAZSXY01. The sequence goes on along the minus strand of CAZSXY010000074.1, from coordinate 16,328 downwards.
GCCCTGCCGGTCGTAGATCCGCGTGCTGGGCAAGGCCAGACCGGCATCCAGCGCGTCAAGGTCTGGCAGATCGGCCATAATCCAGGCATAGAAACCACTGGTCAGCATCGCCGCGCCAAGCAACCCAACGATAAGGGCAATCTTCTGCCAACGTTTGCGACGCCTCCACAGTGTCCTGACTCGCTTCATCCGTTTCCCCGTGAAAAACCCCTCTCAACACCCATTATAGTTGCTTTTGAACGACGTTAGCTGCCAACCAGCCAACGCCCTCCCGCCGCGCACCCTGCGAGATGCTGCCATCCAGCTTCTCGCACACAGGTCAAACACTTTCAACATCATCGTCAGACGGCGCGATGATCTCAAGATCGCCATGCGCCGGGTCGTATTCGACAAACCACCCTTCTAGCGTGGCGTCCGGTTCCAGATCGAAGTCAGCCAGAACCTGATCCCACAACGCACGATCAAGCTCAACGCCGCGCAGTCCGATGGACGTCTGGACGATCAGCGTGATTCCATCACGACCGCGCTGTATTCGCATGATTGTTCCTGAGTACTTCATGCCGTTCCCTTCCTCGTTCCAACCTCGAACGGTTCCCATGTTTCCAGTGTACCCCATAACCCCAACTCCGGAACCGGTCAGGGCCGGTAACATCATGCATCTTCTTGTTGCCTGCTGAAAATGATTTCCTGCTATAATGGCGATGAGTTTCTTTCGTCTTCACTGCAAGGCCAGTTCACCATGTCAGACACTCCATTGCCTCAAGACGCTGCTACCCTCGTGCGCCAGGCTTCAACTGCATATAACGCCTTAGACTTCGACCGGGTGATCACGCTCAGCCGGTCTGCCCTGGAACTCATCCTGCAATCCGGTGATGACGCCAACGCCTCCATGCTGGACGACGTCTACGAACGCCTTACGCTGGCTTACCAACGCTTAGGAGACTTTACCTCCGCTCGCAAAATCGTTGACGAATGGCAGTCCCACGCCCGCACTGATCCTGGGCGACTGCGCGCACGGATTCAGCTCAGCCGGATCGAATCCTTCGTCGGCAATTACGACGCCGCTATCCAGACCGCACAGGAAGCCGAAACCCTCGCCTTGAAAGGGCCATACCCGCGTGAAATCGGCACGGCAAAGCGCAGCCGGGCGGACATCCTTTGGAAGCTAGGCCGGACAGAAGAAGCCCTGTTACTGGCGCAAGAATCGTTGGCTCTGCTCGAACTGGCCGGAGACCTGGAGCAACAGGCGGCAACCCATGTTTCACTGGGAGCCGCCTATCATCATGGCGGACGCTTCTACGAGGCGATCACCCATCTCCAGCAGGCGGCACGCATTGTTGAACAGCTTGGGAAACAATTTGAACTGGCCATCGTTTATAACAATCTCGGCGAAACGTACGCCGAGATTTATATGATGGACCT
>CAZSXY010000074.1:9069-14806 GCA_964611395.1 uncultured Anaerolineaceae bacterium | reverse complement strand
CCCTGGCTCATGCGCACTTCAGCGAGTGTTCCATGCTGGCCCAACAAAGTGTAGACCGGCATGCCATTTGGCGAACCCATGCGGTGCTGGCCGAATTATTGGCGGACTCATTGCCGCACATGGCCGAAATCCACCACCGCATGGCTTCAGAAACAATCCACACCATCCTCAATGGCATCCAAGACGATACATTGCGGCAGCGTTTCCGCCAGGCTGAACCCGTGGTCGCCATACTTGGCCCGGCGACAGCATGATTGCTTATTTCCGCCCACCACACAGTCACAGATAATGAACGTAGACCAACTCGTCCGATGCAGCCGCGAATTGTTCGATCTAGAAATCAGCCGAGAAGCCCAGCAGGCGTTCAGTCTATATGCGGACGAACTGCTTGACTGGAACACACGGATGAATCTGACGGCGATCACCGATCCTGAAGCGATCGAAATGCGCCATTTCCTTGATTCCCTCTCCGTCAAGCTGGCTACTTCCTTCACCCCCGGCATGCGGGTGATTGATGTCGGAACCGGCGCAGGATTTCCGGGATTGCCGTTGCGCTTCGTTTTTCCCTTTATCGAACTGACCCTCCTCGAAGCCACCACCAAAAAAGCCGGTTTCCTAGAGCACATCACCTCGTTGCTCAACCTGAACAACGTGACGATCCTCAACGCGCGCGCCGAAGAAGCGGGGCAGGATCGGACGGTGCGCGAACAATACGATCTCGTGCTGGCTCGCGCTGTTGCCCAAATGCCGGTGCTGGCCGAATACTTGCTGCCGCTGTGTAAAGTGGGGGGACGGTGCATCGCCCTGAAGGGGGAAAGCGCGGCTGCCGAAGCACAAAGCGCCCAAAACGCACTGCGTATCCTGGGGGGACACCTGACAAAGATAGTGACCGTTGAGTTGCCGCAGGTTGTCGAAACACATTACCTGGTGGTGATCGAGAAAACGGCTGCTACGCCGCCGCAGTATCCCCGCCGACCGGGTGTGCCGTCCAAACGACCGCTGTAGCGCATTCCGGCAGGTCTCACAACGAAACTATCTGCCCCTGATGAACATGCCATCGCGTCGCGTCGCGCAAAAAGCTCTCCGTAAAGATGTCGGGCTCGGTCGTTGTGAGAAGTGCCTGCGACACACCGGCGATGCGGTCGAGTAAATAGGCCCGGCGATCAACGTCTAGCTCGGCCACTACTTCATCCAGGAGGAGCACCGGCCACTCGCCTATCGTTTCGTGCATCCACTCCATCTCGGCCAGCTTGAGTGACATGACAGCCGTGCGCGCTTGCCCGCGCGACCCATAGAAACCTAAATCTCGCCCATTGACCAATAAGCGCAACTCGTCACGCTGAGGGCCGCTCAACGTCATGCCCCGCCCAATCTCTTCCTGGCGCATCGCGGCCAATCGCTCGGCATATTGTGCCGCGATCTCGTCGGACTCAAGCTGGCGATTGAGGTCCAGCCCCAGCACGTCAAACGACAACTGTCCGGAGTTTTGCGCCGTTGCCATGAATCCAGGCTGGTACAGCAGTTCGAGGCCTTCCACGCCACCCGTCAGGTCATCGTGTATGCGGCGTGCCTTGACTTCCAACTCGCGAAGCAAGCGCTGCCGCCCCGACACGATCACGCCGGCAGCCACCGTCAGTTGAACATTCCAATAATCAAGTTGATCGGGGCTGGCATCGCCCTCGGCAATGCGTTTGAGCAGGGCGTTCCGCTGGCCCAGCACTTTTTCAAACAGGGCCAGGGCGCTGCAATATTCCGCATCGGTCTGGCAAAGCGTCGTATTGAGATAGCGGCGTCGTTCTGCGGGCGGCCCCTCGACGAGCACCAGGTCTTGCGGTAAGAACATGACTACATTGACGCGGCCAATCAAGTCCATCACGCGCCTGGACACGCCATTGATGCGAATCTCCTTCGCCAATCGAGTGCCGTTTATCCCCTCCACCAATTGCGTCAACGTAATCTCGATGCGGTTCATCATCTGATTAGAGGAGACAACTTCGGCAGTGAGGCGAGCGAACGACAGTACGTCGTTATCGGCGTTCCAGTTGATCAACTGTCGGTCTGAGGTGGTATAAGGTGAACGCGCCGTCGCCAGATAGAATATGGCTTCCAGCAGGCTGGTCTTGCCCTGGGCATTGGCACCATGCAACAAGATCGCCCCTTTGGGCAATGAAACTTCCAGCCGGGCATAATTGCGAAAATTTTGAAGGGAAAGATGCTCAATATGCATAGCACGTGTGTCGATTTCGCCAACCGCGATCCAATGGCTTACTGGAATACACAAATAGACTCTGCACGCTCGGCAGGGGCAATGAGGGATGAGTCATGGGTTATGCGTCTAACGTAAAGGCGGCGTAAGACCGGGTTCGCATCGCTTAGAACTCCAAACTCATAGCGTCCAGTTCTTGCGAAGTTGCCATGGCTTCTTCATAAGTATATCTTCCCGTCGCACCCCTTCCCACAGCGCCTCAGACATCGAGCAACAGTGGCACCCCCAGACAATACGCCGCATACATCGCGTGAAAGAACATCTTGAGCGACGCCGTTGAAGGATCGTCCATCCCGTCTAATGCGTGCAAGAAGGGTATATGCTCATCAATCCAATCCAGGGACGGGGGATTGGTCAGTTGCATCATGATGTCAGCATCAAGATCGCGGGAAACCGCACCAAAAAACTGTAACAACATCGAACCGTGCGCAGGGTAAATCGGGCCGGACAGGAATAACATCTCGAACACCTGGTCACCGTTGACCCGAATCGCATCCAGGTTACGTTCCGGGCCTTCCGTGCTTTCCAGGAAAACGCCGGGCTTCTCACGCAACGGCGCAACCGCTTCGCCACGATAGTCCATGTCGCGCATCGCTTGCTGGAGCAGCATGAAGACCAGAGGATGGTTGTTATCGGGCAATTGGTCAAGCAACCATTGCTCCCCCGCAAGCGATATCGGGTAGTTAATCGTGCCGGTACACCCGAATGGTTGCCCCACATTATTGGCCGGACAGTTGGCGCAAGATGGCTCCCAGGGGATGAGGTCTTGCGCGGCATCCAGCAGTTCTTGTACGACGATCAACTCGATCTCTTCGGTTCCATCCGGCAACCGGCGAACCATCTCAAAGGCCATTTTCGACGGTGGCCGGTCGTCTCCCTGATCCCGGTACAACTGGATGATTTTTTCCGCGCGGTCACGCCCTTTGAGGCGACCCATCAACCCGCCAAGCGTCAGCGCCTGCTTAGGCTCGCATTCCAGCCCGACGATGTAGTCAATTCCCATAGCCCCAACTCATGCAAAACAACCGCCCCACATCACAACAGGACGCGGGGCGGAAATGCGTTCAAAACGAGGCACAAACCCACCTAACGAATGGGCAGGTCAGGCACTGTACCCTCAATCAACTCCACCGGCGGAGAATAGATCCACACCTCACCGCCGTTGTAGCTGATGAGGAACCAGGCCCCGGTGGTGTTCCTGCCCAACACGACAAACTCGGTGCCGGCGGGCATTTCGCCCAGCAAAGCGCCGCGTGTGCTGGCAGCGTCGCGCAGATTCAACTTGGCCGTTGCACGCCCGCGTACTGTAATCGGCGCTCCGGTGTCCGTCTCCGGTACAAAGACGGCCCCTTCCGCCGGGATTGGAACCACTTCGTTGGTGACGAGCAATTGTGCCGGGCTGCCGTCCAACAGCTTGACATAAAGCGCCGACACCCAACCACGGATACCCTGGTACGAGATCAAGTACCAGGCCCCGTTCCTGTTCCGCGCCTCGACATCAAACGAGGCTCCCTGGGGCACTGCCCCGATGACAGTGGAGGCATACGCGGAAGCGCCATCGCGCAGCTTTACCGTGTCGGTAGCCACGCCCTGGAAAACCACGCGCTCGACGCTATCCGGCGGAGCTGCGGGCGGCGCAACCGCCACATTCAACCGCGGAATATCATCGACGAAGTCGGGCTGCCCGCCGCCTGTTGTGTCCTGGTTCTTGGCATCGTCGGTCGAATACAGCCAAACCCACGCGTTGCTAACCCATCCCTGCGTGCCATTTTTCAGATCGATGAGCAACCATGACAGATCGCCTACGGCACCTACCACCCGGTAGTTATCAGGGTAGAAAATCTGCGTGATCACTGGATTGCCCAGACCCGGCCCCGAACGGACGTTCACGTTATCGGCGGTGACGGCAGCGTACACAACAGCGGGTGGGGGAGCAGCAAAATCACTTATGGTTGCGGCACCACCACCGCCAGCCCCGCTCGCGAGGAACCAGCGCACTTCAATGCGGGCATCACCGGTGGCTTCGTAATACTCCACCTTCAATTCATGATTCCCCGCCGTAAGGGCGAACACATCCGCGTTGTAGGTGCGGAACCCTTCGGGATTCCCGTGCCACTCATCCACAATCGGCGTGACATCGATCCACATCCGCACACCGTCATCGGCTCCAACCTGGAAGCGCCAATGGCCGCTTTCAGGGATGTTCACCGTGGTCGTCCACCGGGCGCTAAAGTTGTCGGCATTAACGCCAGCCCCCGGCGAACCGGCTCCCCAGTTGAAGTTGATATCCCCATCCACACGGGTCAACACTGCGCCACCCGACAGATTCGTATTGTTAAAATAAGAAGCATTCCAGTTTGCGGGGCCGTAGACAATTCCAGCGGCTGATCCACCCGGAGCACCGCCGGGGCCGCCGTAATACCACTCGACCTTCACGCCCGCATTGCCCGTCGCTTCGTAGTACTCGACCTTTAACTCATGGTTGCCAGCCGTAAGCTGGTCGATGCTGACTTCGTAGGTACGGTATCCCTCAGAATTCCCGTGCCACTCGTCAACAATCGGCGTCACATCGATCCACATCCGCACGCCGTCATCGGCACCCACGCGGAACGTCCACGTACCGGCCTGGGCGAAATTCACCGTTTTCGTCCAGCGGGCGCTGAAATTATCCGTACTGATCGCCGGATCAGGCGAGCCGCTAGCCCAGTTGAAATTGATCTGGTCGTCTATCCGGACCACCACCGGCCCGCCCGAAACCGAGGTATTGTTGAAATACTCCGCGTTCCATTGCGTTCCGGGGTTAGCTTCCGCCACCCTGACCGGCACCGGCGAAACCAGCGCTGGCCCCAGCACCATTACCATACTCATCACGGCGATCACGCCGCAGATCATCAGTTTTCGCATCATAATCTTCCTAGCATCACTCGCCTTGTTACCATTAGCGCGCTCGAATTATAGAAAGGGCACCAACATCTGGCAAACTCTGTTAAGCTGACGGACTCATGACGGCTTCCTTGCGACACATTCCAGCACATCCAGGGTTTGCTCGGCTGCTCGTTTCCACGTAAACGTGTCCGCTTGCTGGTAGCCACGCGCAATCAGTTCGGCGCGTAACGTTTCATCGCCGATCACGCGTGCGATTGCATCAGCGATGGTCCGTGTATCACGCGGGTCCACCAACAAGGCCGCATCGCCAGCGACTTCGGGCAACGAAGACGTGTTACTCGTAATCACCGGGATGCCGCACCGCATCGCTTCGAGAACGGGGAACCCAAAGCCTTCATGGAGTGTGGGGAACACCAGGGCAAGCGCCCCACTATAAAGTGCCGGAACATCCGCATCTGCAATATAACCGGGCAATACAATCCCTTCCACGCCAGCCGTCCATGCTGGATCATAGAGCCAACCTTGCGCCCCCGCCAACACCAGGGCAACATCAGAGCGTTCGCTTTCCTGACGCCAGCGAGCGTA
>CAZSXY010000074.1:0-8969 GCA_964611395.1 uncultured Anaerolineaceae bacterium | reverse complement strand
GGCCGGATGCGCTTCAGGGAAATAGACATAGCCGAGATCATGAACCGTCACTACCGCCGGCCCCGGAAACCAAACGGGCAGCGAGTGCGCGGGCACGAACGTCACCTCAGGACGCTCACGCCACAGCGCAAAGGCAACAGGACGCTCACGCCACAGCGCAAAGGCAAATCGTGTATGAGTCCACATGCGCCGCCAGGGAATGACGCGATATGTTACCCGGGGGTGATCGGGGAACAGCCCCGCCGGTGGCTCATCACGAAAATACAACACGTAGTGATGAGGCGCATCAAGGGCGATAAGCGCGCGAATGAGCTGGAGAGCATAGTTTTCAGTGCCGGTTCGCTGCGCCCGCGTCGTCTGGCTGGCGTCAATAGCAATCGTGAGTCGCTTTATCACCGCTCACCTCGAGTGGCGCGAAAAGCCGCCGGCAGCAACCCTATGCCGATCACGGACAGGACAAGCGGCCAGTAATCAGCCAGGGTGTCCAGCGTGGCCTGATCGGCCTCACCGCTGGTGATCCAGTACGCCACACCACCAGAAACCAGCACATATGAAGCCAGCAAAACAAGCCGCGCGTCGTGCGTACGCTCAATCAGGAACGTAAAAATGAGCGTCACGCCCAGCGACCACAAGAACAGCGGCCACCATTCGGCCCAGTCGAGATCAAAGGCGATGCCATACCGGACAACACCTGCCATGCCAGCCGTAATCCAGATATACAGCCCCACAAACAGCAAACCCCGCTCGCGGCGACCGAAGACAAACGCATGGAACACAAACGTGAAACTCACCGCCAGCAACGAAAACACGCCCAATGTCAGGTTGGAAAATTCGGGCACATCGGCCAGTTCGTGTTCTTTTGCCAGCAGGTAGCCACCGAGGGCGATCAAGAACAGAGCCAGTGGCACCATGCCGATCTTATGGCGTAAGGTACGGCGAAAGACCTGAGCACGCGGCTGTCGCAGGCGCTCCTCACCGGCCAACGAGTCGATCGGGGCGGCATCGCGCTCATAAGTCTGCGCCCGGTCTTCGGGCGGGGCATCTTCATCGCCTTCGCCGCGCGGCTCCACAGCGCGGTCAATGACATCCACATCAGAACCCAGTCCGGTCAGCTCCGGCTCAGAACCAACCGCAGCATCGACCAGGGCGTCCTCCGCCAGCGCGCTGCCGAGTTCGTATCCGGCATCAACCTCGCCTTCGTCACCCCCGGCCTCGGCCACTGCCTCATGCTGCGCGGCATAAGCCTCCAGAGCCTCAAGCTCTTTGTCCAGATCTTCTATCGTCCGCAACGGGACTTCGCCCGCATCACCCTCGTCGCCATCCCACACATCATTCATCCCGGATTCGGTTTGGGAGCGATCGGCGGGCATCTCATGATCATCACGGTCGTAATATTCGCGCTCATCGGCCATGGCTATCACCCTCCATAATGTTATTGTAGCGCCCCCCATGCTGAAGGCAACTGTTTGCTACCATCCACCGGGACAAGATGGGCACTGGCCATTCGCAAAATCGTGCCGGCGCGGTAAAATGCCATCTATACCAATCGATGAATCACGCTATCATGAACTCAACACAACTTGCCGCAACCCAACACAGCAGGCTATCGATTGTGGGTGTGCCCATCGATGTGGCAACGTTCGATTCCATGTTGCAGGCGATTCGCACCTGGATCGCAGCGGGTGATCGTACCTACCAGATCTGTACCGTCAGCCCTGAGTTTGTGATGATCGCCCAGGATGATCCGTCATTCATGCGCGTGTTACATGCAGCGGATCTCTGTGTCGCGGATGGTGTGGGGCTGTTATTCGCAGCCCGCTTTCTGGGCCACCGGCTGCCGGAGCGCGTCACCGGTTCTGACGGCGTGCCTCTCATTGCGCGACAGGCCGCTCGCGAAGGGTGGAAACTGTTTCTGCTCGGCGCTGCACCGGGTATCGCGGAGAAAGCCGCGGCGCGCCTCGTTGAGGATAACCCGGGCCTGCAAATCGTCGGCACGCACGCGGGTAGCCCGGCAGTCCGGGATGAAGAAGCCATCGTCGCCCGTGTGAATGCCAGTGGAGCCGACATTCTGCTGGTAGCCTATGGCGCACCAAATCAGGACAAATGGATTGCGCGGAATCGTGATCGGTTGAATGTAGCCGTGGCGATGGGGGTTGGGGGAACGTTCGACTTCCTGGCAGGTGTCGTCCCGCGCGCGCCGCGTTGGATGCGCCGAATGGCGCTCGAATGGCTCTATCGCCTGTACAAACAGCCCTGGCGCTGGCGTAGAATGCTACGGTTGCCGCGTTTCGCATGGGCCGTGATCTCGCACCGCACAGACACCCGGCACTAACTCGAAGGAGAACCGACCAGGTGAGCATCTACCTTGATGTCTCGGCAGCCATCAACAACCGGGCAGGGCTAGGCCGCTACACGCGCTCATTGACGCAAGCCCTGCTCGAAGAAATGGATCCGCCGCCCACCCTGTTTTACAACCGAACGACGCAGGCCCGTATCCTCCCCGAATGGGAGCATGTCCCCCAACGGTCGATCCGGTTAGGCTACAAACCCTGGCGAATGCTCGTCTGGCAGGCACAGGTCGCGCGTATCCCCCTCAACCGGCTGGTGCCCGGCGCCACGCTTTTTCATGCCACCGAACACCTGCTCATGCCGTTGAGGGGCACGCCTACGGTTTTGACCGTCCACGATCTGATCTACAAGTTGTTCCCCCAACACCACAAGCGCCTCAACTACTGGTTCCTGAACGCCGCCATGCCCCTGTTTGTGCGCCGGGCGGATGCGATCATCGTCGTGTCACAGGCCACCAAGAACGACTTGATCCGTCACTACCGGACACCTGATCACAAGATTACCGTCGTTCATGAAGCTGCCGCCCCGCATTTTCGCGTCGTCTCCGAGTCCGAGGTCGATCGCGTACGGGCAAAATACAATCTACCCCAACGCTTCTTGCTGGCGGTCGGCACCATCGAGCCACGCAAGAACCTCTCCCGGTTAGCCGAGTGCCTGGCGGAACTGCGCAAGGATGACCCGGCGCTGGCGCTTGTCGTCGTAGGAGCCAAAGGCTGGATGTACGAAAGCTTCTTCAAGCGCATCACGGAGTTAGGCTTAGAGGACGCCATTCACCTGCCCGGTTATGTGCCTGATGCCGATCTGCCCGCCGTGTTCAGGGCCGCAACGGTTTACGTGATGGCCTCGGTCTATGAAGGTGCCGGACTTCCCGTTTTGGAGGCGATGGCATGTGGTGCGCCCGTTGTGAGCAGCCGAGAATCCAGCATGCCGGAATTAGGCGCTGACGTCGCCCGGTACTTCAACCCCTACGATGTCCAGCACATGGCCGATGTCATTGGGATGGTTCTGGCTGACGAACGCCTGCGTGCTGAAATGGCCGAAGCCGGGCCAGAGCGAGCGGCTCGCTTTTCATGGAAACGCGCCGCGCAAGAGACTCTGGCTGTTTACCATAGAGTCATGCAATGAGAAAGGTTGGCCAACAGCAAGCCAGCGTCCCCATCACTGCATCAACCTCAAACGTCATCATCTGCGATGAAGTCTGGTGATAACATCCGGGCGATGGGCAGCGTGAAGACAAAGACCGCTCCCCCATCCGGATTATCTTCAATCCATATCTCACCGCCATGAGCTTCGACCGCCAACCGGCAGAACGTCAACCCCAGCCCGGTTCCCCGGCGACGTGCTGCCATTCCCTGGATCTGAGCAAATCGGTCAAACAAGCGCTCTTTGTGCTCATCAGGGACCCCAGGCCCGGTGTCACGCACCTCTACGCGCACAACCTCCGCCGGTTCGAGGGAATCCGGCACGCTAGCTCTTACCGTCACGTGCCCGCCAGCGGGCGTAAACTTGATTGCATTGTCCACCAGATTAAGCAAGACGCGCTCAATCTTCTCCGGGTCGATATCCAGCGTTGGTAAATCGTCCGGTAACTCGATCGTCAGCAACACGTCCAATTCCTGCGCAAGCGGCGACAGTTCATCCACGGCGCTCTGGCACAGGGGCGCGAGATCGACCAGGTCGCGATTCAGTCCGATTATGCCGCTTTCGAGTTTGGAAATATCAAGCAGGGAATCCACCAGATTCAACAATTTGCGAACCGCCCGCAGCGACGCCTCCGTAGTCTGTCTGACCGCTTTCCCCAACGGATCATCGGCGGGAGCTATTTCGTCCAGCAACTTCAAGCTGGTGGTTATGGCAGTCAACGGCCCTCGCAGATCGTGCACAATCATACTGCTCAGGTCTTCCCGTGCCTGCGCCAGCTCACGCTCTTCGGTCACATCCGCAAACACCATCAACACACCGATCGTGCGCCCGGTTTCGTCGCGTACAGGCGTGTCGGTGCGATCGATAAACCGGCGCTTCGGCGTCACGACTTCGAACGAAACGCGCGAGTCGCCACGCGATGGCTCTTCCCAACTTCCCGCCTCCAGCGATTGAACCATGTATGCGAGCGCATCCGCACTGGAGCCAATGCGCTCGGCAAAAGCCAGGTGAGGGTCCCGGAGCAATTCCAGCACCGGCCTCTCGGTGATCTGGCGGGGCGGCAACCCCAGAAGCTTCTCGACCCGGGGATTAGCCAGGCTTACCCACCCATCCGCTCCGATCAAAATCACCCCTTCGCGCATACTGTCAAGGATAACTTGCAGGCGATCACGGGCTTCTTCGATGCGGCGGAACAGCCGGGCATTATCAATAGCAATCGCCGCCTGCTGGGCAAGTTGGGTCACGAAGGACAGTTCGTCGGGGCTGTAGGCATCGGGGCGGTCACTGCCCAGCGAAATAACGCCAAGAACCTGCTCCCCGCGCATGATGGGCACGTTGAGCTGGCTGCGAATAGCGTCAGAGATAGGACGACCCGCCTGCTCATCCCACATATCAGGAACGACGCTCGGCATGCCCGTATCATATGTTTGAGCAATGTAACCGGTTAGCGGATCAGCGTGCGCGAACCACTCGTCCCCAAACCCCTGATGTGCCACCACGCGCGGCGAGCCACTGCCATTCTCCGGTCGCAGCAACAGCAAGCCCGCGCATGAGTGTGTGGCATCAATAGCGCGTTTTAGCACAAGCTGGAACACCCCCTGCACGTTGAGCATTGAGGTCAGTTCTCGACTGATGTCGGCCAGCGCCGATAGCTGTTCGACGCGCCGGTTCAGCGCCTCGTCGGTGCGCGTATACAGGCTGGCATTGCTGACCGCTAAGGCAGCCTGGTTGCTAAAATTGCGGAGTAATTCGACTTCTTCAGGGGCAAAATAACGCGGTTGGTCATAAAAACACACCAACATGCCAAGCAAATCATCGCCCTTACGCAGCAACAATTCCACCCAGGCATGTTTGTTCGCGTTTATGACCGCACCGCGTAAGTCCGCCGCCCGATGATCGATCTGAACATCCGTCACGATCACAGGCTGACGGCGACGTTCGAGTGCCCCAATGTCAAGCAACAGCGGGCGGAATTGGCGCGTCACAAAATCGTCACTCACGCCACTGTGACGCACCGGCACAGGAGGCTGGCGGCCCTCATCCCACAGGTAGAGCGCCACGGCATCGGCCCCGGTGACAGCAAGGGCGGATGATGCCACCAGGTCGAGTACCTGTTGTACATTCAACGAGCCACTCAGAACCGCCGACACATTATTCAAGGTAGCCAGTTGCACAGCCCGATCATGGGCTTGCTGGTAAAGCAGGGCGTTGTCCATCGCGATCCCCGCCTGCCCAACAATTGTGATGAGCAGTTCCAGGTCATTTTGCGTAAACTGTCGTGACGGTTGGGTTGCGTATACGGCAATACAACCAAGCACCCGTTCCGGCGCAAGCAATGGAACTCCCATCCACGAATGAACAGGCGCGGGTGGCAGTGTCAGCCCCATCCTTGCGGCACGACGCGGCACATTTTCAGCGATGAGCAACGGGCGTTGCTCACGAATCACGTGCTCGATAAGCCCATTACCGGGTTCACGCGATTCTGTTGGAACCACTCGTCCACGCACGACATTGAACGGAAAGTGCACCAATGATCGGTTCGGGTCGATCAGCGCAACGGTAAAATTGTCCACTTCGAGCAGGTGGGAAACCTGGGCATACACCACAGCCAGCACCGTGTTGAGATCATCGCTGGTGCGCATTGCGCGACTAACCGCCGACAATGCCGATAACTCCCGCACTTGCTGTTTATACCGGCCCTGCGTCCGGCTAATGAGGTTCACGCCGGTTGTGATAATGAGCAGGCCACTTATTAAGATGATGAATGCCAGCCGTGACAACTCGTGGTAAACAACCGCACCGACAATCGCAAACGGCAGCGGCAAGAGAACAACGCCCATCCCACCATACCAGTGATCCACCACCTTGCGTGGCGTCCACTGGCGCACCAGGTAGGCATCCAGAAAAAGTATCCCCAGGTAAACAGCCAGATAGGCAATTATCAGTCCGAAAAGCGGCGTTATGTCGCGTGTTGCCAACCGGGTCAGCGGCAACGCCCCCCCCAGGCGATCATAAGCCCACGCCCCCACCACAAGACCTAACGTCATCTGGGCGATATCGGTCATGATGGACCGAATGACCCGTGTATACTGGCGGTGCAAAGGGCCGGTAGGCAACGTGCGGAGCAGCCACACAAGGTTCCCCACCAACGCCCCCACCGTTACACACCAAAGCGCCGAATCAGCCGAGTCATAGCCGCCAACAGTCAACAGCGCCATCAATGCCGCCGTCGATGCTGGTGAGATGACGCCTTCATTAAGCATCGTCCCCAGGTTGAGCATCAATGCCACAAGCCCGGCATAGAATACCCACACCGAGACATCAATGGTGCTTGTCTCTGGCACGTTGGCCAGAAGAACCACAACGGTTAGCAAGCCCAGCGCCCACGTGAAAACTGCCAGATAAGACAGCCGCCTCATGGCCGAATCCCCCTCACAGTGTCAATCCCAACCGCCCCAGTCAAAAACTCTATCTAACTGTAATACTACTCTATCTAGAGCCACTCACACCAGCTTGACGCGCGTATAGGCCACCGCTAAACAACATCGCAGGGGGCTCCGAATTCGGAGTCTGCCTGCCGCTGTTCGCCGTGACCGAACTCACAAGTGGCCCATCACGCCGCCACGACTGTTGGCATAGATTGTGCAACACCATCGAAATTCCTCGATCATCGTCAGTGGATTCGATTACAATAAGTACAAACAAGTGCATTTGTGCAGATTTCTGGAACTAACGAACCATGACCACATTTCCCGCGTTTTATGACTCCGACAAAGTAGGCACGCTTTTCACCCCAAACACCAGCGAGGCCGCCTCAGCAGGCCAGGCTGCCGGCCTGCCCCCGGCAACAGCCGACCACCGGCGCGTCATGTTGCTCCTGGTCGATCCTCAAGTGGATTTCATTCATCCGGACGGCGCATTGAGCGTACCCGGTGCGGTTGCCGACACACAGCGAACCATCGAATGGGTCTTTCGCAACGCCGACCGGTTGACCACCATCGCGGCGTCGCTGGACAGCCACGTGCCTATTCAAATCTTCTTTCCGACGTGGTGGATTGGCCCAGACGGCAAGCACCCGGAACCCTTTACAGTCATTTCCGGAGACGATGTCGAACGCAACCGGTGGACACCTGTGTTCGAACCAGAATGGTCACGGCATTATGTCCACACCCTGGAAGCCAATGCCAGGAAGCAACTCATGATCTGGCCCTATCATACGATGATCGGCACGCCAGGCCACGCGATCACGCCTGCCCTCTACGAGGCTATCACCTACCACGCGGCTGCCCGGCAATCCCAACCTCACCTGGTTCTCAAAGGCTCCATTCCAACGACCGAACACTATTCGCTGCTTGAGCCAGAAGTCAAGGTGCGACAGCACCTTGCCGGGAACCTCAACACCGAGTTCCTTGGCATGCTGGAAACTTATGATGTGATCTATGTTGCCGGACAAGCCAAAAGCCACTGCGTGTTGGAAACAGTGGCTTCAATCCTACGGTACTATGCCAATCAACCTGAGCAAATCGCCAAATGGCGCATCTTGACCGACGCCATGTCGTCGGTTCCCCACCCGGATATTGATTTCGAGGCGATGGCTCAGGCAGCGTTCGATCGTTTCGCCCAAAAGGGATTGTCACTGGTCACGACGGCTGATCCCATCGAAGAGCCGCCGCACCGCGCGCTGTAATCAGACAACCACCTTTTCCACAACGACCAGGTGCGACAATCCCAACACGCGGAAAGGTGTGCGCTCCAGGAGGTACAGCATGTTCCGCAGCCAGCGCCCAAGACGCGGGTGGCGCTGGATGATGTTGTCATAGCCACCAAAGATGCGCGAATGATGAATGATGCGCACGGGCAACCCGTCAAACAGCCGCTGCACGCCGCGCGCCGTATAGGTGCGGACATGGGGAACCAGCCTGTTCCGCCACCGATCCGGAAGGTAGTTGACCAGGGGCGTGTTGCCAAAATGATATTTACCGCGCCAGTAATGCCCGTGTTGCTCCACAGGATACCAGCGGTTGGGGCAAAAGAGGACGATCCGCCCGCCCGGTTTGAGCACACGCACCATTTCGGCTACGGCGACCCGGTCATCGGCCACATGTTCGATCACTTCATTGGATAGCACCATGTCGAACAGGTTCGCGCGGTAGGGCAGCGCCTCAGCCGCCGCGACCAATGCATGCGGCGTGTCTGTCTGCGCTCCGCGCACGCGCTCATATTCAAGATCGAACGCCTCGACAAATAGCGAATACCGGCGGCGAATCTGGCTGCTATACGCTCCCACGCCACAGCCAGCTTCCAGCACCCACGCGCTCCCCAGATCGGCCCAGTGACCGATCATGCGTAGCCGCCGCTCCTGCCCATCACGCCAGATGTAACTCGGCTCGCCGCGGACTGCCGCCAAGTCAGAAGGATTATGACTGCTCATAGGTTTTCCTGCTTATCAGAGATCGACACGGCGCACATCAACTAGT
>CAZSXY010000073.1:0-20473 GCA_964611395.1 uncultured Anaerolineaceae bacterium | reverse complement strand
ACGCCGTTTTGCGGCCAATCCTGATCCCGCTCTGGCTTTGGTCACTCAGCCTCCGCCCTTGAGAGAATAGGAAAACCCTGCACATTAGTTGATGCTGAACGCAAAGGAATATATAATTACTAACAAGAGCAGTATCTATTCACCTGATGGGGCAAACGACACGCAGAGATCGGCGGCTTGGGGAACAGGAACGCCAGGGTGTCTAAGAAGTTTTGTTCCCACCGCCGACAGTTTCGGTGACGGAGGCGACGTTGGCGTGCTCCAACGTGCGATGAGTCGCTTGAGGTGTGCTCTGACCAAGTCGCTGATCCACGTGCTCGGCAGGACATCGCCCATCAGAACACCCGGATCGTTGCGCCGAGCCTCGGGCAATGGCTCACATGCCTCTGATTTACTGTCAACTTCGACAGCAGGCTTTTTACTGCATGCGAGATATGCTACTACTGGCAATGCATTCCTTAATTAGTCGGTGATGGCGTGCTAACAAACACACACACACACAAGGGGTTGGTTAGCACGACAAAATATCGTTCAAGAATTACAAAAAGGAGTTGTGGAATGAAAGCACGTCGTATCTTAGCCCTGGTATTGATTACCACCCTTGTACTCATGGTGGTACCTGTCTCCACCGGTACCGCCCAGGAAGCAGTTTCGATTCGCATTCGCTGCAAAGCGAGTCCCCCAACCGAAGAATGGCGGTGCAACAACTTCGCCGAGGTTGAAGAACAGGTTGAAGCCGATCTGGGCATTGACCTCAAACTGGAACTGATTCAGGATAACCTGGACTGGGGTCCGTATAAGCAGGAATTCCAACTTTCGGCTGAGGCTGGTGAAGCAGTCGATATCATCCTGTCCGGTCATGAAGACATTGGCACGTGGTCGGTTGCTGGCTTCGTCATCCCGCTGGACGATCTCATACCGCAGTTCCCCGAATTTGAGGATGTGGTCCCCAGCCTGTGGGAATCGATGAAAGGGCCAGATGGCAAAATCTATGGAGTTCCGCAAGATGCCGAGGCACGCCCGCTCTACTTCAGCAAATTGCTGCTGAAGGACCTGGGCTGGAGTGACGAAGAGATCGAAGGGTTACCGGCTCGCATCGAAAGTGGCGAGTTCACCTTCGACGACATGCTCGCCACCGCACAGGAAGCGATCGAGCTGGGCATTGTCGAAGAAGGCAACGGCTACTGGCACCGTCCGCGCAATGGCCCAGACTTCCTCTACTTCTACTACGGTATGGGTGGTGAAGTGCTGGATGAAGACGGCAACATGGTCTTTGACACGGAAGCGGCGCTGGATGTCTACAAACTGCTTGAAAGCGCCCGTGAAAGCGGTGTAATGGCCGGTAAGCATCTGGGTATCGAGTGGGCTGACTGGCATACCGCCGTGTCGTCTGCCGAAAACGTCCTGTTCTGGACCGGTGGCACCTGGAACTGGGGCGACTGGGCCGCGAACTACGTCGTCGACCTGGGTGGCGAGGACTACCTGTTTGAAAATATCGGCTTCGGCCTGGTGCCGGCCCTGAAGACCGGATCGCCGATCACCCTCACGCATCCGCTGGCTTACATGATCAGCGCCAGCAGTGAGTATCCGGAAGTGGCCATGGCGCTGCTCGCAGCGATCACCACGCCGGAGGCCAACAACCGCCACGCCATCGATAGCGCGCACCTGGGCATCCTGAATGCGCAGCTCGCCTCGGATGAATACCAGGAAGCCCGCTTCTTGAGCCTGGCGCACCCGATGCTCGAATACACTACATTCATCCCGAACCATCCGAACTGGGGCGCATGGTCCGAAGCCTACTGGACCGGCATCCAGAGCGTTGAAAGCGGCGAGATGAGTGCCGAAGCGGCGCTTGACGTGGTGGTCAACCGGCTTCAGAATGAGGTTGAGGGCATTACCATCCGTTAACTGCCCGACACCCATCACCGATCAACCGTACAACAGTATCAGAACCGGGGGCCAGTGGTCCCCGGTTCATGAACGCGTTTTTATCGGGCAAAGCGCATCAGAGGAAGGGAGGAAATCGTTCCCCCGGATCGCCGCAACGGGGAACGGTCAATTTTCCAATGACTGCACAAAAAACGGCATCGGCATTGGGTTTGCCCCGTGTGACGTCAATTAACTGGAGCCAGGCCGTGCGTGCTCGTTTAACCGCTTACGGGTTTCTGGCACCTGCCGGATTTCTGGTGATTTTGTTCTTTTTCATCCCGATGATCCTGATCATCTTCCTGAGCATCACCAATCTTGCTACGACCAACTTCACGACCGACGTTTACCATATGGCCACCAGCCGGGTCGATGGTCGTCTGCAATATCTCGTCGGTCTCGATAACTTCGAGCGGATGTTTAACGACGAGTTCGCTCCAAAAATTTTGTTTAACACGTTCTTTTATGTCCTGGCCACTCTACTGCTATTCAACGTGGGGCTGGCGCTTGTCATTTCGCTCCTGACAGCCCACATCAACCGCCGGGCTGGCTTTATATTTCGTGCGCTATGGATTCTGCCACGCATCACGTCCCCAGCCGTCTATATCTTGATGTGGAAGCGTATTGTAGCCGCCTCGCCTTTCGGAATCCTCAACCAGTTGAATGACCTTTTAGGACGGCCAGAAGTCAATTATTTCCAAGACGATGCCTGGGTATTCATCGTGATGCTCAATGGTTTCATCGGCGCATCCTTTGGCATGATCATTTTCACATCGGCCATCGAATCGATTCCCCAAGACTTGCTCAATGCCTCGCTAGTCGATGGTTCATCATTGCTGCAGCGCATACGCTATGTGATTCTGCCGATGTTGCGCTGGCCACTGTTGTTTGTAATCACCTACCAGACTCTGTCGCTGTTGACGTCATTCGAGTACATTCTCCTTTTCAACCAGGGGGGAGCAGCGGCTCAAAACGAAGTCTGGTCGCTGGCCGCCTACAACCGGGCGCTAAACACCTATTTTGCCAACGCCCAATGGGGTTATGGCTCGGCGTTTGCCGTGGTGCTGGTCGTCATTGGGGTGGTCATGGCAACGGTTTATTTGCGTGTCTTCCGCTTCAATGAACTGGTTGCAGAACCCAAGATCGAGGTGCTGTAATGTCAACCCAGGTTGAACAGGCTCGTAGAATCATACCCAGAACAAAAGCCGTTGAATTCGAGCGCGTTGAAACCAGCGAACTTATCTGGCAAACAGTGTTCAACGCCCTGGTTGTGCTGCTCTTTTTCCAATTGGGAATCATCTTTTTCAAGGTTCTTGAGCCGTTGATCAGGGGCGCTCCCCGCCTGCTGGGGTCAGACCTGGAAATTAACGAGACGCTGACCACCGCCCTGACCAACATCCTGACTTTTCTGGCCCCGTTTGCAAGCTATGTCGCCTGTGGTTTCAAGGTCAAGGAACTGGCGAAAGCGAACTTGTCACGCGCTTTTCGAGTTGCCCTGACGGGTGTCATCATCGTGTATGTGATTGTCTCGATGGGACAATTCGTCTTTCAGGTGGGGCCATTCGCAGAAAAACCCGCGCTCGAAATGACCCTAAAGCAGGTAGAAGAGGGCATCCTGGTCGAGAGCGTCATCGATGGCGGCACAGCGGACCGCGCCGGAATTCAGGCCGGGGATGTCATCATTGCCATTGGGCGTGCCCCCACCGATCTTGAAAAACTCAAAGAAAAGATCGCGCTGTCGCCTTACGAAAGCAAAATCGGCTTGCGCATCGTGCGCGATGGCGAAGAGCAAATTGTCCCAGTTGAAGTTGTGCCGATAGTCGAGATCGGCCTCGCTCCACTGGCGACCGGTTTGCTCATTGCGCTGTTCATAGCAGCGCTGGCTATCATCTGGCCGGAAAGATTAACCGCCTACGTGTTGATGATCGTAATCATGATCCCGTTGATGGTGGGGTATCTGTGGCTGATCATCGCCACATTCTCGCGCCGCACCGAGGGGCTGCTGCCGATAGACGCTGATGGCAACTTCGGCGGGTTTACGCTTGACAACTGGGAATTCCTCACGCGAGAAGCCACCGGCTCAAACCCCAGTATCTGGACCATCACCTTCAATACTGCTGTGATCGCGATCATGATGACTATTATCGTGTTGCTGGTATCATCGATGGCTGGTTACGCACTTTCGCGGATGAACTTTCCTGGACGTAAGGCCTTTCTTTCGTTGACGCTGATCTTGCACGGCTTCCCGGCTGTGACCTTGCTGATCGCCATCTTCTTTGTGCTGCGCAATATCGGAGAAATTCCGGTCATCGGGGATTATTTCGGCTTCAACACACGCGGTGGAATCGCGTTGGTGATGGTGGCCTTCGAACTTCCGCTCGGCGTATGGCTGATGAAAGGGTTCTTCGACAACATCCCCTGGGATATGGAGCGCTCGGCCCTCATCGACGGGGCGTCGCGCTGGCGAACTTTCTGGCAAATCCTGCTACCCCAGATTCGCCCCGGCATCCTGGCGCTTGGCATCTTTGCCTTCATCTCCGGGTGGGGAGCTTATCTCATTCCACAAACCTATAGCATCGGCACAAAAACCGCCACGCTGGCCGTCTTTATTAGCCAGTTCACCACCGATACAGCGCCGGTGAACTGGAATGAAGTCGCCGCCGTCGGGCTGTACCAGATGATTCCCGTATTCATCATCTTTATCTTCGCCCAGGAGTACTTGCTAAACATTTACGCGGGCGGTACAAAAGGCACCTCGTAAAGGATAACGGGTTATGAAGATCGTACTCGAAAATCTGACCAAAAAATTTGGCAACGTGATCGGCGTGGATGATCTCAGCCTGGAGATCAACGCGGGCGAGTTTGTCGTGTTTCTGGGACCCTCCGGATGTGGCAAAACCACCTCCCTACTCATGATCGCCGGCATCTACAAACCGACCGCTGGCATCATCCGCTTTGGGGATCGTGTGATTAACCAGGTGCCGCCAAAGGATCGCAACATCGGGATGGTTTTTCAAAGTTACGCGCTCTACCCACACATGACAGTTTTTGACAACATTTCCTACCCCCTGAAACTAAAGAAAGTGCCCAAGGAGGAGCAACTGGAGCGCGTCAAAGCAGTGGCCGACAAGATGGGCATCGGCACGCTGCTTGATCGCCGGCCGGGGCAGCTTTCCGGCGGGCAACAGCAACGCGTCGCCCTGGGGCGTGCGCTGGTCAAAGAACCGGACGTGTTGCTTTTTGACGAGCCACTCTCAAACCTTGATGCTCGCCTGCGACTGACCATGCGCGGCGAAATCAAGCACCTGCAAAAAGAGCTGGGAATCACCGCCATCTACGTTACGCATGATCAGGTTGAAGCCATGACGATGGCCGACCGCATCGCCGTCATGAACGTGGGCAAGCTGCAAGCGTTCGATAGCCCCGACGATCTGTACGAACGTCCCAAAACGCTGTTTATCGCGGGGTTTGTGGGCAACCCACCCATGAACTTTCTCGACGTCACCATCGAGCAATCGAACGGCACGTTTTATGCTCAAAATGAGGCGTTGCGCGTTCCGCTGCCGCCGGACCTCGGCGAAAAAGCCGCCGCCCATCCAGGCCCGGTCATCATGGGGATTCGTCCCGAAGACATCACGCTTTCACCCAATGGCGAAATCGGTGGCGAAGTCTTCGTCGTCGAACCGTTGGGCCGCGACGATTTGCTCGATGTGCACATGGCAGGCAAAAACCGGCTGGGCGTGCTGGTCGATCCACAATCACGGCTCCGCGCCGGGAATAGTGTCCGGCTGACCCTCAATACTCAAAGGGCGCAGTTCTTCGATCCTGAAACCGGACGCTCGCTACTCTGGGCGTAAGCCGCCATTTGCCAAATCACCCATACAGCAACAGGGGCGTATCGCGAATGAACGCCCCGTTTTCATATTTTCAGCGCCACTGTAATGCGGCACCTGTCGTTTGCTAATCCCACATTCCGCACCTTCTTCAGCAAAGATGATATTTTTTTCAATTTTGCTTACTGGCGATGCGGAATATGAGCTTCGGACCTAATTAGAGTTTTCCCAATGTCTGGGGATGATTTTATCTGAAGCCAAGCTGGGGCAACTCTGGCGCGTGGAAAACGTAGAGATATTATAGAACAACGATTTCTGGGGAAGACAAGCGCATGAAGATTACCTGCCGAGA
The DNA here is from genome assembly GCA_964611395.1 of uncultured Anaerolineaceae bacterium. Classification (GTDB taxonomy): domain Bacteria; phylum Chloroflexota; class Anaerolineae; order Aggregatilineales; family Aggregatilineaceae; genus CAZSXY01. The sequence goes on along the minus strand of CAZSXY010000073.1, from coordinate 14,362 downwards.
CTGCGGCGCAACCATTCCCGCTGCGAACATCAACATTCAAAGGATGGTCGCGTTGTGCACGGATTGTAACAACGTTTTCGCGCTGGACCAGCACAAGTTTGCGCGAAAACCAAAGCGTGTGATTCCAAAACGCCCGCCGCGCGTGAATCTTCACACGCAGGATGACGACGATCATCTCGCGCTGTCGTACCGCATGGCACTCGGCCCCGGCCCGAAAATTGGGCTGTTCGCGTCATCGATTGGATCGGTAGTCCTTACCATGATGTTGTTTGGGATGAGCGCGGACGGAGCACCGGGCGGCGCAATCCTGTTAGTGGGGCTGCTGCTGTTGTTCACGCTGTACTTGCTTGCAATAATCATCACGACCACCACATACATCAGCGCCGATGACGATACGCTGCAAATTACAACTGGGCCGTTACCCTTTCCAGTATCCGACGATAAAACTCTGAACCTCGACGAAATCCGGCGCATTTACGCAAAGCAAACCATCGAAGCGTTTTCTGGGGGCGTACCCGCGAATAACGTCTACGCGGAAATGAACGACAGCCGCCGCGTACCAATCGTGACCTCGCTGCCGTATGATTACGCGCACTATCTCGCGCTGCTGCTGGATGACTACCTGCACACCGGCACAGAAATTCACGAATTTGACGAAGCACTCGACGCCGAGTCCGTGCCGGACAATGAACACCTCGTCGCTGCGCTGGATGGCGAACTATCACCACCACACCAGCGCGCAAATGCACCCTGAACACTGCGCCGAGATGGGCCGGTCATAGCAGGTGGCAAGCTCCAGATTTTCCCTATCTGAAGGCTATCAGAATAATTCAGATTCTGCTCGATTCTGGTGCGGAATGTGGGCTAATGCGTGCGGGCCTTAAGTTCGCCCACCCACCAGGTGATGCGCTGCGGTATCCAGGCATGCATGCTGGGCCAGGGGACAAGTCGCTCTGGTTGGATCACCACTTCCTTCGAAAAATCAAAGCTCGGTTCAAAAGCGAATGGCCTTAGATAAGCCCTGACCAGTTCGTTCACTTCGGGGGACTTATCACGAATGATGCCGTCAAACAGCGGGGTGACCAGCAACCCCTCCACGCCCGGCGTACCGCATTTCATCTTGATCTCAGACTCATTCCCAGTGAACCACTCTGAAGTCGGGGCCAGCGCGTGTTTGCCCGGTTCGGCCACCACCATCACCCGCCCCCCACGTAGCGGCGGCGTCCCCTCACCATTTCGCACCACGTGATACAAGCCATGCCAGCTTGCCTCAGCATGAATAACGTGCCCAGCCGCATCGAGATAAACCCAGACATGTTCTAATTCATACAGGTGGTGAATGTCCCAGTCCCACCAGATCGCATACTCAATCACCGTCGCCGCCGGCAGTTGGTTCCCATTGACCGCTATTTCTCTGGAAAAAGAGGGAGATGGCCCGCTTTCACGAAAAACAGTATAACCCACCCAGGAAGGAAAGAAGGGTTCGTGGTTATCGAACTGGATGATGGGCGCATAGCGTGCCGCCATCGCATGATCGGGCAGTTCTGTGCCGGAGAGATGAGTAGTCGGAAAGATAGAATATTTCATAGGTTGGCACCGTATCCTAAGCAAACAAGAACGAAAATGTGCAGCATGCAAAACTCGCTATAGCAGGATTACAACATTCCCTTTAAAATTACAGTCACCTGAAAAAGATGCGCTCATTATAAAGCACCATCCAAAAAGGAGCATGTGGAGTTTCCAATACGAACAAAGCGATTCTGTGAGGGAGCTTTACTAGCGCCTATGGTTAATTTAAAATAAAGATAGCATTGTTCTCAGCGCGGGATAGATGATGCCTTTGAAAGGAGGCAGGCGCACGGCATGAAGCACGAGAGCATCCGACCCTGCTCGCGTCACACGATACAGCCGCGCGCCGATAAAAAATGAAAGACTGGATGGCAGTTTTAGCCTCGCATTTTGGAAAAATCCGAAGACGCTATCCTCACGATCAACTGATGATCGTCTTCGATATTGACGGCACCATTCTCGATATGCGCTATATGGTGCACTACGTTCTCCAGTCGTACGACCGTGCACATGGCACCCACTTCTTCCGCACACTCGAAATCTCCGACATCACCGTCCACGAAAATCACGTAACAGAATTACTCATCAGGCGGGGAATCCCGCCAGAGCACCACTCGGCCATTCTGGAATGGTATACAGAGAATCGTTGGATACCGCAAGCTATCCTCGAATCGCACCGGCCTTATTCCAGCGTGCTGGAAGTGATACGCTGGTTTCAGATTCAGCCCAATTGCTTCGTTGGGTTGAATACCGGTCGCCCCGAATCCATCCGCGAGAGTACATTGCGCTCGCTCAACCGGCTGGGCGAAAGCTACCGGGTCCATTTTGACAGTGACCTGTTGCATATGAATTCAAACGGTTGGCACGCGAACGTACAGAATGCAAAGGTAGCCGGTATCCAGGCCTTTCGTGACAAGGGGTATCGAGTCTTTGCCGTAGTAGACAACGAACCGGAGAACCTGGAAGCGATTGCCTCCATCGCCCCGCCTGAAGAAATGCTCCTGCTCCATGCAAACACGCTCTTTGAATCTAAGCGCAGCCGTCTGCCGCAAAACGTCGTAGAAGGCGACGTCTATGACCTCACCGAACTGATCCCTGAAAAAGAACTGCCACACCAGGTGCAGTTTGTGTGGCACGGCCTTAACGACGAAGCGAACCTGCGGCAATTTCTCGCCTCGGACATTCTTTGGGGCGAATGTGACATCCATCTCGACCCGCGCACCGACGATCTGGTCTTGCATCATGACGAAATCGCCGCTCCCCCAGCTGCCGAAGTAGACGAGTGGCTCACGCTTGAAAAGCTGCTGGCGCGTTTGCGCCAGAGGGGCAAATGGGTCAAGCTTGACCTCAAAGGCGGCGGGGAGCTTGTTGATAAGGCGCTGGAATTACTCAGTCACTACGATTTTGGGGATTCGCGCCTGTGGTTCAACGGGTATGTTAACCATATGCGCGAAGAAGGCTTTCGCAAAATCGCCAAAGCCTATCCCAATGCGATCATCCAATGCCCGATTGATTTTCTTGAACCGCTGGTCTGTAGCATACCCGATAAAACCAAAGAGATTCTCGATACGTTCCAGTCCTGGGGAATCAATCGCTTTTCGATCAACTGGCTGAGCAGCGAGCGCCAGCAATTCTTCGACCAGATGGATCGTTGGGGGTTGGATGTCAACATATACGGCGTCTACGATCTGGAATCGTTCTTGAAAGCTGTATTGTTGATGCCCTGTTCAGTTACTTCGGATTTCAACTTTCCCAAGTGGTATTACTTCGGGCGCGGTGCAGGCCAGAAAGGAACCTACTACGAATACGAAATCCGCAACAACCATGGGCGCCGCCCGAATGGACCCTAGAGGGGCATCATATCTGCCCTCAGAAAAAGCCAGGGGCGCTGCGAGCGCCCCTGTAATGTAACTCGTACCACTGCCCTTCTCTCATTACCGGCGCGGAGGCTGTTTTTCAATCGCGTTTGCGTTGATTTGCACCTTCACCAGGCGTCCCAACATCTCCAACAAGACCTGGACACGCTCCGATCCACTCAGCCGCAAGTCAAAAATCGCCTCATACCCCGCAAACGGCCCCTGTACGATGCGCACCGGATCGCCAGTCTGGAGATCCTCAAAGACCAACCCCCCCGCTTCCTCAATCTCCGCCACGCGACGCTTTAGCTCATGGATCACATGTTCGGGAACCGGCGCAACGTACCCGTCAAACTGAACCAGGCCTACCGCAAACGGCACCCACTGTAACGCCGAAACGCCGACCTCTTCCAGATCGGCGTGCACAAACATATAACGCGGAAACAGGGGACGGATTTTTGAGGAGCGGGGATTGACCGGTGTGACCCTCAGCGTGGGATAAAAAACCTCAAACCCTTCAGCGGTGAGGTAGGCATATACCTGATTCTCTTTGCAGGGCTTGCTCTGGATGACGTACCAGGCTGCTCCCATGGGGCCCCCCACAACGATAGCGAGGCGTATTGACGCCGCCCTATCCCACTTACCCTGAATGACAGGCAATCCTTTTCCTCAGCGGGCTATCTACTGAAGAAAGGTATAATGATCAAACAATCCTCTAGACAATCTGCAAAAGAAGTCCCGTTGACCCTAGCATAAGCTGAATGTCAGAAGTATTATCAGCTTCCCCAGCATCACACTCTGAGACTACATCAAGACTTTTCGTTTGTCAATTTGACCTGAAAAGCATCGCCCCTCTCAATCGCAGTTGCTTTGACCTCATTCGCTGGCCCGCCATGCCCAAAACCGGGCGCTATATCATCTGTCCCACGGGCACTGTTTATGCGAAAGGTGGATCGAAACGCGATTTCGTGTCGATTGGCATAGTCCTACACTCCGGAGCATGTTAAACTTGCACTACGAAGCGCGACAAAACCACTGACAACGAGGTTTCTAATGCAACGCGACGGCCTTCTCTTTATTCTGGTCGGCCCCTCTGGCGCGGGCAAAAACACACTCATGCGCCACGTGCAACAGCAATTCCGCGATCTCCCGCAGCTCGCCACGGCAACTACCCGCCCGCCCCGTCCGGGTGAGCAACAGGGTCGCGAGCACCTGTTCGTAACGCATGAGGCGTTCCAGCGCATGATTGCCGGCAATGAACTGATCGAATTTCAAAACGTCCACATGGATGATTACTACGGCACGCCCCGGCAGACCGTCGAAGAAGCCCTCGACAAAAACCAGGACCTGATCGCGGATATCGAGTTTCTGGGCGCAGAGAGAATTCAGGAACAGTATCCCGAAAACACCGTCCTCATCTTTGTAGCGCCGACCAGTTTGCGAACGCTCGAAGAGCGCATCCGCATGCGCGGAAACATCACACCAGAAGAAGTTGAAAACCGGCTCAAGCGCGTGCGCTTTGAGATGACCTTCGCCCGCAAGTGCGATTACCTGATCATCAATGACATTCTCGAACCAGCCGCCGAACACTTGCGCCGCATCATCATCAGCGAACGCCACCGGCGGCGCAAGCTGCCCCTGGGCGATGTTTCAGAATTGCCGCGCCCGGTCATCCACAGCACCGTGTCGGCACTCGTTGCCAGCGATGAACATCTGCTCGTCCGCGCTGGCAATGACGATGTGGCGTTTCCTTCGTTTCAAATCGATGATGTCACCACCCACCCTAGCCTTGTGCTAGAAGAACGAATCGCCCAGCTTGTCGGGCAAGCTGTGGTTGTTGACGAGATCGTAGACGACAGGTTCACCTACATCGCGCCCCATCATGTCGAACTCGCCGCAATCCCACACGATGTCTATCTTTATTTCTATTACCGCTGCTCTCTGACGAACAGCAGGGCGTTGCGCTCAGACGAGTGGGAATGGCGGCATATCGACAAGCTGCGTCTCCCGCAAGCCCTGCGTAGCATCGTGGCTTCGAGCGCGAAACAAACAGCCGATTCATAGCGGATTGCCTAACGCCGTTTGTGGTTAATTTGTCAAGATCGTAAAGATCGCCTGACGATTCACACACAGAACACCAGGACAGGTTAGAATTGAGATGCAGGATGCCGGGTCTTGCGCTCTCGTGCGAGTCAGCAAGGGCACATGTGCATAGTCCAGGCACATCGTGCTTTTTGTTTCAAGGATTTGGACACGGGTCTTTGAGCCACCATCATGATTGAAGCTGCAAATCTCACCAAACGCTACGGACACCTTGTTGCGCTGGATTCAATTAGTTTCAAGGCGCAGAACGGTGAGATCGTGGGGTTCCTCGGCCCCAACGGTGCGGGCAAAACAACGACGATGCGCATTTTGACCGGTTATATGCCCCCTACCAGCGGTACGGCGCGTGTTGCCGGACACGATGTCCTTGAGGACTCGATGGCGGTGCGTCACCATGTAGGGTATCTGCCTGAAACCGTCAGTCTCTATCGGGATATGACGGTTCGGGGCTACCTCACCTTTATGGCCCAACTGCGCCATGTGCAGAAACCTTCCCGGCGTGTTGACGAGGTGTTGGAACGCGTTGGCATGCACGAACGCGCGAGAAGCCTGATACGCAACCTGTCCAAAGGCATGCGGCAGCGCGTCGGGCTGGCGCAGGCCATAGTCCATGATCCGGAAGTCCTTATTCTCGACGAACCTACCCTGGGCCTGGACCCACACCAGGTCCAGGATTTACGTCAACTCATACGCGAGCTTGGGCGCACGCGCACGGTGATGTTGAGCACACACATTCTTGGGGAAGCTGAGCAAATCTGCGACCGGGTCATCATCATTGACCGGGGCCGCATCGTCGCAGAAAACACGCCGGGAGAACTGCGTGACAGTCTATTCCAGGCGGGGCGACTGTACGTTCGGCTCAGAACACATGCCCGGCACCAGGAAGTCATTGCATTCTTGAAGGCCATTCCTGGTGTAGTCCACGTCGCCCATGAGCAGGAAGGCTATCTCCTGAGCGCATCCGGTGACCAGGACGTCCGTGCAGAAGTGGCGCGGGCCATTGTGCAGGCAGGGTACGAACTACTCGAACTGCGTCCCTGGGCTTCAACCCTGGAAGAAATATTCCTGGAGCTGACATCTCGGCTTGATGCCGGCAGTCCATCGCACGGAGTTACTCGCCATGCGTAGTATCCGCATCATTGCACGCCGCGAACTGGTGCAGTACTTCACGTCGCCCATTGCGTACCTGGTGGCGTTTGCCATCCTGATACTAACCGGCTGGCAGTTCAATGTCGATCTCGCTCAGCGGGCCGGAAGACTCCCCCCTGACGGCGCTGCAGTCCTGAGCGCCTTCGGTTTTTTCACGATATTCTTCGCGCCATTGCTCACGATGCGTCTGTTTGCGGAAGAAACCCGGGAAGGAACGCTTGAACTCATGCTCACGCTTCCAGTGCGCGACGGCGACATCGTCATGGGGAAATTTCTCGGCGCGTGGCTCTACTACTCACTCATGCTCAGCCTGACCCTGGTTTATCAGGCAATCTGGTTTTCCATCACGACCGCCAAAGCCTATGATCTCGCCCCCGATCTCGACATTGGGCCGGTGATCAGCGCGTATATTGGCATTTGGCTGTTCGGCGGAGCCACTCTCGCGATAGGTCTTCTTTTTTCCGCTTTGACCGAAAACCAGGTCATCGCCGGGTTTCTCAGCATGGCGGCGTTGTTCATCCTCTGGTTAGGCGACTTCGCCGGACACGTCGTCCAGAACCGCTCCATCGCTCAAATCATCCGCGAGTTGAGTCTGCAATCGCACTATGCCCCGTCGTTCCTCGCGGGCGTGATCCGGTTCGAGGATGTCGTGTTTTTCATTGGGTTCATCATTGCTTTCCTATTCGTCACCACCCGTGTGATCGAATCGCGGAGATGGCGCTAATGAATCAGCCCCGAATCGTAAACCGCACCCAACTGGCAAGCTGGGCAGGTGTAGCCGGGACAACGGCGCTGGTCTTGGGCGGGCTTGTGTATCTCATCGAGCGTGAAATCTCGGCGCTGGTATTTGCCTTCGTGGTCTCCGGAGCCGCCGGGATCGTTCTTTGGATGGCATTAGCGCCGGACGATTTGCGATCCTGGTTGTCAGGGCGTCAGACTCGTTATGGCACGACCAGCATTGTGATCACTTTAGTGTTCATCGGCACCATCGCTTACACCTACGTGCTGTTCGATCGCGCCAACTTAACCGCCGATCTAACCCAGGCCCAGCGCTACTCGCTGAACCCGCCCTCGTTCGAAGCCATCAAGCAACTCCGGGAACGTGACTTTCGGGTTCGCATTGTCGGCTTCTTCACTCGTAACAAGTTGCGCGAGCAAGAGTCCGCAGATTTGCTCATGCGCCAGTACGAAGCCGAAAGTGGCGGCATGATCGACATACAATATATCGACCCCGACGAACAACCCGATCTTGCAGCCCAATACAACTACCAACCAGGGTTGGACGGGCAATTTGTGCTAACCATCCTCGGCCCAGACGGAACGCCCCGCTTACGCGATGCGGTTAGTGACAGTGGAAATGTCGAGCGAAAGTACTTCACGCTCTTTCTGGGACGGGCGAACGAGCGCGACATCACTACCGGCCTGAAAACCGTCGCATCCGCCGGTACCTTCAAAATCTATTTCACCATTGGGCACGGAGAACGCGTGCTTTCGCTGGCCGACGACAACGGAATCTCCCGGTTGTTTGTCAGCCTGGATGGGCAAGGAATTGCCGTTGAGGAACTCGATCTTCAGGCGATTGAAGCCATCCCACACGATGCGAGCGCCGTGTTGATCGTCGGGGCACTGGATGATTTTTCCCAGGCGGAAGTTGACCGCCTGGATGACTATATCCAGCGCGGAGGAAGAATCGGCATCTTTGCCGATCCGCCGCTGGTTGAGTCAGCCGTAGTAGGGGCAACAGGCAACACATTCTTGTCCGAGGGTGGCCCGCTGAGCCAGTACCTGTGGAACACGTTCGGCGTCCGAGTGCGCGACGCGCTCGCCATCGAAACGAAGCCGGAACTGGTAAACGGCAGCGAGTGGATCCCCATTATCAACACCGTTGCCCCACACACGATCATGCGTGACGTGCGCGACGAACCCATCTACGCGCGATTTATCCGAACCATTGACCTGGTGGAAACTCCGACCGAACTTCAAAATCGCTATGTACGAGAACCGCTACTCTTTACGTCCGAACTATCGTTTGCAGAAACGAACCTGGAAGGCTTTCTGGAATCGCGGGTCGCGTATGATCCGCAACAAGACATACCAGGCCCGTTGCTTGTCGGGGTGACCGTACGGCGGCAGCTTGAATTTCAGTACGAGCAGCAACCTCGCCTCGTCATCATAGGCGATTCGGACATTGTCAAGAACGAGTATGTCAAGCAAATTCCCGGCAACGTTTTCCTGTGGACCGATATAGTTGACTGGCTTACGGGCTTTGCGGAAACGGTTTCATTCACGCCTACGCACGATCCCACACTGCTCAAGCTGGCTGTATCAAGCAACGAGCGCAATACGATCGCTGTCATCACCATGATTATCTTGCCGGGGATGGTACTCGTAACCGGGGCATTGGTTTGGTGGTATCGGCATCGTTAGGTTACAATGATCGCGCTCGTTCGTGGCACAGAGGTGTCATCATGGTGAACCATCGCGCAGGTTACATGCTGCTCCTGGTGCTATCCGCCGTGATGCTCTTGCTACTGATGCTCGACGACCCGGCCATCAGGCTGGAACGGATGCGCGCCTACGAGGCAACTTTACAGGCCCAACGGCCCCTCAGGCTCTTCGCACAAATCCCGAATCCTGAGCATGTCGACGGAATAGAAGTGCTGGATGTCACTACGGGGAAGGGCCTTTTGTTGATGCGCGAACCGGGAGGGGTGTGGTACGCTCCTGAGATACAGGGCATTCAGCAACCTATCGCCGCCGAAGCCATCAACCAGCATCTGGTTGAGAACGCAGCAGCGGCGATCATGTTGTTGGCTGCTGAACAGCAATACGAGGCAACGGCTGACAGTCTTCTGCGCTTTGGCTTGCAACCCGCGCCAGCGTATCGCATTCGTTTTCGAGCACACGATGCCTCCGGAGCCACCTATGAGGGGTTGGTTGATGTAGGTGACACAAATCCGGATAATGTGGCATACTATGTGTACGCTCAGGCCCTGCCTGAAGCTGATCAGCGTGTATTCTTGGTTCGCAAGCAGATCGTAGACAACATCTTGGCCATACTGTTTGATCCCGTCCTGGTTGCTCCGGCACCTTACGAATCGCCCGCGGCCAATGAAGCCACGCCGTTTGCGCCCTGAGGTCTTCCTTCGCTAACGAAGCAGGATCGTGAGGGCCCTACCGTTGGTGGTAGGGTGTTTTTATGTAAAAGGCTTGATAGTTATCGAGATGACATTGGCAGAAACACAACACTCATCCATTACACCTGGGTCGCCGCTGTGGCAGGAATTGCTCGAACAGGGAGAACGTAACGGATTCATCACATACGATGATATTCTGTCACGTATGCCTACCCTGGAACATAATATCGAACTCCTCGAGGAACTGTTAGATGCGCTCAGCACGGCAGGTGTCGAGGTCGTGCCGGATTCCCCCATCAAGCCGCAGGAACCGGGCGAAATTCAGGTAGAGGTCAAAGAAGAAACGGCTGAGAAGGTAGCGGAAGAAGCCGAAGCGCCCGATCTCAGCGTTTTGCATGATAACCTGATTGAGGATGCTGGCTACCAGCAAGCCCTCGAGACCGATGACGTCGTCGGGCTGTACCTAAAAGAGGCCGGGCGTGTGCCGCTGCTCACAGCGGATGAAGAAGTCGCTCTGGCCAAACGCATGGAAGCCGGGCAGTTCGCCGCCGAACAGCTCGAAGAGCTTGGCGACAGTCTCCCAACCGAGGATCGGCTTGCGCTAGAAGCCATCATTGCGGATGGTGAAGCCGCGCAAGAATACCTGGTGCGAGCGAACTCACGTTTGGTAATCAGCGTCGCCAAGAAGTACATTGGGCGCGGTGTGCACTTCCTTGACCTGATCCAGGAGGGCAACATCGGGTTGATCCGCGCCGCACGCAAGTTTGAATATCAGCGCGGGCATAAGTTCAGCACCTATGCCACCTGGTGGATTCGCCAGGCAGTCAGTCGCGCAGTCGCCGACCAGGGACGCACCATCCGGGTTCCCGTACACATGGGCGACCAGATCAACCGGCTGCGCCGCATATCAACGCAGCTCACCCAGGAACTTGGGCGCGAACCGACCAACGAAGAACTGGCCGAAGCGATGGAAACGACGCCCGATAAAATCAGCAACCTGATCGAGATTTCGCGCCGGCCCATCAGCCTTGAGACACCGATCGAAGAAGATGCCGACTCGGAGTTTGGCGATTTCATTGAGGACAAGAACAGCCCGCAACCTGCGGAGGTCGTCACGCAAAACCTGCTCCGGGAGCATTTGCAACAGGCATTGTCACGACTGCCGGAACGTGAAGCGCATATTCTGGAGCTCCGGTATGGGTTACTCGACGGGGAAACCCATACGCTTGAGGAAGTGGGACGTCAAATTGGCGTCACACGAGAGCGAGTACGCCAACTCGAAGCCCAGGCGCTCAACCGTTTGCGCCACTCATCGGCGCACCAACTGTTACAAGATTACCTGTTGGAATTCTAGGGGTGAACCATGAGCACGCCGCACAAACGCATAATTTGGTTGTGGCCGCTTATCCTGATAGCTGGCAGCGTAGTTTTGCTCCTCAACAATTTCCTGCTCATTGACATCGATATTGCACCGTACTGGCCTGCGGCGCTAGTCCTGCTCGGCCTGCAACTACTTGTGCGCGGTGATATCGCCCCAACCTGGCAGGCTCATACATTTGGGATCACGCGCGGGAGTGTCCAATCTGCCGCGATCGAAATTGAAAGCGGCGAGATCGATGTGCAACTCCAGGCCCTGCGCAAACCGGGGCGTCTGATTGCCGGTCAATATACAGCGCGGTCGCGCCCCGGGCTGGTCGTGCGCAATAATCGGGCCATGCTTTCCATGCAACGCGGACAAACGTGGTGGCTATCACTGGCTGACTGGGACGTAGGGCTTGCTCACGACCTTCCGTGGGAAATTTTGATGAGCAGTCATCTGGGGCGACTGGACGCGGATTTGCGAGGCCTGGCGATTGCGCGAGCCTATATCTCCTCAGGGTTGGGCCACGTAACCGTTGCCTGCCCAGAGCAATGTGATCAGGAAATCTCTGCCCGCTCGACACTCGGCGATGTGCGCCTTAGTATCCCGCCACGCAGCCGGGCCATAATCAAAGTCAACGCGGGGCCATTTGCCCGCGTCCGTTACGACCGGGAGCGTTTTGCAGAAATCGAACCGGGGTTGCTCGTGACGGCCCATAACCAGGACGACAGCAGCGAACAACGACAGCCAGACCTGCACATCATTGCGTCCTCGGCATTTGGAACCATCCAGATACACTAAACCCCAACCACATGGTTAATTAAACACACCACCTTGATGCGTGCGTGGGCGTTCGCTTGGCAGCGCTCGCTCTACGCCGGATTGAGCGGGATAACGTCTAGGGACTTCCGTTTGCGCAGGTGCTTGGGAAGGATAGGTGGGCATTTCCACGCTTCAGCCGGAGTTTCCATCCGTATCTGAGTAAACGTCGGCAGGATACCGCAGGCATAGCATTGATCCCGGCAATCGATCCGCGTCTTTCCCGCCTGGGACATCTTGTAATCCTCAATGAGAAACTTCTTCCGCACGGCCACATCGATGTGATCCCACGGAAACACTTCGTCAACCGGTCTTGCGCGATGGGTATAGAAGCTCATATCAAGATCAAGCTCCTCGAACGCCTGAACCCATGCCTCATGACGGTGATGTTCCTGCCAGGCATCGAACTTCGTGCCAAGTTCCCAGGCCCGCTGAATCACCGCGCCCAAGCGACGATCACCCCGGCTTAGAAACGCTTCCAACAGGGTCTCTTCGGGCCGGTTCCAGCGCAAATGCAGACCAGGGCCGCGCAGACCGCGCCGTAACAGTGCCTGTTTAGCCTTGATTTGCTCTACGGTATCAATAGAAACCCACTGAAACGGCGTATGCGGTTTGGGCACGAAAGTACTCACGCCAACATTGACCTTGGCCTTTCTGCCATGAATCCGCCGCCCTTCCGCCAACACCGCCCTGGCAAGGTCGATGATCGCCTGCACATCGTCGAGCGTTTCGCTTGGATGGCCTATCATGAAATACAGTTTGATCGTCACCCACCCGCGCGAATACACTTCGCGGACAGTGGCCAGCAATCGATCATTGGGGACGGACTTATTGATGATGTCGCGCATCTTCTCGGTCGCGGCTTCCGGCGCGAATGTAAACCCGCTACGCCGGTTACCCTGGAGCGCGTCCATTAAGTCCACACTCACCGATTCAATACGCAAACTGGGCAGACTTATACCAACGTTTTGATCGCTGAACAGGGTGCTGATAGCAGCGACAAGGTCTTTGACATGCGTGTAGTCGGAAGATGACAGGCTGAGCAAGCCAAGCTCGTCGAATCCGGTATTGCGCATGATATCTTCAGCCGCCGCTACTATTTCGTCGACCGGGCGCTCACGGACAGGTCGCGTCACCATACCCGCATGGCAGTACCGGCACCCGCGTGTGCATCCACGCATAATCTCAATGGGGGCGCGGTTATGTATCGTGTCTACATGCGGAACCAGAAAGCGTGTGAACGGCCTGGGCAAAACAGGGACAATCCGTTTGCGAACCGTTGGTGGGACATCTGGGGTATTCGGCGTGACGGAAGCAACGGTTCCGTCCGCATGATAAGCTACGTCGTAGAAGCGGGGCACATACACGCCGTCGATGCGTGCCAACGCCCGTAATTGTTCGTCACGCGAACAGGCGCGCAACTGCTGCAACGTCCGAGAAATCTCTAAAATTACCTCTTCGCCCTCGCCAATCACAAACGCATCAATGAATGCTGCCATCGGCTCGGGGTTGAAGCACGCATGCCCGCCTGCAATCACCAGGGGATAATGCTCATCACGTTCAATCGAACGCAACGGCATGTCCGCCAAATCGAGCATCGTCAACACATTTGTGTACAACTGCTCATAGGGCAAGCTAATCGCCAGCAGATCAAAGTCTTGAACTACCCGCTTGCTTTCGAGGCCATACAAGGGTATCCCTTCACGACGCATGACCGCTTCCATGTCAGTCCAGGGGCTAAACACGCGATCCGCGAACATGTCGGGTTGGTCATTGATAATCCCGTATAGAATCATCAGCCCCAGGTTGGACATCCCCAGATCGTAAATATCTGAAAACGCCATCAATACCCGGAACGACACACTTTCCCAATCCTTCACGACACTATTGAATTCACCACCTACGTATCGTCCGGGTTTCTGGACGGACAGAAGCACACGGTCGAGCAAACGTTCGATCTGTTGCGGAGAGGGCTGTGTTCGACGTTGCATGATTTTGATAACCCTTTTCCATAGTGAAAATTCTGGTCTAGCGTATTGTATTATACGCCAGAGGTCAAGGTTCCTTTGTTTCCACCATCGCAATCTTACTGCCCAAAAACGCGGTCTGCGGTGCTGGAGAATTACCGGTTCGCCATCGATTACTGCCTAAATATATTGCGCGCCACGCTCCGTTTACAATGACGCCTTCATGGTCTCCATCCAATCCGCCACATCTTTGAGACCGGACGATCGCGCAGTGGCCAGACTCCCAAATTTAACGTGATGGTGTGGGCACAAATTTCCCCGACAGGGTTTTCCTATTCTCTCAAGGACGGAGGCTGAGTGACCAAAGCCAGAGCGGGATCAGGATTGGCCGCAAAACGGCGT
>CAZSXY010000072.1:0-20711 GCA_964611395.1 uncultured Anaerolineaceae bacterium | reverse complement strand
CCCCATGCCTTTGGCCCGGTTCTCTTCGTCGGTCACATCGGTGATATAAGCCCGCGCGACTGAAATATTGCCGCCCGTCAAACCGTCCAGCAGACGGCTGGCAAACAGCATCCATAGACTGTTCGCCAGGCCAAGCAGCACAAAGCCCAGGGACGTGCCCGCGATGCTCACCAGCAACACGGGGCGCCGTCCGAAACGATCGGACAGACGCCCCAGAATTGGTGCGCCAACGAACTGCGCAGCCGAATAGGACGCCACCAGCAACCCTACAACCGTGTTGCTGGCGTCGAACGATTCGGCGTAAAAGGGCAGGAGCGGGAGTATCAAGCCGAAGCCGACCAGGTCGATGAGTACAATGGCGAAGATCGTCAGCAGTCGGCGTTTTTGCATCATGGCTCCTGGATCAAAGCTGCGGTAGGACGGTTTCGAGTGCGTTCAAAGTCTGTTCGAGCGCCGGGCCGTCGTGCGGCAGGGCGGCAAAGGCGGCCTCGAAGGCCGACGGCGCGAAATAGACCCCCTGTTCAAGCATGGCATGGAAGAAGCGGGCGTAGCGCTCCTGATCGCTCGTCTTGACCTCGGCGTAGTTGCGCACCGGCTGGTCATTGAAAAACAGGCCAAACATGGTGCCAGCTTGGGCGGTCTGCACCGGGATTCCGGCGTCCGCAGCCACGCGGTCGATGGTCTCGCGCACGGTCGTGGCCACAGCAACGATTTGCTCGAACACGCCGGGTGCGGCAATGGTGCGCAATGTCGCAAGCCCGGCAGCCATTGCCAACGGATTGCCAGAAAGTGTCCCGGCCTGGTACATCGATCCCGCCGGGGCGACCTGCTCCATGATGTCCTTGCGGCCACCATAAGCCCCCACCGGCAAGCCCCCGCCGATCACCTTGCCAAATGCGGTCAGGTCGGGCATGACGCCGTACTTTTCCTGAGCGCCGCCTAAAGCGACGCGAAAGCCCGTCATCACCTCGTCGAAAATCAGCACCGCGCCGAATTGGGTCGCCAGGTTGCGCAATCCCTCCAGGAACCCCGCTACTGGCGGAACAACGCCCATGTTGCCCGCGACAGGTTCCACGATGACGGCTGCAATGGATTCCGGAAATTGCTCGAAGAGCGCTTGCACAGCATCCAGGTCGTTATAAGGGGCCGTCAAAGTGTCCTGGGTTGCGCCGGGGGGAACGCCCGGACTGTCCGGCAGGCCCAGCGTGGCAACCCCCGAACCGGCCTGAACCAGCAGCATATCGGCATGACCGTGATAGCAGCCTTCGAACTTGATGATCTTATGGCGTCCCGTATAGGCACGCGCCAGCCGCAAGGCGGACATGGTCGCTTCGGTGCCGGAATTGACGAAGCGCACCATCTCTACTGACGGCATTAGATCGATGACCAGGTTTGCCAGCTCAACTTCTAGCGCCGTAGGAGCGCCATAGCTGGTGCCGCGCGTCGCCTGCTGCCGGATCGCTTCGACAACCGCCGGATGAGCGTGCCCAAGAACGAGCGGCCCCCAACTCATGACATAATCGACATAGCGGTTGCCGTCGACGTCAACCACGTACGGGCCTTCGCCCCGCTCGATGAATAGCGGCGTTCCGCCCACACCACGAAAGGCGCGCACCGGCGAGCTTACACCCCCCGGCATGACCTGTACTGCCTGTTGGTAAAGAGACAAAGAACCTTCTGTTTTCATTTTCTCCTAACACCCTTTGCCTTATGAATCACTTTTCCATGACCACCGGCGATTCGTGTTGCAAATAGGCCACGACGCGCTGCGCCGTCGCCTGTCCCTGTTGCACGCAATCCGGAATACCCACACCCCGATAGGCGCTGCCGGTCAGGTATAGCCCGTGTGGGCACAGGGCCTCGATGGAATCGACGTGTTCAAGGTGTCCCACGTCGTACTGCGGGTTGCTGCGATGCCAGCGGTAGACTCGTGCAACGCGTGGTTCCGCCGAAATGCCCATGATCGTTTGAAGCTCTTCCCGCACGAGCGTGATCAGGGATTGGTCATCCAGTTCTACGAACTCTTGACGGCGCGGCCCGCCAATGAATGCCCGCAACAGCACCGTTCCGGGCCGGGCGCGGTGGGTGAACTTGGTGCTTGTCCACGTGCAGGCCAGTATCCGGGTCGGTTCCTTGCGTGGGACGACGAACCCGAAACCATCGAGAGGGTGACCAAACCCGGCTTCGTCGAAGCCCAACGATACGGTCGCCGTTGAGACATAGCGAATCGCGTCCAGTTTGCCCGCCAGTTCAGCGTGCGTGTCGCGCAGCAACTCGGCGCTGACGTAAGCGGGCGTTGCCATCACGACCGCATCGGCTGCCAAAACGGAGCCGTCATCCAGGGTCAGTTCATAGTCGCTGGCCTGTTGCCGTAGCTGCGTGACGCTTCGCCCGACGAGGATCGTGCCGCGCAGGGCCGTTTCGAGCGCGGAAACCATCTCTTGCAAGCCGTTCCGGAGCGTCATGAAAACAGTTGTGGGCTGGCGCGACCCGTTTTGACGCCCGGCATTCTTCGCTGCATTCGCCCGTGCCTTGCGAGCGGCGATCATGCCACGCGTCAGGCTGCCATATTTGCGCTCAATGTCGATGAAGCGCGGAAAGGTCGCCTTGAGGCTGAGGGTCTCTGCGTCCGAGACGTGAATCCCGGCCATCATCGGCTCGGCGAGCACATCGAGCGCCTCCTGCCCCAACCGCCGCCGGATGAAGTCGGCCAGGCTCTCGTCGGAATCGTCCTTGCGCCGGGGGATGAACAAATCCATGCCCATGCGGATTTTGCCTGGCCACGAGATGAGGTTCGACGTGACGAACGGCATGAACTTGGTGGGCACGATCAGCAACATGCCGTCTGGCATCTTGCGCAGTTGGCCGTCGCGCAGCACAAACACCGTGCGCCGGGCATCATTGGTGCCCATCAAGCGTTCTTCCAGGCCAAGCTCACGGCAGAGTTGTAGCGCCCAGGGCTTCTGGGTGATGAACGAGTCGGGGCCGCCTTCGATCACAAAACCGTCCGGCGTGTCCGTCACGATCTTGCCGCCCAGTTGGGTGTCACGCTCGACCAGCGTGATGTCAAGCGCGAGACCGGCATCCCCGGCAGCTTTTTGCGCATAATAGGCCGTGGCCAGCCCGGCGATTCCACCGCCGACAATCACCATTTTTCTGCTCACTGCTGAATCCTTTCATGTTGCCGCACCAGGTCGGCCAGCGCCGCAACGAACAAGGGATCGCCATTGAGAGACGGCACGCGCACCAATTGCGCACCGGCAGCCTGCGCCGCCTGTTTGGCCTTGATATCGATGTCAAACAGGACTTCGACATGATCCGCAACGAAACCCACCACGCACGAGAGCAAATGCTTGTGTCCTCGCCCGGCGAGTTCGACCACATACGCTTCAATTTGGGGGCCAAGCCAGGGTTCAGGGCTGCGCCCGGCGCTTTGATAGGAGAATGTCCACTGTTCGTCGGTCAGACCGGCTTCGGCGGCCACCAGCCGGGCAGTTTCCCTCAACTGGTCGTCGTAGGGATCGCCCTGTTGGATGATCCGTACCGGCAAGCTGTGGGCGCTGAAGATCACCAGCGTGTCGCGTGGCATCTCGGCCAATCCCTGCTTGACTCGCTGCGCCAGCGCCGCGATGTAGAGCGGGTGATCGTGGTAGCTCGTGATGGCGTTATAGGTGAACGGTTGGTCGTGTTCGGCCAGGGCATTGTCAAGAAGGGCAAAATACCTGGCGATGCTCATGTCAGAATAGTGCGGGGCCAACACCAGCGCGACGGCATGCCGGATACCGTCCCTGACCATCTGCGCCACAGTGTCCTTGATCCGGGGCGTCCAGTGGCGCATGCCGATGTAAGTCTTATAGGTTATGCCGGGCGGCGCATCTTCGTTCAAAGCTGCCTCGACCAGCGCCGCTTGCTGTCTGGTAATGTCCAGCAGCGGCGATTTGCCACCGATCTGGCGATAATTCTCGGTGATCTCGTCGATCAATTCCTGTGACGTAGGCCGCCCGCCGCGAATGTCCAGCAAGAATGCCGGAATGTCTTCCAGCGAGTCCGGGCCGCCGTAGGCCATCAGGAGCACACCGATCGTCTGGGTCATGGCTTAGCCTTCTTTCAGCGCGGCGCTGCGCTCGTGGACGTAATCGACGAGCCTGCGCACGTGATCAACCGGTGTTTGGGGAAGAATGCCATGTCCCAGGTTGAAGATATGGCCCGGTTGCCCGGCAGCGCGCTCAAGAATGTTGTCCACATGGCTTTGTATCTGCGCCCAGGGGGCAAACAGCGTGACCGGATCGAGATTGCCCTGAATCGCGACGTTCGTGCCGATGCGTTCCCACGCTGTATCAACCTCGATTCGCCAGTCGACTCCTATGACGTCTGCGCCGGTTTGGGGAAGCGTTTCCAGCATGCCGTTGAGGTTTGTCCCGAAATAAACCACGGGGACGCCGGTGGTTTTGGCCTGTTGGATCACGCGTTGGGTATACGGCAGCACCTTCTGCTCGTAGTCGCGGGGCGAAAGCACACCGGCCCAGCTATCAAACACCTGCAACGCCTGCGCGCCGGCCTCAACCTGCGCGACCAGGTACTCGCCGATCACCTGCGTTAGCTTTTGCATCAGGCGATCCCAGGCTTCTGGCTCGGCGGCCATGAAGGACTTCACCTTCACGTAATTCTTTGAGCCGCCCCCTTCTATCGCGTAGCTGGCCAGCGTGAACGGTGCACCGGCGAAACCGATCAGCGGCACTTTTCCTTCCAGTTCGCGCCGCACCAAGCGGATCGCGTCCATCGTAAATGGCGTGTTTTCCTCGGTGGGCGGGGTGCGCAACGCATCAACATCCGCAGGAGATGTGATCGGGTTGTGGAGTACCGGGCCTTCCCCTTTTACGAATTCCAGGTCCAGCCCCATGCCGACAAGAATGGGCAGAATGTCGGCAAAAATGATCGCAGCATCCAGGTTGAACGCGCGGATTGGCTGGAGTGTCACTTCGCAGGCCAGTTCTGGCGTGCGGATCATGTCAAGCATGCTGTGTCGGGCGCGGATCGCGCGGTATTCGGCCATATAGCGGCCTGCCTGGCGCATCAGCCAGATCGGGGTCACATCGACCGGTTGGCGGCGGCACGCCTTCAAGAAACGAAAGTCCGTCATGCTTTCTTGCCTTCTTCCTTACGCGCAATGGTAATCATGCCATCCTCAACACGCACCCGGTAAGTTTCCACGTCGCGCGGGGATGGGCCTGACAAGGCTTGTCCGGTCTCCAGGCTGAAGTAAGCTTCGTGCCAGGGACAGCGTACCGATGGGCCGCCATTGTTCTGGTGCAGTGTCCCCTCACAAAGGGGGCCGCGCGCGTGTGGACACCGGTTATTCAATGCGTAGATGTGCTCGTCGGTGCGGAACAGGGCGACCTGTTGCGTGCCGTAGTACACCTGTAAAGCCGAGTCGGGTTGCAGTTCGCTTTCCTTTGCTACGGGCAGCCACCCGCCGACCTCGGTCACATCGTCATCGACCAGATCACTCACCGTCGCCCCGCCGATGGAGCCCATCACTTCCGCCAGGCTCATCGCTATGGCGATATGCATGGGTGTGTCGGAGAGGGTGTACATGCTGGCTTCAGTGAAGCGTAGATCATTGACCAGATCGACAAAATCGTGCGGGTCATCCCCTTCAAACGCGACTACGAACTCCTGGTCGTCAATGCCGTAGGAGTAGGTCGTGTTCAACGTGATGTCGGGATACTTGCGGCCAACCCGGATATGCTCGGTGATCATCTCCTGGCGCTCTTCTCGCGACAGCGCATACCACGCGCGGGTCTTGATGAACGGGTACACGAACAGGTAGCGCGAATCGCTCGGCTCGATGCGGATTCTCTCTTCGGCTGGCGCGTCCTGGTCTTCTTCGGGCAAGCTGATGTCGTACATGCTGCGTTTGGTGCCGGAGAGGAACGAGCGGCTCACCGTCAGGTACGGCCCCAACGCCGTGTTGCGGATGGCAGTTTCTAATTGTTGGAAGGCTTCGACCTCTTCCGCCACCGTCCACAACAGGAAGTCTACATCGCGCCGCATGCCCACCAGGCTGTAGGAGCGCAGCAGCATGCGCCGGTTGAAGCCCCGGACGGTGTCGATGAAGTCGAGCTTGGCATCGCGCTGCTTAGCTTCTGGCAGGCGTAAAAACGTGGTTGTATCCAGTTTGTAGAACGTGTATTTGACTGCCTGGCGACCGGTCTTTTCGGTTGTCATGTATTACTCCATTGTTCTCAACCATCGCGCAGCATCTTTGGCATGGTACGTCAGAATCAAATCTGCCCCGGCACGCCGGATCGCGGTTAGCGTCTCAAGAACGACTTTTCGCTCGTCCAGCCAGCCACGCGCCGCTGCCGCCTTGATCATGCTGTACTCGCCGCTCACGTTGTAGGCGGCCAGCGGCAAGTCGAAGCGGTCGCGCACGCGCCGGATCACATCGAGATATGCCAGTGCGGGTTTGACCATGAGCATATCGGCTCCTTCGTCCACGTCGAGCTGTGCTTCGCGCAGCGCCTCACGAACGTTTGCGGGGTCCATCTGGTGCGTGTGGCGGTCTCCAAACGCCGGGGCGCTCTGCGCCGCGTCGCGGAATGGCCCGTAAAAACTGCTGGCATACTTAACGGCATAGGACAGGATGTTAACATACTTAAAATCTGCATCATCCAACGCCGCGCGGATCGCCTGTACCATGCCATCCATCATGCCGCTCGGCGCGACGACATCCGCTCCAGCAGTAGCGTGCGAGACGGCAACCTTGCCGAGTATGTCGAGCGTCTCGTCGTTGAGGATCTCGCCTTCTCGCACGATGCCGCAGTGCCCGTGGTCGGTGTATTCGCACATGCACACATCGGTTATGACCAGCAGCTCCGGGTTGGCCTGTTTGATAGCTCGTATTGCCTGTTGCACGATGCCATCGTCGGCGAAGTTTTCCTCGCCGAGCAGGTCTTTATGGGCGGGAACGCCGAACAGGATGATCGCCGGGATGCGAAGCTCGGAGATTTCTTCGACGTCACGCGCTAATTGATCGATCGACTGGTGGTAAACGCCCGGCATGGAGGAAATTTCTTCGTGAATCCCATGTCCATGCACGACAAACAGCGGATAAATGAACTGGGTCGGGCTAAGTGTTGTCTCGCGGACCATGGCGCGTAAATTCGGGGTTGTCCGCAACCGGCGCAATCGCAGTGTGGGGAAAGTCATTTGGCGCGATTCCTTTCAAACGCATCGCTTAAAGCAGCAACCAGCCCTTCGACCGTGTGCGGATCGGCGATCACGTGCACCGGCAATCCAAGCCCGCGCGCGGTCTCTGCCGTCACCGGCCCGATGCAGGCCACCAGGGCGTTGCCAATCGCCGCCACCGGATCATCTAACATCGCAACGAAATTCTGCACGGTCGAGGAACTGGTAAAGGTTATGGCATCAACTGGCGCAGCCTGCCAGTCAAGGTCAACGTCGGGCCGAATATTCTCGTAGGCCACAACGGCGTCAACATCGGCCCCGGCGTTACGGAGCAGATCGGCCAGGATAGGGCGTGCCAGGTTGCCCTGGGGTAGCAAAACGCGTTTGCCGGAGAGATCAGCCGTTCGATTCAAGACATCAAATAACGCTTCGGCCACATGCGTCTCCGGCATCAGGGACGGCGTGACGCCGCGCTTTTCCAGCGATTGCGCCGTCGCAGGCCCGATGACGGCGACAGGGGGCCACGCGCACTGCTCCGGGGATAACGCCAGGGCCTCAAGGCGTTGCCAGACATGTGCCACAGCGTTGGCGCTGGTGAAGATGACCCAGTCGTACCGGTCCAGTTGTCGCAAGGCATGATCTAACGGCGACGGATCGCGCGGCGGCTGGATGGCAATCGTGGGAACCAGGACCGGCTCGGCCCCCATCTCACGTAGCAACCGGGCGAACGACCCGGCTTTGTGCGGTGGGCGCGTGATCACGATCCGTTTGCCAGCCAACGAACGGCGCGTCATGCGGGCAGCTCTCCGCGGATTTCATCCAGCAATGCCCCAGCCCCCTGAGCAAGCGCATCTTCGGCCAGGCGCATGCCCAGGCTGGCGGGATCGTCTGCCATCGTTTCGCCCTGGACGGTGATCGTACGTGTGCCATCCAGCCCGCTCACCCGGCCAGTCAGGCGCACCGTGTCCCCGTCCAGTGTGGCGAATGCCGAGACCGGCAAACGGCATCCCGCGTCCAGGTGTTGAAGAAATGCTCGTTCTGCCGTCACAGCGACGCGGGTGGCGTGATCATCCAGCGCTGCCAGCAATGACCGCGTTCGGCTGTCATCGGAGCGACATTGGACGGCGATTGCGCCCTGTCCCGGCGCGGGCAGCATAATCTGTGCGTTCAGAATCTCGCTGATGACGTGATGCCGTTCCAGGCGCTCAAGGCCGGCAACCGCCAAAACAATGGCGTCGTATGGCCCACTGGCGTCAAGGGCCTTTTTAATGCGCGTGTCTACATTGCCGCGCAGCGACTCCGTTTTGAGATCGGGGCGAAAGGCGAGCAGTTGGGCACGTCGGCGCAGGCTGCTGGTGCCGATAACCGCGCCGGGCGGGAGGCTTTGCACCGTGTAACCCGCGCGGCTGACCAGCGCGTCGAACGGCATCGCACGCGGCAGAATCGCGCCCAGCACAAATTCCGGCGGCATCTCGGTCGGCAGGTCTTTCAGGCTATGCACTGCCAGGTCGATGTCACCGGCTCGCAGGGCGTGCTCAAGTTCCTGAGTGAACAGTCCCTTGCCGCCAATTTCAGGGAGTGGCTTGTCAATCACGCGGTCGCCAGTCGTCGTCATGTGAACGAGCTGGATGGGTAGATCGGGGGTGTACGCGTGCAGCAAGTCACGCACATGGTGAGTCTGCCACAATGCCAACTGACTGCGGCGCGTTCCAATGCGTATGGGGTTCATCTAAATCGTGTCTTCCAATCCGAATAAGTCACGGGCAACAGCGGCGACAACAGCGCCATCGTCCTGCCCGGCCTTCGCTTTTAAGTTGCGCGTCAGGTCATGGAGCATTTTGTTCATCAAGCGGTGGCTGAACTGATCAATGAGGGCTCGCTCGTGGTCACTGTCCGGTGGGAGGCGGTTGAAAGCCCAGGTGAGTTCGGCCTGACGAAGTTGCTCGGCGCGTTCGCGCAACATACGAATTGTGGGGGCGATCGAACGCGCCTGATAATCCTCCCAAAATGCCTTCAGTTCATCCTGAATGATGCGCTCGGCGGCGGGAATAGTGGATCGGCGTTTTTCAAGGTTTTGCTCAATCACATGCTGCAGATCGTCCAGGTCATGGAGGTGGACGTTGGGAATCTCGGCCACCGCAGGATCAACATCGCGCGGCAGGGCGATGTCGATGATACATAACGGGCGCTCAGGGCGCGCCTGCATGATCGGCGCGATGTCTTCCAATCCCAGAATCGTATACGGCGCTCCAGAGGTCGTGAACAGAATGTCGGCTTCGGTGAGCGCGTCTTTGAGATCGGTGATGGGACGGGCGCTGACCTGCCATTCCTCTGCCAGTTGCCGCGCATGATCAAATGTCCGGCTGATGACCGTGACGCGCCGTGCACCACGCTGAGAAAGGGCCTTCACGATTGACTGCCCCATCTCGCCCGCGCCAAGCACCAAAATCGTGCGTTCTGCAAGCGGCCCCTGGATTGCTTCTGCCCTGGTAATGCCCAGCGAGCTAACCGATGCTGCCCCGCCTCCGATGGCGGTTTCGGTGTGTACTCGCTTGGCAGCGTGGATCGCCGAGCGGAAGAGCAGCGACAGCATCGCCCCTGCAGTGTGGTGCTCGCGGGCCTGCTCATAGGCACGTGTGATCTGTCCCAGGATTTGCGGTTCCCCCAGGGCCATCGACTCCAGGCCGCACCCAACGCGGAAAAGATGGTGGGCGGCCTCCCGCCCGGAGAGCGCTATGGTATGTTCGGCAACAGTCTCAGGCGTAATGTTCCGTAGACCGAGCAGTTTTTCCCACAGTCGATCCATCTGGTGCTTCGTTGGCACGAAAGCGTAGAGTTCCAGACGGTTGCAGGTCGAAAGAATGACTGTCTCCACACCATGCTGGGCCGAGAGCCATTCGCTCTGCTGGCTTGCAGTCAAGCTGAGTTGTTCACGAACGATGAGTGGCGTACGATGATGACTGATACTGCGGCAATGGAACATTCAGCCCCTCACTTTTGATGGCGGTCGGACATACTGTCGTAGTATTCGACGAAACTTACTTGAACGACGTTGAAGACCTGGTTGAGCTTGCGTAACAAACGCATTTGGGCATCGTTCCCCAACTCGGCCACGTGGGGCATTTGAAGCGCAACTTCGGTCATGGCGTCTCGGAAGAAGGCGGTGGCTTCCAGCCCCTCGGCGGCAGACAGCCCCGCCTCGATGCAATTGTGGGCATAGCGCGCCGCGATGCTTTTGGCCTCAATCAGCAACTGGCGGTCATTGTCCGGGGCTGAGATGTGCTGCATGATCAGGCTCATCAAACGTCGCCCCAGTTCGCGTTTCTCGTCGCGGCGCTGGGGATCAAACGCGGCGATCCACGCGGGTGCTGGGTGTTGCACAAGACGTTGCCGGGTTTCGACCAGGGCAAAATTGACCCAGGCCTGCCCCGCATGTTCCTGAGCGGAGGCCGTTTGTTGCCCGCGTTCCAGGTGAGCCAATAGCTCGCTTCGCAGAAAGCGGCGGTGTCCTCCTGGTGTCACTCTGACCGGGATATCGCCCTGGTCAGCCCAGCGGCGGAGCGTGGTGGGGTGAACGCCGATAACGCGTGCCGCCTCCGAGAGCGTCAACCATTCGTCCTTCTTGAGCGTCATCAACCTCTCATTTCATTTCTTAAGCAATCCTATTGAAATCTAATCAAAAAAATAACTTTATGTATTTTTGCACAGAAAATCTTATAAAACCTCGAATTTTTGTCACATAACATGCATGACAAATGCCACTTGCATCAACGGGCTTTTGAGTATCTACTTAGCTGCAGTAGGTTTTACATAGTTTTGATCAATTTCGCAAGGAGTCATCATGTCCTACCCACCCCCACGTCTGGTTTTCTGGGAAACCACAGCCGGGTGTAATCTCCGCTGTATTCATTGCCGCCGCATCGAAGTTGCCGATCAACTGACTCCTTTTGACCTCACGACTGATGAGTCATTTACTTTGATCGACCAGATCGTGGCCGTTGGCTCTCCCGTACTCGTTCTCTCTGGTGGTGAGCCGCTCATGCGCCCGGATATATTCGAAATCGCACGCTATGCGACTGACGCCGGGCTGCCGGTCGCATTGGCCACCAACGGCACGCTGATCGACCACGCCATGGCGGTGCGGATTAAAGAAAGCGGCGTCAAGCGCGTGAGTATATCATTCGACGGGGCTGATGCCCAGACTCATGATATGTTCCGCGCGCTCCCTGGTTCGTTTGATGCTGCGGGCAATGGCTTCAAGGCGCTCCGCGAAGTCGGTTTGCCAGTCCAGATCAACACCACCGTGGCCAAGCACAACCAGGAACAATTAGAAGCCGTCTTGCAGCTCGCGAAGGACATGGGGGCCGTTGCCCTGCATCTCTTCCTGCTTGTGCCGGTGGGCTGCGGCGTCGAGATTGCCGATGACCAGATGGTGAGCGCGGAGGATTACGAGCGTATCCTGAATTGGCTGTATGATGTGGAGCAAGCCGAGCCGGATTTGCAGCTCAAGGCCACATGCGCGCCTCACTACTTCCGCGTGATGCGCCAGCGCCGCGCTGAAGACAACCGCAAAGGGATTCGCCGCGAGCTTCCCTCCAGCCATCACCGGCAGGTGCACGGGCATCCCCACGGGCAAATGCACGCTGCGACCAAGGGTTGCCTGGCGGGAACCGGCGTGTGCTTCGTTTCTCATCGCGGTGAGGTTTTCCCGTGTGGTTACTTGCCGGTGGCAGCCGGAAACGTGCGGCAACAGAGCTTTGGCGACATCTGGCAGCATAGCAAGCTCTTTGCGGAGATGCGTGATCCTGACTTGTTGGGCGGTAAGTGTGGCATTTGCCAGTTCAAATCCTTGTGCAGCGGATGCCGGGCGCGTGCCTATGGCGTCACCGGAGATTATCTGGCGGAAGAACCGTTCTGCGCCTACGATCCGGAAACGCGCACCGTACAAATTGCTAGCCTGTAACCGGGCACGATCGCTACACGCGTGAGGACTTTGTGTGGGTTCCACAGCGTGTATTGACCACCAACGCGCGCATCGTGGGTTGGGCTGGCAACAAAAGCGTGTGTTAGACGCTCACGTTACTTCAAGGTAGCGTGGGCGTTTTGTTTGCTTCTGCACCGCAGACGAATCTTGTTGACAGCGGCCCCATGGAGTAGTAGACTATTTTCAGGCAACTTGATTTATTCAGTGAATGAAGTATGGCCCGACGACAGCTTCTAAAAACCATCAACCGCGTCTCAATACTCAACGCGATCAAGTCTCACGGCCCTATAGCCCGCACCGATATCGCTGAATTGACCGGCCTTAGCCCGGCAACAGTGACAGGGATAACGGCGGAGCTTATTGACGATGGCTTGATCTTCGCCAAGCAGGAAGGCGCTTCGCGGGGGGGGAGACGCCCTATTTTGCTGGCGCTCAATTCCCAGGGCGCGTATGTCGTCGGCATCAAATTGGCTGAAGAACACGCCACGCTGGCCTTGACCGACCTCAATGCAGAGATTGTCACCAAGCAAACCGTACAACTGACCGTGCGTGATCCGCAGGGTGTGTCGCACCTGCTGGCTGAAAATGTCCAGAGGCTATTGGGGGCGGCACAAATCAACAGTGACCGTCTCCTGGGCGTGGGGGTCGGCCTGGCAGGAATAATTGATTCTCAGACCGGTGTGTGCCGAGTGTCTCCCCACAACGGCTGGAAAGAAGTGCCATTCGCTCAACTGCTGGAAGACGAACTCGACTGCCTTGTTTACCTGGATAACAATGTGAATGCCCTCACTCGTGTAGAACAGCTTTATGGCATGGGACAAAATGTGCGCGATTTCCTCGTCATTACCCTGGGACGTGGGATAGGCATGGGCATTGTCGCCAACGGGCAGGTATACCGGGGCACGCGCGGGGGCGGCGGCGAATTCGGCCATATGGTCATTGACCCGGATGGGTTTGCGTGTGGGTGCGGCAATCGCGGATGCCTGGAGACGTTTGCGGCTGAACCCTGGCTGTTGCGTCGAGCCAGTCTGCGGGGCTTAACTGTGCTTACCCCTGATGACCTGGTGGCCGCCGCCGAAGATGGCAACACGGTCGCCCTGGAAGTGCTCGCTCAGGGCGGGAAGGTTCTGGGATATGCCATAGCCAGCGTGGTCAATTTGCTCAATCCAGCGTTGATCATCATTAGTGGTGAAGGGGTACGGGCAGGGGAGTTCTTATTTGCCCCCATGCGTGAGGCGGCGCAGCAGCACATGTTTGGACACCTGGCCGAAGATGTCGAGATTCGCGTTGAGCCGCTCAGCGACGATACCTGGGCACGGGGGGCGGCCAGTCTGGTGCTGGGCAAAGTCTTCAGCGTGCCCGCATTGGAATAATCAGGTAAACCTATTCTCTTTTTTTAAGTGTCTTAATTCGGCAGTTGAAAAAAGTTGGGCGCTAGTGCCAGGAGGTGAGATCGACAAAATTCATAATCGGACCCGGTGAAACCATTTTCGTACGGATGCTTGTCCAGCTTTGGATCATAAGGAGATTTACGAATGAAGCGCAAAGTGATGATGTTTCTGCTGATCGTGGCCTTGATGTTGCCCGTTGGGATGACACAGGCAAGGCAAGAAACTGTGACTATCGAATTCTGGCACACCTACAACGAGGTATCGCCAGAGAACCAGATGCTCGTGGAAACCTTGATCCCGATGTTCGAAGAAATGCACCCGGACATCAAAGTCAAGTCCGTTCCCTTCCCCTACGATGAATTCCGGCAGACGCTGTTGACATCGCTGGCCGGCGGCGAAGGCCCCGATCTGGCGCGCCTGGATATCATCTGGTCGCCAGAATTCGCCGCATTGGGCGTGGTCGAGCCGTTGGATGAAATCATGCCCGATTTCCAGGAACTGGCCGAACGCGTGTTCCCCGGCCCGCTGTCTACTAATGCCTACGACGGCCATTACTACGGGCTGCCGCTCGACACAAACACGCGCATCTTCTGGTGGAACCCGAACATGTACGAGGCGGCTGGCATCGAAGGGCCACCCGCTACGATCGATGAACTGGCGGCTCAGTGCGACGCCATCAAGGCGCTGGGCGACGACAAGTACGTCTTCAGCGATGGCGGCACCTATGGCTGGGCGGTGTTGCCCTGGATCTGGAGCTTCGGCGGGAGCGTCACCGATCCTGAGATCACTCAGGCGTCGGGGTATCTCAACGGTGAAGCAACCGTGGCCGCCTATGAATTCCTGGCCGAGATGATCGACAATGGCTGCTTCTCCCCGTCCTTCCTCGGAGGCGGGCTGGGCACACCTGAAGGGTTCTTCACGGACATTTTCGCCTCGATGTTGGAAGGCCCCTGGTGGTTCCCGCTGGCCGAAGCGCAATATCCAGATTTCCCGATCAGGACGGCGCTGATGCCTGCTGGTGACGGCGGATCGGTTTCGGTGGTGGGCGGCGAGAACATCGTCGTCTTCAAGGATGCTGAAACTGAGGCAGCGCTTGAGTTCCTGCGATTCACCCAGAGTGATGAATACCAGTTGAAGATGTCTGAGGTAGGTCAGTTAACGGTTATCGCCGAACTGGTAGAGACCGACTACTTCCAGAATCACCCCTACTATGGCACCTTCCTGGAGCAACTCGAAACCGCTAAAGCCCGCACCCCGCATCCCGCCTGGACGCAGATGGAAGAAATCTTGACCGATGCGGGCCAGTTGATCCTGCGCGGCGAGGTGTCTGCCCAGGAAGCGCTCGACCTGGCGGCAGAGGAAATCGACGCGCTTCTCGCTGAATAGAAGATAAACGTATACTCAGGGGGGAGAGGTCATGTGACCTCTCCCCTGACCATGTTTCGCGGTATTTTCAATTTCACCTCTTTGAGGCAAATTGATGCGCTCTAGATTACATCACCGGTGGTATGTCCCATATCTTTTCCTGCTACCTGGCCTCTCACTATATATATTGTGGATGGTCTATCCACTGGGCTACGAATTTTACATCAGCTTCTTCGACTGGAAACTGATGCCCGGACAAACCAGTAAGTTTGTAGGGCTGGCGAATTACGAGCGGGTGCTGCATGACCGGATTTTCTGGCTGGCGCTGAAAAACACCGTTCGTTACACCATCGTCACGGTGGTGGGGCAAATGGTGTTAGGCCTGGGGTTGGCGGTGCTGATCGACCGCGTCATCATTGGCAAGCGCCTGTTCCGCGCCATCTACTACTTGCCCGTGATCACATCCTGGGTAGTGGTGAGCTTTCTTTTTCAATTCCTGTTTGTTTCCCACCCTGGTGGCCTTGTCAACTATCTGTTGGTCGAGGTCTTACCCGTGCTGTCGGAGCCGGTGGCCTGGATGAGCCAGACCAATACGTCATGGATCATCATCTACACGTTGGGCATCTGGAAGGGCGTGGGGTGGGCCATGGTGATCTTCCTGGCAGCTCTACAAGGCATTCCCGTGACGTTGTATGAAGCGGCAGCCATCGACGGTGCAGGCGAGTGGCGGCGTTTCCGCTTTGTGACTCTGCCGCTGATTCGCCAGACAACGCTATTCATCATGATCGCCCTCATTATCGGCGGGTTCCAGGCGTTTATCTCGGTGTTCTTGATCACCGGCGGTGGGCCGTTGCACCGCACCGAAGTCGTTTTGAGCTATATGTACGATCGCGCATTTGGTCGCTTATGGTTTGGCTATGGCGCGGCGATCAGCTATATCCTGGCCGCCATCATCGTGTTCGTGAGTTTTCTCCAGATGCGTCTGTTTAGCCGCGAAGTCGAGTATTGACGGAGGACACCCCCGTGGTCTTTGCAAACAATCGCTCACAGCGCGGATTTCAGATCACAATCTTTCTCATTCTGTGTGCCGGTGCGGTCGTGGCCATGGCTCCCATGGTGTACATGGCTTCTACGGCTTTCAAGCCCCATGCATATGCGGCGGAGTTTCCGCCGCAGTTTATCCCGGAGAATCCCACCCTGGATAACTTCGAGACGGCCTTTGCCAGCCGCAACTTTGGCCGGGCATTCATCAACAGCCTGGGGGTGGCCGTCGCCACATCGGCGCTGGTCACAACCCTGACCGCGATGATGGCCTATGGGTTTGCCCGCTTTGAGTTTCGGGGCAAGAGTCTGCTCTATTACACGGTCCTGACGATGATGATGGTGCCCACGATGATGCTGATCATTCCACAGTTCATCCTTGCTAAGAACTTAGGATTGCTTAACACCCTGCATGGTTTGGTGCTGGTCTATACGTCCGGAGCGATGGCTTTCAACATGTTCTTGTTGCGGGGCTTCTTCGAAACTCTGCCGCGCGAACTGGAAGAATCGGCGCTGATTGACGGAGCCAACCACTTCACCATTTTCACGCGCATCATGGTGCCGCTCGCCAAGCCGGCGCTGAGCACAGTGGCCGTCTTTTCCTTCCTGGGGGCCTGGGACGAATACATCTGGGCGTTGACGGTGTTGACCGACCTGGAAAAACGCACGCTGCCCATTGCCATCGCCAACTTTCGGGGCCAACATGCCAGCGATTGGGGACTGGTCTTCGCTGCTTCGCTCACGGCGGTAGTCCCGACTGTGTTGATCTTTATCTTCTTCCAGCGCTATTTTGTCAAGGGAATCACAGCGGGGGCGCTCAAGGGATGATGCGCACATCAATCGTATTGTTGTTATTAGCCATATCCTTGTTCTTTCACGGAGGTCAAGCTTTCATGCAACCGGACGCGATGGCCAGCATAAATCCAGATAAGGCGTTCTATCACCCCGGAGAAACCGCCTCTTTCCTCATCACGGCAACCGGCGGCACGCATGCCGAAGCGACCATTACGCACCTCGCCGACACGGTAACGGTTCTTAACGTCACGCTTGGTGATGGGCCTGTTTCTCTGGCGTGGACACCGCCCGCCGAGGCTCCGCGCGGCTACGGTCTCTCGCTGCGGGTATACGATGGCGATGAACTCATTGCCACCGCGTCCACAGCGTTTGACGTGCTGGAACGTTGGACGCAGGCGCCGCGCTACGGCTTTCTGAGCGAGTTTCAACCGGACCGGGATAATAGCGAGGCGACGATGGCCTGGCTGGCGCGTTATCACGTCAACGGACTGCAATTTTACGATTGGCAGTATCGGCATGAAACGCTGCTTCCACCCACCGATCCCTACGCGGACGTGCTGGGGCGTCGCCTGTCGCTGGATACCATTGAGCGGCTGATCGATGCGGCGCATGCTCGCAACATCGCCGCCATGCCTTACACGGCGATCTACGGCGCATCGCCGGCCTTTTACCGGCAACATCCTGACTGGGCCTTACTTCAGGCCACCGGGCAACCTTTTGAGTTCGGTGACGGCTTCCTGTTTATCATGGACCCCAGCCCCGGTTCCCCCTGGAATGATCATTTGCTGGGCGAGTTTGCCCGCGTGTTGAGCGAAACCGCCTTTGATGGCATCCATATCGACCAGTACGGCGCTCCTCAAATCGGGCGCGACGCAGCAGGGGAGCGGGTTGATCTGGCGCAGGTTTTCCCCGCATTCATCGACCAGACTGCCGCACTCGTGCAGGAGCAGCGTGGCGATGCGGGGGCCGTCATTTTCAATGCGGTACGCAACTGGCCGGTGACTACCGTTGCCCCGGCGGATCAGGATGCAGTCTATATTGAAGTCTGGGAACCTTATCGTGATTTCATGGACTTGCACCGGTTGGTTGTGCGCGCACAACAGTTGGGCGGTGGCAAGCCTGTGATTCTGGCGGCCTACATTCACCCCGACCACACCCATAATGTCCG
Organism: uncultured Anaerolineaceae bacterium; assembly: GCA_964611395.1. Lineage (GTDB taxonomy): Bacteria > Chloroflexota > Anaerolineae > Aggregatilineales > Aggregatilineaceae > CAZSXY01. The sequence continues at coordinate 2,776 of CAZSXY010000072.1, read as the reverse complement.
TCTGGCGAACGCCATCATTTTTGCCAGTGGCGGCTACCACCTGGAGTTGGGCGAACAGGGGGCAATGCTGGCCGACCCGTACTTCCCCAAATTCGGTTTGATGGATGGCCAGATGCAGGAAATGACGCGGCATTACTACGATTTCCTGGTGCGCTATGGCGAAGTTCTCTCCGCAGAGACGCACGACGCCACCAATGCGCGCGCCGGTGCTCTGACTGTGGAAGGCGTCAAGACGCGTTCACTCCGCTCCCGCGAACGGGTGGCTGTCATTGTGCGGCAGGGTCAGGATTTCGAGACGTTTAGCCTGATCAATTTACTGGGGATCGACAGTGGGCATTGGGAAGTCCCACTGGCTCAAGGCCCTGTTCCCCTGTCCGACCTGGCCGGTCGAATCTATGTCGATCGCCCCGTCGCTCGTGCCTGGTATTCTACACCTGATGAGGGCAACCTGGATGCACAACCGCTCGATTTTTCGACAGGGCAGGATGAAAACGGCTCGTATCTTGCTTTCCGACTCCCCCGTCTCGATTACTGGTCCATGATTGTATTGGAGTATCAACGGTGAACGATATCATGCGCAGCCAGCAGATCTATGAACGAAGTCTTGCGGTCATCCTGGAGAACCAACAGCCGGGCGGTGCTTATCTGGCCTGCCCCACAATGCCTGATTATCAATTCTCCTGGTTCCGTGACGGCGCGTACATCGCCTATGCCCTCACGATAGATGGGCAGACCGGTGGTGTGAGCCATGACGGAAGCATGGCGGCCCAGATCGAAAGCGCTCGCGCGTTCCATGACTGGTGTGCCAGCGTGATCAATAGCCGGGCCGAGGGCCTGGAGCGATGCATCGAGCGTGCAGGGCGGGGCGAACCCATACTGCCAGCCGATGTATTGAATGCCCGCTACCAGGCAAACGGAGAAGCAGGCCCGGATGGTTGGCCTGAATTCCAATTAGATGGGCCGGGAACCTGGTTGTGGTCGCTACGTGAGTATGTGGATCGCGCGCATATGCAGCCGCTACCCCTGGCATGGGAACGGGCGATTATCTTAACGGCTCGCTACCTGGCAGCCCTATGGCACATGCCGTGCTATGACTGTTGGGAAGAACGAGGGACGCACCTTCATATCAGCACCTTGGGGGCCATTTATGCCGGACTACAAGCCGCCCAACGAATGGTACCGTCTCTGGATGTGGGCGCTACAGCGCGAGCCATTCGAGAGTTTGTGCTGAACCAGGGGCTGACCCCCGGTGGCGAACTGGCAAAATCGGTGGGGCTGGACATGGTCGACGCAAACTTGATCAGCGTTGCCGTGCCTCATGGTCTGCTGAAACCCGATGACCCAATCATGCAGCGCACGATAGCGCGCATCGAGCGTGAACTTCACGCGCCAGCCAGCGGTGTATACCGTCACCGGGAAGATGTTTATTATGGTGGTGGGGTCTGGGTGCTGCTGGCTTTATGGCTGGCGTGGTATTACCTCGAAGTGGGTGATGGGCACCGCGCCGAACAGCTTGTGGCCTGGGCCGAAGATCAGGCAGATGACGAGGGCAATTTACCCGAACAGGCGAACTCACCCATGTTAGCCCCGGCATTTTACGACGAATGGGTTGAACGGCGTGGCCCCATTGCCCAGCCGTTGCTGTGGTCTCATGCTAAATATATGATTGTGCACCGGGGGCTGGCCGGTTAGTTGATGCCCTCAACCTGGGGCAGGTTGGCCAGCACGCGGTCGGTGAACGCCGTGGTGCTGATCGCCGCGTCGGGCGTTTCGGCAATATCCGCCGTGCGCGCTCCTTCGGCCAGCACCGCGTCAACCGCCGCTTCAACAGCACGAGCTTCGGCTTCCAGCCCCAGGCTGTGCCGCAGCAGCATCGCCGCGCTGAGAATCGTCGCGGTGGGGTTGGCGATCCCTTGCCCGGCAATGTCCGGGGCCGATCCGTGAATCGGTTCGTAGACGCCGAAAATGCCGGCATTGAGCGATGCCGACGGTAGCATGCCAAGCGATCCGGCCAGCACCGAGGTTTCGTCGCTGAGGATGTCGCCGAACATGTTACCGGCCAGCACCACATCAAAACGCGCCGGATTGCGCAGCAGGTACATGGCGCAGGCGTCCACCAGCACGTGCTCCAGTTCCACATCGGGATAGTCAGCGGCGACCGCGTTCACCGTGCGCCGCCACAGCCGCATCGACGCCAGCACGTTGGCTTTGTCCACCGACGCAACCCTGCCGCGTCGCTTGCGGGCCGCTTCAAAGGCGACGCGGGCGACCCGCTCGACCTGCTCGGCGGTGTAGAACAGCGTGTCCCAGGCGCGGTCTCCGTCGCCCTGTTCCTGCCGCTCGCCGAAATAGATGCCGCTGGTCAGCTCGCGAACGAACAGGATATCCACGCTGTCCAGCAGATCGGCCCGCAGCGGCGCATACTGGGCCAGCGCCGGGTACGCTTTTACCGGGCGCAGGTTGGCGAACAGGTCGAAATGCCCGCGCAGCTTGAGCAACCCCTGTTCCGGGCGCACCGGAGCCGTCGGATCAGACCATTGCGGCCCGCCCACAGCGCCAAGCAACACGGCGTCGGCGCTCTCGCAGGCCGCCAGCGTATCGTCCGGCAGGGGATTGCCCACCGCGTCAATGGCGCAGCCGCCCATTAGCGCTTCTTCAAACGCGAACTCATGCCCATAACGGGCGGCCACCTCGCGCAATACGCGCACCGCCGCGGCGACCACTTCCGGCCCGATGCCATCACCGGGCAGCGTAACTATCCTGGCTTGCATACGTT
>CAZSXY010000071.1:0-20906 GCA_964611395.1 uncultured Anaerolineaceae bacterium | reverse complement strand
CCCTCGAAAAAGGCTCCAAGTTCGCCATCCGCGAAGGTGGCCTGACCGTCGGCGCTGGCGTCATCACCGAGATCCTTGATTAATTGAGACGAACCAGGAAGGAGACTGGCAAGTTGCACTGTGGAGTACGCAAGTTCATAACAGTGGTATCTGTCAGTCTCCTGTAGTTGACTTCTGAGACAAGGTGAAGTCTGAGGAAACTTATGGCCAAGCAAAAAATCCGCATCCGGCTTAAAGCGTATGACCATCGCGTTCTGGACCAGTCGGCCCAGCGCATCGTAGAGACGGCTGAGCGTACCGGTGCGCGCGTGGTCGGCCCGGTGCCGTTGCCGACGCGCATTGAGCGGTTCACTGTTCGCCGTTCGCCGTTCATCGACAAAGACTCGCAGGAGCACTTCGAGATCAGGACGCACAAGCGCCTCATCGACGTGCTCGAACCTGACGCGAAGACGATCGATACGCTGATGCGGTTGAACCTGCCGGCTGGCGTGGATATCGAGATCAAGATCTAAGCGATAGCCGGTTCGATCCGGGACGGCATCGGGTGTGAGGTTTGCCCCCGGCTGTCTGGAGTGCATACGGCCTGAAGTGCCAGGGCGAGGCCGGTCATGATGGGGTCGCCAAAAGGCCCCTGCCCTGGTGGCTGAGCAGGGTTGCCCCTTAGGGGTGCTCGGCGGCGGAATGCAACGACACAACGATTGAGGCGACGAAGCAGGGATGATGTGTGGCGGCCCGTTTCGTTTACGGGGTCACCACCCAGTCCCTTGGAGGCAGTGATGAAGGGCATCATTGGTAGAAAAGTAGGCATGACCCAGATTTTCGACGAGGACGGGCAGGTGATTCCCGTGACCGTCATTCAGGCTGGGCCATGCTACGTGACTCAGATACGTACTGAGGAAACAGACGGCTATACTGCTGTTCAGCTTGGCTTCGAGGAACTGCCGCCCAAGCGGAACGGGGATTCGCGGTTGAACAGGCCCAAGCGCGGTCACCTGAAGCGCAATGGCCTGGATTTGCCCGATCTGCGCGTGCTGCGCGAATTCCGCGTCAAGGATATCGACGTCGAAGAAGGGCAAAAGCTCACGGTAAGTGATGTCTTTGAAACTGGCGAGCGTGTTGATGTAGTTGGAACATCGAAGGGACGCGGATTTGCCGGTACGGTGAAGCGTCACGGCTTCCACCGCCAGCCCAAGACACACGGTCAGTCCGACCGCGAGCGCGCGCCTGGTTCGATCGGTGCTACCTCGACCCCCGGTCGCGTCATGAAGGGCATGCGCATGGCTGGTCGTATGGGCGGGCAGCGCGTGACGGTTCAAAATCTCGAAGTTGTCGTGGTTGATGCGGAAAAGAACATGCTTGCGGTACGCGGGTCGGTTCCCGGTGCCAGGGGTGGCATCCTGATGATCAAGCCGTCCCGCAAGGCGCATCGCTAGGGCATGGCCGCATCAGAGGAGTCGTGAATCATGGAAGTTCCAGTTCATAACATGGCCGGTGACCAGGTAGGCACGGTTGAGCTACCTGCTGACATTTTCGAGGTTGAGGTCAACACGGGCCTGATCCACCAGGCGTATGTGCGCCAGATGGCGAATGCGCGCCTGGGAACGCACAAGACGAAGTCACGCGGTGAGGTCAACCTGACCAAAGCCAAGTGGTATCGCCAAAAGGGGACGGGCCGTGCCCGTCACGGCGCGCGGTCTGCGCCGCTCTTCGTGGGTGGTGGCGTGGCACACGGCCCGCGGCCCCGCGACTACAGCAAGCGTATGCCGCGCAAGATGCGCCGCCAGGCGCTTCGCTGTGCACTGTCTGCATTAGCGGCTGATGGCCAGATCGTGGTCGTGGACGAGCTGGCGATAGACGAGCCTAAGACCAAGGTCATGGACGAGATTCTGCGCAAGCTGGCCGGTGAAGGGAACAAAGCGTTGCTGCTGCTGGCCGACCGCAACGAAGCCGTCGAGCGTAGCGTGCGTAACCTGGCCCATGCCCGGTATTTGCGGGCGTCGTACCTGAATGTGCGCGACCTGCTCTCGCATGACAAGGTCGTCATCCCCAGGGATGCGCTGGATGTGATCCAGGGTTTCTTGGGCACGGCCTCTGAGAACTAAAAGGAGCAGACAGCGTGACGAAGCAACTGCATCTCTACGACATCATCAAGCGCCCGGTCATCACCGAGAAGACTCACGAGATGGCCGACGCGAATAACCAGTACGTTTTCGAAGTCGATATGCGTGCGAACAAGGTTCAGATCGCCGAGGCAGTGATGCGCATTTTCGATGTCGACGTGTTGAACGTGAACACGATGGTGGTTCCGGCCAAGCGCGGGCGTCGTCTGCGCAAATACTACGTGCGCAAGAAAGCCTGGAAAAAGGCCGTCGTGACGGTTCCGCCGGGCCAGACCATCAGTCTGTTCAAGGTGTAACACGAGTGGAGTGCCGGGGTTCAGATATCCGCACCTCACGGGGCTAATGGACGCCGGTCACGTTAAATAAATTGAGGTAACGCTATGCCAATAAAGAAGTACAAGCCCACATCGCCCGGTCGCCGGGACATGACGGGCAGCACGTTCGAAGAGGTGACGCGCTCGAAGCCGTACCGCCGTCTCGTGCAGGACTTGCGCAAGCATGGTGGGCGCAACAATGCGGGCCGTGTCACCGTCCGTCATCGCGGTGGCGGGCACAAGCGGCAGTATCGTTTGATTGACTTCAAGCGCAACAAGATCGGGGTTCCCGCTCGCGTGGAATCGATCGAGTACGATCCGAACCGGTCGGCACGCATCGCGCTGCTGCTGTACGCCGACGGTGAGCGCCGCTACATCATCGCCCCGTTGGGCCTGCGTGTGGGCGATCCGGTCATGAATGGGCCGGACGCTGAGATACGCGTGGGCAATGCGCTGCCCATCAGGCTGATCCCGGTGGGAACGATGGTGCACAATGTTGAGCTGCAACCCGGTCGTGGCGGCCAATTGGCGCGCGCGGCGGGCACGTCGGCACAGTTGCTGGCGAAAGAAGGAACCTACGCGACACTTCGTCTGCCCAGCGGCGAGATGCGTCTGGTTCACGAGAAATGCATGGCGACCATTGGCCAGGTTGGGAACGCCGAGCATGGCAACATTAAGCTCGGCAAGGCCGGTCGCAGGCGCTGGATGGGTTGGCGTCCTACCGTGCGCGGTAGCGCGATGGACCCCAAAAGCCACCCGCACGGCGGTGGCGAGGGCCGGTCGCCCATCGGTATGCCTGGTCCCAAGACGCCTTGGGGCAAGCCAGCACTGGGAAAGAAGACACGGCGCAACAAGCGCACCGACAAGTTTATTGTCCGGCGTCGTGGTAAGCGTCGGTAGTAGGAGTCGGAGGCTAGAATGTCGCGTTCGCTGAAAAAAGGGCCGTATGTAGACCCGAAGCTGCTGCGTAAAGTCGAGATGATGCGGGAGCGCGGCGAAAAAAAGGTGATCCGCACCTGGAGCCGGGCCTCGACCATCTTCCCGCAGATGGTGGGCTTCACAATCGCAGTCCACGACGGGCGTCGCCATGTGCCGATTTACATCACCGAAAACATGGTGGGGCACAAACTGGGCGAATTCGCACCGACGCGGACCTACCGGGGTCACTTGGCCGAAAAGAAGAAGAGGTAGGTCGAGACAGGGATGAGGAATTAGGCTATGGACGTTCGTGCTACTGCCCGCTACCTGCCGATCTCGGCGCAGAAGATGCGCCTGGTCTGCGACCAGGTGCGCGGTATGGATGCGGACCAGGCCCTGGTTGTGCTGCGCTATATGCCGCAGAAGGGTGCCCGGTTCTTGTCCAAGCTGATCGAGTCGGCGGTGGCGAATGCCGAAATGAATTACGAGTTGAACCGCCAGGACCTTCGCATCGCTTATTTGACAGCCGACGAAGGGCCCAGTATGAAGCGGATGAAGGCCGGAGCGCGTGGTCGCTACAAGCCGCGCGTGAAGCGCTCGTCCCATCTCACCGTCGTGTTGGCTGAGCGTGATGAGGAGACAGTCTACTAATGGGACGAAAAGTACACCCAGTCGGTTTCCGGCTCAAGATCAACCGTGACTGGTATGCGCGGTGGTATGCCGACGGTGACCGCTATCGTGAGTTGCTGCAAGAAGACTTCCGCATCCGCCATTACGTGGAAAAGGAAGCTGAGCGTGCCGGGGTTTCGGCGATTGAGATCGAGCGCTACCCCAACCAGGTACAGGTGTCTCTGTACACGGCCAAGCCGGGCATCGTGATCGGTCGCAAGGGCGAGAACGTGAAGAAGCTCCGCCAGGGCCTGGAACAGATCACCGGCAAGAAGGTCAAGGTTGAGGTCGAAGAAATCGAAAAGCCGGACCTCGACGCCAGGCTGGTGGCGCTGAATATCGCCAGCCAGCTCGAACGCCGGATTGGTCACAGCCGCGCGATGAAGCGCGCCATCGGCCAGGCGATGCGCCAGGGTGCACAAGGCATCAAGATTCAGGTCAGCGGCCGTCTGGCCGGGGCCGAAATGGCGCGTCGCGAGTGGCAGATGGAAGGCCGGGTGCCGCGCAACACGTTGCGCTCGCTCATTGACTATGGCACGGCTGAAGCGTTGACCACCTTTGGCCGCATCGGCGTAAAGGTCTGGATCTATAAAGGCGAAGCGGGCGGCGAAGAAAAGCGCCAGGCTGAGCCAACGGATGTCTATGTGAGTCAATAGGCAGGACGCCCGACGCCGCCTGCTGGTGTTGGGGGCACACCGCTCGCGCCTGTCATCGCGCGCAGCTTTTGTGTGCCGGGTTCTGACGATCGAGGAGTGGACGACCATGTTAATGCCAAAGCGGGTTAAACACCGCAAGCAGTTTCGTGGGCGGATGAGGGGCCAGGCCGGTCGCGGCAACAAAGTCCAGTTTGGGGACTATGGGTTGCAGGCACTTGAACCAGCCTGGATCACCAGCCGCCAGATTGAGGCTGCGCGTCGGGCGATCATGCGCCACATCCGGCGTCGTGGACGCGTGTGGATTCGCATCTTCCCCGACAAGCCGGTGACCAAACGGGCGGCAGAAAGCCGTATGGGTAAAGGTAAAGGTTCGGTGGATCACTGGGTCGCGGTGGTCAAGCCAGGGCGCATCATGTTTGAGATGTCCGGAATGAGCGAAGAGCTGGCACGCGAGGCCCTACGCCTGGCTGCCTTCAAGCTGCCCATTCAGGCCAAGTTTGTCAAGCGCACCGACCCGATTTCGGGCGAGGAGATGTCGTGATGCCTAAGGCTGCCGAAATTCGCCAGATGACCGACTCCGAACTCCGCAGCGCGATTGACGAGGCCAAACAGGAATTGTTCAATCTGCGCTTCCAGTGGGGGATGGGTCAGTTGGAAGATTATACGCGCATTCGTCAGGTAAAGAAGGACATTGCGCGGCTGCTAACGGTCCAGCGCGAGCGCGAACTGGCCGCTGAGCTTGTCCAGGAGGATGTCGATGCCTAACAATCGCAAACGGCTGGTTGGCCGCGTGATTCGCAACGCGATGGACAAGACGGTGGTCGTGGAAGTTGAACGCACTCACCCACACCGTCTATACAAGAAAGTAATCCGCACGCGGAAAAAGTATATGGTCCACGACGAAAGCAACGCGATCCCGGTGGGGGCGCTGGTGCGCATCGTCGAAAGCCGCCCGATCAGCAAAACCAAGCGGTGGGCCGTCGAGACAGTGTTGGAAATGCCGGAACAGGAAGCGTAGTCGCTACCTGGCCCTGAGTGAGGCTTAAGGAAAGATGATCCAAAACGAATCACGACTGAAAGTGGCCGACAACACGGGCGCGCGCGAAATCCTGGTCATCCGGGTCTTGGGTGGCTCCTGGCGCAAATGGGGCTCGGTGGGCGATATCGTCATTGGGACGGTGAAATCGGCTACTCCCCAGGGGGCGGTCAAGAAGAGTGACATCGTGCGCGCGGTGATCGTCCGTACAGCGAAAGAATACCGCCGTTCTGATGGATCGTACATCAAGTTCGACGACAACGCGGTGGTGATCCTCCAGGGCGATACCAAGGACCCGCGCGGGACGCGCATTTTCGGTCCGGTCGCGCGAGAGTTGCGCGAAAAAGGGTTCATGAAGATCGTCTCGCTGGCTCCGGAAACCCTGTAGCGTTAGACGAGCTGGCGTGAGATTGGAGTGAGGCAAGCATGCAACGGATTAAGAGTGGTGACACCGTCGAGGTGATCGCTGGCAAAGATAAGGGCGTGCGTGGCGAGGTGCTGCGCGTGCTGCCCAAGAAAGATCGCGTGGTGATTGAGCGCGTCAACGTCGTGAAGAAACACCAGCGCCCGGTTCAGGCAGGCCGCCAGCAGGTCCAGCCGGGCATCATCGAGTTCGAAGCGCCGATCCACCTCTCGAACGTGATGCTCATTTGCACGCAGTGCGATGAGAAAACACGGGTCGGGTACCGTGTGACGGAAGACGGCGTCAAGGTGCGCGTGTGCCGCAAGTGTGGCGCAGACATCGACTAGCTGTCTTCGCGGAGTTGAGGTAAGGGACTATGGCAAAAAATCGTCTGCTGGAACGCTATCGTAATGAGGTCGTTCCGGCGCTAATGGAAGAGTTTGGCTATGCCAACGTGATGCAAGTGCCGCGCGTCACCAAGCTCGTGGTGAACGTTGGTGTTGGCGAGGCCCTGGATAACGCCAAGGCGCTCGATGGGGCTGTCGAAGACCTGCGTGTGATCACCGGTCAGCAGCCCGTCATCACCCGCGCCCGCAAAAGCATCGCCACGTTCAAGCTACGTGAAGGCCGGGCGATTGGCGTCAAGGTAGACTTGCGCGGCGAGCGCATGTGGGCTTTGCTCGACCGCTTGCTGAACGTGGCATTGCCCCGCACCCGTGATTTCAGTGGCGTGAACCCCGACTCGTTCGATGGGCGTGGCAACTACACGCTGGGTTTGCGCGAACAACTGCTGTTCCCTGAGGTCGATTACGACAAGATCGACAAGGTGCGCGGTTTTGAAATCACGATCGTGACGACGGCAAAGACAGATGAAGAGGGACGTCGCCTGCTCAAGCTGTTGGGCATGCCGTTCCGCGAGCGGTAAACGAGCACAGACTCGTCAGGCTGAACAGTCGTTCTGAGGAAGGAAGTACTCGATGGCCAAGAAATCGATGGTAGCGCGTGAAACACGCCGCAAGTACAAGGTGCGTGTGCGCAATCGCTGCCAGTACGTGGACCCCAATTCGGGGAAGGTCTGTGGCCGTCCCCGGGGGTATATGCGTCGGTTTGGGCTGTGCCGCATTCACTTCAGGGAACTGGCCCTCGAGGGCAAGATCCCCGGTGTGGTCAAATCTAGCTGGTAATAGACCGGAGCGAGTTATGCATAGCGATCCTATTGCTGATATGTTGACCCGGATCCGCAATGCCATCATGGCCGGGCATCCCAGCGTGGCCGTGCCGCATTCGAAGATGAAGTTGGCTATTGCGCAGATCTTGAAAAAAGAGGGGTACGTTGAGGAAGTCTCGGTCGTCGATGGCGATCCTGTCGCGACGATCGTGATCAAACTCAAGTACTGGGGTAATCGTCGTGAGCGCCGTTCGGTAATCACCAATTTGCAGCGCGTTAGCAAACCCGGTCGCCGGATTTACGTCGGCAGGGATGAGATTCCCTGGGTTTTGAGTGGGCTGGGCATCTCGATCCTGACGACTCCCAAGGGCGTCATGACCGGTCAGCAGGCGCGCCGCGAGGGTGTTGGTGGCGAGGTACTCTGCTACGTCTGGTAGCGGACGCATCGGAGCGCCGACCTCACGCCTGAACTGGGTCTTCGGGTGTCAGTAGAGACTCTGGTCGAGGGGCGGAAGCGCAAGCTTCTCATCGTCGCCCAGAAGTTCTACGCCACATCTAGGCCCGGCCAATGCTCCCGGCGCACGTTATCGTTGACATACGTGAAGGAAGGATAAGAACCGTGTCACGCATTGGGAAGAAACCAATTCCGATCCCGGACAAGGTTCAGGTTACCATTGACGGGAGCGAAGTGACCGTCAAGGGCCCGAAGGGGGAACTCCGCCATAAGTTCCCTGTTGACATGATCATCAAGCAGGAAGACGGCCAGATTATCATCGAGCGCCCGACCGACCAGCGGCAACACCGTGCCTATCACGGGTTGACCCGCGCCCTGATCGCCAACATGGTTACCGGCGTCAGCGAAGGGTTTGAGCGCGTGCTGACCATCGAAGGTGTGGGATACCGCGCCGAGATGGATGGCAAGAATCTGGTCATGCACCTGGGCTACTCGCACACGATCCCGGTGGAACCGCCGGAGAACGTGGAGTTTGTCGTCGAGGAGCGCGGTCGTGTCATTCGCATCCGGGGTATCGACAAGCAGGTGGTTGGGCAACTGGCTGCCAACGTTCGCAAGCTGCGGCCCCCGGAACCTTACAAGGGCAAGGGCGTGCGTTATGAAGGTGAATACGTCCGTCGTAAGGCCGGTAAAGCCGGTAAGGTTGGCTAGGCTGTAGTGCGTAGAGAGTGAAAGTCCATGAGTGAGAAATCGCGTATTGCGCGCAAACGCCGTCATCGTCGCGTGCGGGCGAAGATCGCCGGCACCGCTGATCGGCCTCGCCTGAATGTGTTCCGCAGCCTGGGCAACATCTATGCTCAGGTCATCGATGATGTAGCGGGGCATACTCTGGTGTCGGCCTCAACGATCGATCGCGAATTGCGCGGAAAACTAAATGGTAAGTCGAAGACAGAAGCCGCCAAAATGGTCGGTGAGCTGGTCGCCAGGCGCGCCCAGGCTGCCGGCATCAAGCAGGTCGTGTTCGACCGGGGCGGCTACAAGTATCATGGCCGTGTCAAGGCGTTGGCCGATGGCGCGCGCGAAGCAGGATTAAAGTTCTAGGACGATTGCACCGAGCCCCAGGCCGAGCGTGCAGCGTGCGCCCGGCCTGACGCAACGGTCGGACTTTTGGAGAGTACCATGGGAAGACGAGAACCACGACGCGACGAGGATCGTGACGAACTCGATGAGCGCGTAATTGACATCACCCGTGTCGCCAAGGTGGTGAAGGGTGGCCGTCGCTTTGCCTTCCGCTCGGTGGTGGTTGTTGGCGACAACAAGGGCCAGGTCGGTATCGGTATCGGCAAAGCGCGTGGCGTCCCGGATTCGATCCGCAAGGCGTCCGAGCGTGCGCGGCGGAACATGCGGCGCGTATCGCTGTCGGGCACCACCATCCCCCACGAAGTGCTTGGCAAGTGTGGCGGCGCGAGAGTTTTCCTCAAGCCGGCGTCACCCGGCACCGGCGTGATCGCCGGTGGTGGGGCGCGCGCGGTGCTTGAGGCGGCTGGCGTGCGCGACATCCTCAGCAAGAGCATGGGCAGCGCCAACATCCTGAACGTTGCCCACGCGACGATTGATGCGCTCGCCAACCTGATTGATGTTGAAGAATTGGCCGTGATGCGCGGTAAGGACCCGGCGGCGATCCAGCCTTTCTGGAAGCGCGGGAGGAAGTCCGATGAGTGACAAGAAACTGCGCATCACGTTGGTGAAGAGTCCGATTGGCTATAACAAGCGCCAGAAGGACACCGTCAAGGCGCTCGGATTGCGCCGCATGAACGCGACGGTCATTCACAGCGACACCCCGCCGATTCGTGGCATGATCAACCGGGTCAGCCATCTGGTGCAGGTGGAGGAGATCGAAGCATGAAGTTGCATGATCTACGCCCAGACAAGGGGGCGACCAAAAAGCGCAAGCGTGTAGGCCGGGGTATCAGCGCCGGGCAGGGTAAGACCGCCGGTCGCGGTACTAAAGGACAGGGCGCGCGCAGCGGTGGCGGCAAGGGCGCGTACTTTGAGGGTGGGCAGCTCCCCCTCGTGCGGCGTTTGCCATTCAAGCGCGGTTTTACTAACATCTTCCGCATCGAATATCAAGAAGTCAATGTGGATGACCTGGCGCGCGTGTTCGCGGATGGCGAGACCGTCACGCCCGAAGCAATGGCCGCCAAAGGGCTGATCAAGAAAGCCGACGGCCCGGTGGTCGTGCTCGGTCGCGGTGAGTTGGGAATGAAGCTGGCGGTGAAAGCCCATCGCTTCACCAAGAGCGCACAGGAAAAGATCGAGGCTGCTGGCGGGTCGATAGAAAAACTCGAACTGTTGGTGACCGGATCGCGCGCTACAGTCAAGAAGTTGCGCAAGGAACAACTCGCTAAGCTCCGCGCGCAGAAAGCGGACTAGCGCGACGCTATCGCGATAACCATGCCGGGTATGGGGCCCGTACCCGCACCCGGCTCATCCTGGTTCTAGGCGATCTCTTAGTGGACTAGCGGATAAGGATTTGACATCATGATCGAGGCGCTGCGGAATGCATTCCGGTTGCCAGACTTGCGGCGGAAGATGCTCTATACGCTCTTCATTCTGGTGATCTACCAGTTCGCCGCGCATGTCACCGTACCAGGAGTGCAGCGTGAGGCACTAGATCAACTGTTTAGCGATAATGAATCCGGTTTCTTGAATGTGCTGAACCTCTTGTCCGGGGGAGCGGTGTCCAATTTCAGTGTGATCGCCAACGGCGTGTATCCCTACATCACCGCCTCGATCATCCTGCAATTGCTGGTGCCGATCATCCCGCGACTTGAAGCCATTGCCAAAGAGCCGGGCGGCCAGGAAAAGATCAACCGGTTCACCTACTACCTGGCTATTCCCATGGCGGCGTTGCAGTCGATCGGCCAGATCAACATCTTCCAGAGCCAGATCAACAGTGCCGGCTATAACGTTGACCTGATCGAGGGGTTTGGGTTTGGCGCGGGGAGTAACCTGCTCACCACCCTATCGGTCATTGCCACGATGACTGCCGGGACGATGTTTGCCATCTGGCTGGGTGAGTTGATCACCGAGCAAGGGATTGGGAACGGGATCTCGATCATCATCTTTGCCGGTATCGTGGCGCGTGTGCCCGCCAATCTCTTCAACCTGATGCAGGGTGAGGCTGCAACCTTCAACCTGATCGCCTTCACCGCGCTGACGCTGTTGACGGTGGTCGTGATCGTGATCATTCAGGAAGGCACTCGTCGCATCCCGGTGCAATATGGCAAGCGCGTGCGTGGCCGCAAGATGTACGGCGGCGGCGCGACGCACATCCCGCTGAAGGTCAACACTGCGGGCATGATCCCCTTGATCTTTGCCCAGTCGATTGTGACCTTCCCGGCGATTGTGGCTGGCTTTTTCAGCGGCAGCACTGCCCGCCAGATTCAAGATATGTTTGGTAACCAGCGCGGGTTCCTGTACTGGTTCATTTACTTCTGGCTGGTGGTCGGGTTCACCTATTTCTATACCAGCGTCATGGTTCAGAACCAGAACCTGGCGGAGAACCTGCAAAAGAACGGCGGGTTCATTCCCGGCATCCGGCCTGGACGCCGGACTCAGGACTTCATCACCCGTGTCGTCAACCGTATCACGTTGGTCGGTGCGGTGTTCCTGGGGGCGGTGGCGATCATGCCGGGGGCCATGCAGGTTGTGCAGAATGTGGTGCTCGATCCGGCGGTGGCAGCCAGCTCGCGTAACCCTGCATTGGTCATCAGCAGCGCGGGGTTGATCATCGTCGTTGGTGTGGTCATCGACACGATGCGCCAGCTCGAAGCGCAGTTGACCATGCGGAATTACGACGGGTTCCTGCGCTAACAATGCCCGTGACACCAGGTGCAGCGCGGGTGCGCTTCATAATGCGGCACTGAGGTATACAAGGTCATCATGCCGGTCACACCCAAGACGCCGGATGAACTGGCGATCATGCGCGAAGCCGGGCGCATCAATGCGAAAGCGCTCCAGGCCATGCGCGAGGCCATCCGGCCCGGAATCAGCACCAAAGAACTGGACGCTATCGCGGCTGAGGTGCTGCGCAAGTACGGGGCCAAGCCTGCTTTCCTGGGCTACCCGCCAGGGAGTCCCCGCCCGTTTCCGGCCACGATCACGGCGTCGATCAACGAGGAGTTGGTTCATGGCATCCCGCGTGATGACCGGATTTTGCAGGACGGGGACATCATCAGCCTGGACTGCGGCACGATCTACGAAGGTTTCGTCGGGGATTCGGCGTTTACAATGGGTGTCGGGACCATCTCAGATGAAGCGCGACGCCTGTTAGAAGTGACCGAACAGGCCTTGTTCAAGGGCATAGAAGTGGCCGTTGCAGGGAATGGCACGCGCGATATCGCCCTGGCGATCCAGCGCTTTGTCGAGCGGTATGGCTACAGTGTGGTGCGCGAGTACGCCGGGCATGGCGTGGGGCGTGCGATGCATGAAGATTTGCACGTTCCGAACTGGTGGCCCAACTCACGGCGGCGTATTCCCGGCTGGCGTAACGTCAAACTGGTGCCGGGCTACACCTTTGCCATCGAGCCGATGGTCAATGCCGGTCGCCCGCCGGTTAAGGTGCTGGGCGATCACTGGACGGTGGTCACGCAAGATGGATCGTTGTGTGCGCATTTCGAGCACACCATCGCCATCACGCCCGAAGGCCCGCCGATCATCCTGACCGCGCTATGATTCGCGGTGCGGGCCTGTGTGCAAAGGCGCTTGAGCGAAGTTAACCCTGGTCAAGCGTTGGGCTTTTCGTTACAATAGCAGTTCCGTCTGGCGGTTGTACACCGCCAAAGTACGAGGAGATGACGGTTTTATGGCACGTATTGAGGGTGTTGATCTCCCGCGTAACAAGCGCGTTGAAATCGCGCTCACCTATATCTACGGTGTTGGTCGAACTCGCAGCAAGCAACTCCTTGAGCGATCCGGCGTCAACCCTGATACGCGCGTGCGGGACCTGAGTGAAGACGAGGTCCAGAAGCTGCGCGAGGGCTTGAGCCAGTATCGCGTCGAGGGTGAATTGCGGCGTGAAGTCCAACTCAACATCAAGCGTCTGATCGAGATTGGTAGCTATCGCGGTCTGCGTCATCGCCGCAACCTGCCTGTGCGCGGACAGCGGACCAAGACCAATGCCCGCACCCGGCGCGGCCCGAAAAAGACAGTGGCCGGGCGTGGACGTCGTCGCGGGGCGAAGAAGAAGTAAGGCCCCCGCACGCAGTTTTCGAACGCCTGCCGCACACCGGGTATTGGCGTGCGCCAATCGTTTCAGCGCGGATGTGGCGCATGTCGTGTGCAGCCTCCCGATGGAGGGGGGTCAGCGAGGCGGGCCGTTCGCACTAGTGGTGGTCGAGGAGAAATCAGGAAATCATGGGACGTACTCGAAAAGGGCCACGTCGTGGGCCACGTAAGGTCAAAAGGAACATCCCGTACGGGCAGGCGCATATCCACGCCACGTTCAACAACACGATCGTCTCGATGAGCGATCAGCAGGGGAACGTCGTCGCGTGGGCCAGTGCTGGCACTGCCGGTTTTAAGGGGAGCCGCAAGAGCACCCCTTATGCTGCCCGTCTCGTCGCTCAGCAGGCGTCCGAAAACGCCAAAGAGCAGGGGATGCAAGAAGTTGATGTGTTCGTGAAGGGGCCGGGGCCGGGTCGTGAAGCCGCGATACGCGCGATTCAGGCGAGCGGGCTGAAAGTCCGGTCGATCACCGACGTGACGCCTGTGCCCCACAATGGTGTGCGCCCGCCAAAGAAACGGCGCGTCTAGCAGTCGCCAGGCTGTTTTACTAACCTATAGACGAGTGGTGTAAACACACTTGTCCTAGTGTGGAGGAAGCCAGTACACAATGGCACGTTATTCTGGACCTGTCTGCAAGTTGTGCCGCCGCGAAGGGGAAAAACTGTACCTCAAAGGCGCGCGGTGTCTCTCTCCCAAGTGTTCGTTCGATCGCCGGAGCTACCCGCCCGGCCAGCATGGTAAAGATGCCAAGTTCCGTCGTGGGCGTGGCTCTGACTATGCCCTGCAGTTGCGCGAAAAGCAGAAGGCGCGCCGCGTATATGGTGTGCTGGAACGCCAGTTCCGCCGCTACTTCCGCGAGGCGCTCCGTCGGCCTGGTCTGACCGGTTCGAACCTGCTCTCGATTTTGGAGACCCGCCTGGACAACGTGGTCTACCGCCTGGGATGGGCCACATCGCGCAATCAGGCGCGTCAGCTTGTCCAACACGGGCATATTGCGGTTAACGGTCGCCGCACCAACATTCCGTCCTACCTGGTCGTGCCAGGTGATGTGATCACCATCCGTGAAGGCAGCCAAAAGCGCACCTATTTCAAGGACTTGCGGTCGGTTGTCGAAGACCGTCCTTATGCGCCGGAATGGCTGGAAGTAGATGGAGCCGCGATGAAAGGCACCGTGCTGCGTCTGCCGGAACGTCGCGATATTGATCTCACACTGAACGAACAGCTCATCGTGGAATACTACTCGCGCTAAACCGCGAGCGGTCAACCGCATGAGTTCAGTCCCATCTAGAGGAGGGGACGTGGTTACGAACAATATGGTGCTGCCCAAGGTCGAAGGGGACGCCACCTCACAAAAGTACGGGCGCTTCATCATCAGCCCGCTTGAGCAGGGATATGGCATCACGGTCGGTAATGCGTTACGGCGCGTCTTGCTTTCTTCTCTGCCGGGCGCGGCGGTGACATCGATCCGTGTGTCAGGCGTTCACCACGAGTTTTCAGCGATTCCTAATGTCCGCGAGGATATGACGCTGCTCATTCTGCAGATCAAGCAACTGCGCCTCAAGCTGTACGACGCCGAGTCGGCGCGCTTGCGTCTCGATGTGCGCGGCGAGGGGACGGTTACAGCGGCGGATATTCTCTGCCCGGCGGAAGTTGAGATCATTAATCCCGACCTGTACCTGTTCACGGCGGATTCCGACGA
Organism: uncultured Anaerolineaceae bacterium; assembly: GCA_964611395.1. Lineage (GTDB taxonomy): Bacteria > Chloroflexota > Anaerolineae > Aggregatilineales > Aggregatilineaceae > CAZSXY01. The sequence continues at coordinate 6,180 of CAZSXY010000071.1, read as the reverse complement.
GACACAGCTTGAGGTCGAATTGACGGTGCAGTCAGGCCGGGGGTTCTCGCCCGCTGATGAACGTGGTCGCCTGCCGATTGGCGAATTGCCGGTGGATGCTATCTTCAGCCCGGTTCGCCGCGTCAATTATGACGTGGAACGCGCACGCGTTGGCCAGAAGACGAACTATGACAAGCTCATCCTGGAGATCTGGACCGATGGGTCGATCCGCCCCGAAGAGGCCATGAGCCAGGCGGCGGAAATCCTGATGAAGCACCTGATCATCATCGCAGGCGTCAGCGAAGAGTCGCTGTTGCCGCCGGTCGAAGAAGAAGTCGAGCCGGATCCAAACGCTCTGCCGCCCGAAACGTATGAGACACCCATTGAAACGCTGGACTTGAGCGTCCGCGTCTTCAATTCGCTCAAGCGGACGGGCATCACCAACGTGGGCGAAGTGCTCGAAATGCTCGACCGGGGGCCGGACGCGATGCTCGCCATTCGCAACTTTGGCGAGAAATCGTTGGATGAGTTGATTACCAGGCTCAAAGAGAAGAACTACCTGCCCGAAGAACACGATATCTTCAGTGGCAGCTAACGACGAAGAGGAATCTGGCCGAAATGAGACACAAGGTAGCTGGCAAGAGGCTGGGGCGGGATAAGGATCATCGCAAGGCATTGCGCCGCAACCTGATCAATGCCCTGTTCCGCCACGAGCGTATTGAGACGACTGAAGCCAAGGCTCGCGCGATTCGCGGCGAAGCCGAGAAACTGATCACAATCGCCAAGCGCGCGCTCGATCACGAAGACCCGAATCGCGGCGTGCACGCCCGGCGTATTGTGTTCGCTCGCCTTCGGAACAAGGAAAGCGTGGCGAAGGTGTTCAACGAGCTGGCCCCGCGCTATGCAGAGCGCCCCGGCGGTTATACCCGGATGTACAAACTGGGGATGCGCAAGGGGGACGCCGCACGCATGGCGCTGCTGGAGTTGGTGGATCGCGAGGAAGCGTAAGGGGTATGCCCCCTTCGGGCACAAAGGCCCGTGCTGATGGCCCGCCCGCAACCACCCCGCTCGCGCGACGCTTTCGGGCGGTGGTTGCCTACGATGGGACACCGTACAACGGGTTCCAGCGCCAGGCGGGGAATACACCCACCGTTCAAGGTGTGTTGGAAGCAGCAATTGAGCGGGTGACCGGGCAGCGTGTGACACTCAAAGCCGCCGGACGTACCGATAGCGGCGTCCATGCCACCGGTCAGGTGATTGCCTTTGATGTAGCATGGCGTCACACGTTTGAAGACCTGTTACGCGCCTTGAACGCCAACCTGCCGGACGATGTGGCGCTGCTTGCCCTGGACGAAGCGCCGGGCGACTTTCACCCGCGCTTTGACGCCCGCCGCCGGAGGTACGAGTACACACTATATGTCGCGCCGGTGCGCCAGCCGCTACTCGATCGCTATGCATGGCGCGCGCTGGTAGGACAGCCGCTTAACAACCAGATGATGCAATGCGCAGCGGACTTATTGGTCGGAACGCATGATTTTGCCGCGTTCGGGCAAGCGCCCCAGGGCGATAACACGGTTCGCCGGGTGTACCGGTCGGAATGGGAACGTATTCCAGCCCGGCCACCGGTCGACCAGATGCTGTGCTACCGCATCGAAGCCAACGCCTTCCTGTACCACATGGTACGGCGCATCGTGGGGGCGCTGGTGCGGGTTGGCAGCGGAGCACTGACACTCGATGAGTTTGAACAAGCGTTGCGTGCCGCCGAGGGCAACTGGCCGAACCAGATGGCCCCATCACGCGGGTTGTGCCTGATAGAAGTGACGTATTGAGTTGAGCGGGGAGACGCCCGCTGGAGCATAGTGGAACGATGAAGATCAAAACTTACACTCCCAAGCCGGACGATATCCAGCGCGAGTGGTTTGTGGTCGATGCCAAGGACCAGACTTTGGGGCGTCTCGCCACCCAGATCGCGCAATTGCTTCGCGGCAAACACAAGCCGATTTTTGCGCCACACGTGGACGTGGGCGACTTCGTGATTGTGATCAATGCCGATAAGATCCGGGTCACCGGGAAGAAGCTAGACAACAAGATGTACTACCGCCACTCCGGGTATCCTGGTGGGCTGAAGGTGCGCACCTTGCGCGAACAGCTTGACCGGCGTCCGGAGCGGGTTATCCGCCTGGCAGTGCGTGGCATGCTGCCCAAGAACCGGCTGGGCCGCAAGATGATCAAGAAGCTCAAGGTCTACAGCGGCGACAAGCACCCACACCAGGCGCAGCAGCCGAAGGTGTACGAACTGTAGGCACGGAAGAGGATAGTAAAACATGGCGAACCAGTATTACGAGGGTATCGGGCGGCGCAAGACATCGACGGCGCGCGTGCGGGTGTGGCCGGGCGGCAACGGCACGATCATCATTAATGACAAGCCTGGCGAGGAATACCTGCCGCGCCTGGGCGACATTGATGTCGCCATCGAACCGCTGCGTGTCGTAGGCTACGAGAACGCCTATAACGTGACCGTCAAGGTGAGCGGTGGTGGCATCACCGGCCAGCGCGACGCGATCCGTTTGGGGTTGGCCCGTGCGTTGCTGAAGATTGAGCCAGAGTGGCGTAACCTCCTGCGCCAGGGCGAACACCTGTCGCGCGACCCGCGCGAAAAGGAGCGCAAAAAGCCCGGTCTCAAGCGTGCACGCAAGGCTCCGACCTACACCAAGCGTTAAGCTCACATCAGGCATTAGTCCTGATGGCGTCGATAGAGCAGGCAAAATCCCTGCACACCAGCACGGGGGTTTTGTCTGTTTTCGTTCCTGCCGGGGGACCTCCGGTGATCATCGCCATCAGAATCTGGAGAGGACAAACGATGTCGATACGCTCTCATTGGTCGCTGATCGGAAGGGCGCTGGACGCGCTGGGCCTCGATGACGCCAGCGGGGTGCAGATTTTCCACACGGAAGCGTTCACCGGGATGCACCATCCCCCGCTCAACCCCGATGTTCCGGCGCTGGTGCTGTCCGGGGCTACGGGTGACCTGGCCGCGATCAAGCGCGTGCTGCTCAACCAGTATCCCGCTACCCATGACACCCACGTCCTTCGGGAAGAGGCAAACGCGCTCGCCGTCAAAACCTGTCCGCTCGGACGCCTGGAACAAGAAGGGGAAGGCTGGTCGCTCGTGGCCGTGCCGGCGCTGGCGCGTGCCGGTAGTTTTGAGCGTTTTCAGGAAATAATCGCCCATCTGCGTGCGCCCGAAGGCTGCCCCTGGGATCGCAAACAGACTCACCGCTCGCTGCGTGCGTATTTGCTCGAAGAGACCTACGAGGTGCTCGACGCGCTGGATGCCGACGACACCGAGGCGTTGCGCGAAGAACTGGGCGATCTGCTGCTGCAGATCGTGCTGCACAGCCAGATCGCCGTTGAAGCGGGCGCATTTCGCATGTCCGACATCCTCGCCACGATCATCGAGAAGATCGTCCGGCGGCATCCGCATGTCTGGGGCGATGTGGATGTGAACGACGAAAACGATGTCAAAACCAACTGGGATCGCCTGAAACAAGCGGAAAAAGCCGAGAACGGCGCACCGGCATCCCGTCTGGATGGGGTGTCCCGGTCGCTGCCGGCGCTGTCACAGGCGTATAGTTACCAGGATCGGGCGGCGCGTGTTAAATTCGATTGGGACACGATTGAACCAGTGATCGCCAAAGTCCATGAAGAAATCGCGGAGCTGCACGCGGCGACAAATGCGGATGAACGCGAGCAGGAAGTGGGTGATTTGCTGTTCGCCGTGGTGAACTGGGCACGCTGGCTGGGCGTGGAGCCGGAGTCGGCGCTGCGGGCGACGAACGCGCGCTTTTACCGGCGTTTTCGCTATATTGAACAACGGGCCGCCGCGCAGAACCGCCCGCTTGATACCATGTCGCTCGATGAGATGGATGAATTGTGGGAAGCGGCCAAGACCAATGGCCTGTGAGCGGCGTTGCCGAGCCGATAAATAAAAATCCCAGCCCGCCGTCGAGCGCGCTGTTCCCGCCACCGCATCACCAGAAGCGCAGGAGCCTGCCAAGAACACGACGCCCGCAGCATGGGCGCGCTGGTAAGCCGTGTGCGTCGCGAACTTGACGAGACGACCATACGGTTAACGCCGGGGCGCGACCAACGCATCCAGGGCCCCTCAGACGCGTTTTGTATTGCTTAATGCCGCTCTCAACCGCGCCGGAACCGATGGGGAAGCCTTCGGCGCGAAACGCCTGATAGTGCATCCGGCGCTGGTGCGTTTGAAAATAGCCGCTATGGTCATCCAGCTTGGCCCGGCTTCCCTCATTTTCTTTTCACCCCCAAATCCGAATGCACCAAGGCGTGGCAAGCGCCGCTTTCAGTTTCCGAATGGGTTTGTGGGGCTGTCAATGTCGAATTCTCCATCGGCTTCGCCGCCCTCGTCAGCTTCGCCAGCACCGGCCGCCTCTTCCACTGGGACCTCGCCTTCCACCTGGAACGATAGCGTTTCGGCCAGCTTGCCGTCGATCCGTATTTCAACCTGCCATTCGCCCGGTTGCCAGTAAGTGCGCCCGGCTTTGGCCAGGTCATAGGTAACCAGCATTGTCTCGGCATCCGACGGCACGGTGACCTGAAGTTTGGTCTCTTCCGACCCGTCAGGAACACGCCAAACCGTTTCCATCCGCAATTCATCAGGATGTTGGTTGAAGTGCACAACGAGCCGGAGGTTCTCGTGCGTATCAAACGCCGTTGCCACCTGCAGGTCGCGGATATGCTCCGCCTCGCCACGCGCCATATAGGCTTCGGCAAACGGTTCGCCAAAGCACCCTACCAGCAACAGGCTGGCGAGCAGTAGCATCACGGGCACCCAGGCATGCTTGCGTGACATGCCATTCCTTCCTTTCCATCGTCGCAGTGATCTCACGTTCATGACCTCCCAGAGTCAAGATCACATTACATCGTTCCAACACGTTTGGCAAGATCTTGCCACCTGGCCACCGCGTAACGATTTGACTTGCGCGGTGTATTTGCACTATGAGTTCTCTGCAAGTACCATGCCAGCCATTAGCGGCTCGATGCCGGGGAGTGTTCATCATGTCAGTTGCTGTTGGGGAAACCGCCAACCGGACCAAAACTTTCACCGATGAGGACGTGCGCGGCTTTGCCTCCATTTCCGGCGACCAGAATCCGGTTCACCTGGATGATGCGCACGCCGCCACCACGCGTTTCGGGAAACGGATCGTGCATGGCATGTTGACGGCCAGCCTGATCTCTGCCGTGATCGGCAACGACCTGCCAGGCGAAGGCACGATCTACCTCAGCCAAACCCTGCAATTCAAAGCGCCGGTGTATATCGGCGATACCATCACCGCAACCGTCGAAGTGACCCGGTTTCGCGAGGAAAAACGGATCGCGACGCTGTCCACCGTCTGTACCAACCATGAGGGCACGGTGGTCATCACCGGCGAAGCGGTCGTGCTGGCTCCGTAGGCACTTCCGGCGAATTTGACACGCGTAGGGGGGAAGTTATCATAGGCGTGTCCCCATACCACCTTAACGCCTTATGTAAGGAGATAGAATTATGTCAGATTTAACAGGTCGCATCGCAATTGTCACCGGCAGCGGTCAGGGGATCGGCCACGCCATTGCCCTGGAACTGGCGCGGCGCGGGGCCACCGTCGTCACAAACGATGTGAGCGGCTGCTGCGCCGATGACACGCTGGCCGAAATCCGCGAACTGGGCGGCGATGGGCTGGCGATCACCGCCGATGTCAGCGAGGCCGACCAGGTCGAAAACATGATCAAGACCGTGCTCGACCAATTCGGCAAGATCGACATTTTGGTCAACAATGCCGGGACCACCCGCGACAACCTGATCATGCGCATGTCAGAAGAAGAATTTGACCTCATCCAGAAAGTCAACCTCAAGAGCGCGTGGCTCTGCTCCAAAGCGGTCATCCGGCCCATGATGCGCAAGCGGTACGGGCGCATTGTCAATATTTCCAGCGCCAGTGGCCGGATGGGGCAGGCAGGCCAGACGAACTACAGCGCCAGTAAAGCCGGCATGATTGGTCTAACGAAGGCGCTGGCCCGCGAGGTCGCCTCGCGCGGCATTACAGTGAACGCCATCGCCCCCGGCTTCATCAAGACCGCGCTCACCGAAAAGATGCCGCAGGATATCCTGGACCAGTTGCTCCCGCTGATCCCCGTGGG